>NZ_FOXG01000005.1:52045-355906 GCF_900115645.1 Pseudomonas sp. NFPP07
TCAAGACAGCCTTGTAGCCGCTGCCGAAGGCTGCGAACGACCGGCACGGTCGCGGCGATCTTGCTGGCGCAGGAGGGCCTGCGTCAGGAGCTACAGATCAGTGAGGCAGGTAGACGGTCAGCATCTGGCCTGGCTTGAGAGCCTGGCCGGCGCGGGGATTCCAGCGCTTGAGGTGCTGCATCTCGACGTTGAAGCGCTTGGCCACCATGTACAGCGAATCGCCTTGCTTGACCTTGTACTGGGTCGACTTCTTGTCGGCGCGGGCGACCAGGGTCTTCTTGCCGGAAGCCTTGGCGCTGGTCTTGCTGCTGGCCTTGGCCCGGGTGTCCTGCATGACCAGGGTCTGGCCGACCTTGAGCTGCTTGCCGCTGAGCTTGTTCCAGCGTTGCAGGTCCTTGACGTCGACCTTGTTGGCCTTGGCGATCTGCGACAGGTTATCGCCACGCTTGACCCGATAGTTGCGCTTGGCCTGGGCCATTTCGCGACTGTCGGCACCCTCGAACACCGGCTTGAACGAACGCTGGCTGATCAGCTCTTCGGGTTTCATGGTCGACAGGCTGGCGCTCAGCAGTTGCGCCTTGGACGTCGGCACCAGCAGGTGCTGGGGACCGTCGATGGTGGTGCGCTGCTTGAAGGCCGGGTTGAGCTGGAACAGCTCGTCTTCGTCGATATTGGCCACCGCGGCGACCTTGGACAGGTCCATGCGCTGGTTGATCTCGACGACCTGGAAGTAGGGTTCGTTGGCGATCGGGTTCAGGTTCACGCCATAGGCTTCCGGCGCCAGCACCACCTGGGACAGGGCCAGCAGCTTGGGCACGTAGGCCTGGGTTTCCGACGGCAGCGGCAGGTTCCAGTAGTCGGTGGGCAGGCCGAGCTTCTCGTTGCGCTCGATGGCCCGGCTGACCGTGCCTTCGCCAGCGTTGTAGGCCGCCAGGGCCAGCAGCCAGTCGCCGTTGAACATGTCGTGCAGGCGGGTCAGGTAATCCATGGCCGCGGTGGTCGAGGCGGTAATGTCGCGACGGCCATCGTAGAAGCGGGTCTGGCGCAGGTTGAAGGAACGCCCGGTGGACGGGATGAACTGCCAGAGGCCTACCGCGTCGGCCCGGGAATAGGCCATTGGGTTGTAGGCGCTCTCGATCACTGGCAGCAGGGCCAGCTCCAGCGGCATGTTGCGTTCTTCAAGGCGTTCGACGATGTAATGGATATAGAGGCTGCCGCGTTCGCTGGCATTCTCGAGAAACGAGGGGTTGCTGGCGAACCACAGGCGCTGCTGTTCGATGCGCGGGTTGACGCCGATGCCTTCCTGCAACTGGAAACCTTCGCGCATGCGCGCCCAGACGTCCTGGGGCAATTGTGGGCTGGGTTTTTCATTCAGCCAGATGGGTTTCTGCTTGATGCGGGCGTTGAAATTCTGGGTGTGCGAAGCGTCGGTTTGCGGGACGTGGCTCGTGCTTTGGCAGCCCGCCAGGGTGGCGGACACAGCCACCGCGATGGCTTGAGCCAACCGCGTCAATGCGTCTGAATTGATGGATTTACGAATAGATGACGACATTGGCTGGAAGTAAGTTCCGGGCAAAAATGTCGGGCGATTCTAGAAAGCGCACCCGGTGCGGTCAACCATTCAGAATTTTCGTACCAACCCGCAACCTGCTTAGAACTTATCTTTCCAAGCCCGCAAGGCAGCAAAAACCGCACTCTGAGCCCGGTTATCGAGGCCATTCCGTTCGTCCGCTTTTTGTTTAACGGATGTTTCACCGGTACGCAGGAAAGGATTGGTGAGCTTTTCCAGGGCCAGGGTGGAGGGTAGGGTCATGCGGCCGTTTTCCCGCAGTTCGCTGACTTTGCGCAGGCGCTCGGCGATGTCCGGGTTATCCGGTTCCACCGCCTGGGCAAAACGCAGGTTGCTCAAGGTGTATTCGTGAGTGCAGTACACCAGGGTGTCCGCGGGCAACGCGGCCAGGCGGCTCAGCGAATGGTGCATCTGCTCCGGCGTGCCCTCGAACAGGCGCCCGCAACCGGCGGCGAACAGGGTGTCGCCGCAAAACAGCAGGCCGTGATGGTAGTAGGCAATATGCCCCAGGGTGTGCCCGGGCACCGCGTAGATGTCGAAGTCCCAGCCAAGGATGCTGGCGCGGTCGTTGTCGTTCAGGGCCACGTCGCGCCCCGGGATGTTTTCGTTGGCCGGGCCCCAGACCCTGGCGCCGCTGGCTTTTTTCAGCTGTTCGACACCGCCGACATGGTCGTGGTGGTGATGGGTCACCAGAATATCGCTCAGCACCCAGCCCGGATGTTCGGCGAGCCAGGCCTGCACCGGTGCGGCGTCACCCGGGTCGACCACTGCGCAACGCTGATGGCTGTGGTCCTGTAACAACCAGATGTAGTTATCGGTGAACGCGGGCAGGGCACTGATCTGTATCATCGTTGGAGTCGCCAAGCGGAAAACATTGGCGCATCTTAGAACTTCTTGGCGGGTTGGAGAATGCAATGACCGATAAAGCGTTCGCTCAGGCCGATCCTGACTGGCTGGCCCTGATCAGTGCTGCCCGTGAGTGGCTGTCCGGGCCACTGGGGCAATTTCTGCTGGATGAAGAACGGCGCATGCTCGACGACGAGCTGGGGCGCTTCTTCGGCGGCTACCTGGTGCATTACGGCCCATCGGCGCAAACCCCGCCGGCGGCGCCCCAGGTGCAGCGCAATGTCCGCCTGGGCGCGCCGCTGCCCGGCGTCGAGATCGTCTGCGAGGAGCAGGCCTGGCCGCTCAGCGAGCATGCTGCCGATGTGGTGGTGCTGCAGCACGGCCTGGATTTCTGCCTGTCGCCCCACGGCCTGCTGCGCGAAGCCGCCAGCGCCGTGCGACCGGGCGGGCATCTGTTGATCGTCGGTATCAATCCCTGGAGCAGCTGGGGCCTGCGGCATGCGTTCGCCCATGACGCCTTGCGCAAGGCGCGCTGCATTTCCCCATCGCGGGTCGCCGACTGGTTGAACCTGCTGGGCTTCGCGCTGGAGAAACGCCGCTTCGGGTGCTATCGTCCGCCGCTTGCTTCGGCGGCCTGGCAGGCTCGGTTGGCCGGCTGGGAGCGCAAGGCCGGGGACTGGCAACTGTCCGGCGGCGGTTTCTACCTGCTGGTGGCGCGCAAGATAGTGGTCGGCCTGCGCCCGGTGCGCCAGGTACGCCGCGAGCCGATGGGCAAGCTGGTGCCGCTGCCGATGGCCAAGGTCAACCGCCGGCACAGCGAACCCCCTCTTTAATTCAGCCGGGCCGAACCTGCCCGGCTTGGGCGTTGTCGATCGACGATCGGCAAGCCACAGGTATTTTCGATTGGAAGTCTGGCATGAGCGATAGCGTAGAAATCTTCACCGACGGCGCCTGCAAGGGCAATCCTGGCCCGGGAGGCTGGGGCGCACTGCTGGTGTTCAAGGGCGTGGAGAAGGAACTCTGGGGCGGCGAGGCCAACACCACCAACAACCGCATGGAGCTGATGGCGGCGATCCGCGGCCTGGAAGAGCTCAAGCGCGAGTGCCAGGTGGTGCTGGTCACCGACTCGCAGTACGTGATGAAGGGCATCAACGAGTGGATGGCCAACTGGAAAAAGCGCGGCTGGAAAACCGCGGCCAAGGAACCGGTGAAAAACGCCGACCTGTGGCAGCAGCTCGATGAGCAGGTCAACCGCCACCAGGTCACCTGGAAATGGGTACGCGGCCATACCGGCCACCACGGCAACGAACGGGCCGACCAACTGGCCAACCGCGGCGTTGACGAAGTGCGCGGTTACAAGCAGGCCTGATGCTTTGAGCCTTTAGTCAGTTGCAACGCAGCGGCCGTTCGAGCCGCTGTTTCACTTCCCGCATCACGCGGGGCGAATCCACCAGCACCGCGTCCATCTTCAGGCAGGCGGCCGCCTGGTAATCCTCGGCCGTGTTGATTCCAATCGCCAGCATCCGCACCTTGCCCCGGGACTGGAAGCAGTCCACCGCGGCGGGCGTCCACAGCCGGGCATCGACCTTGGAGCGGGCCTCGCCCAGGGTGAAGGCCTCGACCAACTGCACCGGGCGCCGGTACTCGAAGGCCACCCAACTGTCTGGCGCCGGCGGTGCCGTGCAGCTGTGGGCCAGGGCGACGCTGGCCAGTCGATCCCGGGTGTCGTCCCGGGACTCGAACAGCCGCGCTTGCGGATAGTGCGCGAACGCCTGCTGGTAGCTGGCATCGGTGGAGTAGATCAGCACCCGGTTCCAGGCATGCAGCTGCTCCAGCACCTGGGCGACCGCCTTGGCCTGGGGCGCAGCAGGCAGGGCCTTCATATCGAGAATGACCGGCACCGAGCCGGGGATCGCCGCCAGCGCCTGCTGCAATGAGGGGATGGTTGCCGCCTGGGAGCGATAGGGAAAGGTCACCTGGCCATCGGCCGCGGTCTGCTTGAAGTTCCAGCCGGCATTCAGTGTTTGCAACTGCGCCAGGGTTTTCTCGCTGACCGTGCCGGACGCCGGGGTATTGGCGCTCAGGTCCGCCGGTCGATACAGCACCGGCACGCCGTCGCGGCTCAGTTGCACGGTCAGCCAGAGCATGTCGACGCCGTTGCGCAGGGCGTTGTCGATGGCCAGCAGGGTGTTCTCGGGAAAGTCCGCGGCGCCGGCGCGATGGGCGACGATCAACGGTCGTGGCCCGGCGTCGCTGTCGGTTGCCGGAAGGGAAGAACAGCCACTGATGAAGGCCGCGGCCAGCAGCAGTGGGAGCATCTGTCGAGTCTCGAGCATGGGAGGGCGGTTTCCTGGAAGTGAGAGCAAGGCCGGGTGCCTGCCCCCGCCCGCCTGAGTGGGCCGTACGGTAGCGCAAGGGCCTTGCTCAGTTAAAGAAACGCGTAATGCGCGGGCTGAATTAGTGATTCTGTTCCGGGACGGTCAAAGGGTGAGGATGGCGCTGGCCAGTTGCAGGTCGGAGTACCCTGGGTTGCCGAGCGTCTGGCGAATGTGCCGCATGGCCGCTTCCAGCTGGGCGCCGCGGATCTCGCCGGCGCTGGCGACAAAGGCCGCGGCATCGGTCTTGGCGGCGAGCACGAGTTTGTCGTCCTTGAACGAGCTGGTGGCTTTCGAACTGCCTTCGGTGGTGCTCAAGGCCAGGCTCATGGTGATGTCGGTGCTGATTACCAGGCTGGTGGCCTGGCCGACGTCGGCGAACAGGCAGGCGCAGAGCAGCAAGGTCAGGCGGGTTTTGCAGGGGGTCATAACAGGGCGAGGTCCGCTGAAAATAGGGGCGGGCACCCTAACAAGCCGCCACGCGGCGAACTGCATGAGCTTTGCGAATGATTGTTAAAAACTGCGCACGCCGGGACCAGGCGAATCCGCCATGCGTGCCATGCCGCGAGAGCGTGCTAAAATCCCGCGCCTTGAAAGACTTCCACCGTTGAGAACTGACCCCTGATGGCCAACAGATCTGTTGTACTCGATACCGAAACCACCGGCATGCCGGTGACCGACGGCCACCGGATCATTGAAATCGGTTGCGTCGAGTTGATCGGACGGCGCCTGACCGGTCGGCATTTCCATGTCTACCTGCAACCGGATCGCGAGAGCGACGAGGGCGCGATCGGCGTCCACGGCATCACCAACGAGTTCCTGGTGGGCAAGCCGCGCTTCGCCGAAGTCGCCGACGAGTTCTTCGAATTCATCCAGGGCGCGCAGCTGATCATCCACAACGCGGCGTTCGACGTTGGCTTCATCAACAACGAATTCGCCCTGATGGGCCGGCACGACCGCGCCGACATCACCCAGCACTGCACCATCCTCGATACCCTGTTGATGGCCCGGGAACGCCACCCCGGCCAGCGCAACAGCCTCGATGCCTTGTGCAAGCGCTATGACGTCGACAACTCCGGCCGTGAACTGCACGGCGCCTTGCTCGACTCGGAGATTCTCGCCGACGTCTACCTGACCATGACCGGCGGCCAGACCAGCCTGTCCCTGGCCGGCAACGCCTCGGACGGCAACGGCAGCGAAGGTTCGGGCAACCGCGCCAGCGAAATCCGGCGTCTGTCGGCGGATCGCCAGCGCGGGCGGATCATTCGCGCCAGCGAAGCCGAGCTGGCCGAGCACCAGGTGCGTCTCGAGATCATCGCCAAATCCGCCGGTGCCCCGGCGCTCTGGACCCAGCTGGCCGAGGCCAAGGCCCAGCAGCAGTAGTTGTTCGTGGGCGACCTTTTGTTACAGGAGATCGTTGACGGGGTTACGCGCCGGCCCCCGAGCTTCTACCCTGAGGTGATTGGCGGACCCTTGTCCGCCGCCTCAGGATGCCTGGTGTCATGTACAAAGACCTGAAATTCCCCGTCCTTATCGTGCATCGCGACATCAAGGCCGACACCGTCGCCGGCGACCGGGTGCGGGGGATCGCCAGGGAACTGGAGCAGGAAGGCTTCAGCATCTTTTCCGCGGTGGACTATGCCGAAGGGCGCCTGGTGGCCTCGACCCACCACGGCCTGGCCTGCATGCTGATCGCCGCCGAAGGCGCCGGGGAAAACACCCACTTGCTGCAGAACATGGTGGAGCTGATCCGCCTGGCCCGGGTGCGCGCGCCGAACCTGCCGATCTTCGCCCTGGGCGAGCAGGTGACCCTGGAAAACGCCCCGGCCGACGCCATGAGCGAGCTCAATCAGCTGCGCGGCATTCTTTACCTGTTCGAAGACACCGTACCGTTTCTGGCGCGCCAGGTGGCGCGGGCGGCGCGCAATTACCTCGATGGCCTGTTGCCGCCATTTTTCAAGGCGCTGGTGCAACATACGGCGGACTCCAACTATTCTTGGCACACCCCGGGGCACGGCGGTGGCGTGGCCTATCGCAAAAGCCCGGTGGGCCAGGCGTTCCACCAGTTCTTCGGCGAAAACACCCTGCGTTCGGACCTGTCGGTATCGGTCCCGGAGCTGGGTTCGCTGCTCGATCACACCGGCCCCCTGGCGGAAGCCGAGGCGCGGGCGGCGCGCAATTTCGGCGCCGACCACACCTTCTTCGTGATCAACGGCACCTCGACCGCCAACAAGATCGTCTGGCACTCCATGGTCGGTCGCGATGACCTGGTGCTGGTGGATCGCAACTGCCACAAGTCGGTGCTGCACTCGATCATCATGACCGGTGCCATCCCGCTGTTCCTCTGCCCGGAGCGCAACGAACTGGGGATCATCGGCCCGATCCCCCTGAGCGAATTCAGCCGCGAGTCGATCCAGGCCAAGATCGACGCCAACCCGCTGACCCAGGGGCGGCCGCCCAAGGTCAAGCTGGCGGTGGTCACCAACTCGACCTACGACGGCCTTTGCTACAACGCCGAGCTGATCAAGCAGAGCCTGGGCAACAGCGTCGAGGTGCTGCACTTCGACGAGGCCTGGTACGCCTATGCGGCCTTCCATGAATTCTTCGAGGGGCGTTACGGCATGGGCACCTCGCGCAGCGCCGACAGCCCGCTGGTGTTCACCACCCATTCCACCCACAAGCTGCTGGCGGCCTTCAGCCAGGCCTCGATGATCCATGTGCAGGACGGCGGCGCCCGGCAGCTGGATCGCGACCGCTTCAACGAAGCCTTCATGATGCACATCTCCACCTCGCCGCAATACAGCATCATCGCCTCGCTGGACGTGGCCTCGGCGATGATGGAGGGGCCGGCGGGGCGCTCGCTGTTGCAGGAAATGTTCGACGAGGCCCTGAGCTTCCGCCGGGCCCTGGCCAACCTGCGCCAGCACATCGCCGCGGACGACTGGTGGTTTTCCATCTGGCAGCCAGAGCGGGTGGAAGGCATCGACCAGGTCAGCACCGCGGACTGGCTGCTGGAGCCGGAAGGCGAGTGGCACGGGTTCGCCGGGGTGACCGACGACTATGTGCTGCTGGACCCGATCAAGGTCACCCTGGTGATGCCCGGGCTTACCGCCGGCGGTGCCCTGAGCGAGCGCGGGATCCCGGCGGCGGTGGTCAGCAAGTTTCTCTGGGAGCGCGGGCTGGTGGTGGAAAAGACCGGCCTGTATTCGTTCCTGGTGCTGTTTTCCATGGGCATCACCAAAGGCAAGTGGAGCACCCTGCTGACCGAGTTGCTGGAGTTCAAGCGCAACTACGACGCCAACGTCAGCCTCGCCGCCTGCCTGCCGAGCATCGCCCAGCAGGACATGACGCGGTACCAGGGCATGGGCCTGCGCGACCTGTGCGATCAGTTGCATGCCTGCTACCGCAGCAATGCCACGGCCAAGCACCTCAAGCGCATGTACACCGTGCTGCCGGAGGTGGCGATGAAGCCCGCCGACGCCTACGATCAGTTGGTGCGGGGCGAGGTCGAGGCGGTGTCCATCGATGCCCTCGCCGGGCGGGTGGCGGCGGTGATGCTGGTGCCATACCCGCCGGGTATTCCCCTGATCATGCCGGGCGAGCGCTTCACCGAGTCGACCCGCTCGATCATCGATTACCTGGCTTTCGCCCGTACGTTCGATAGCAGCTTTCCCGGCTTTGTCGCGGATGTGCATGGATTGCAGCATGAAGACGAAGGCAATGGGCGGCAGTACACCGTCGATTGCATCAAGGTTTGAGGACGTTTCCCGCTATGCAGCCAATGATCAATCCCAAGTACCCCGGCCTGTCGGTGCGCGTGGCCGACGACGGTTTCGCCGCGTATGTCTGGGGCAGCGATTTCAGCTTCGAAGTCAGCGCCTATGCCCAGGCACAGAGCGGGCAGGTGGTGGCCAAGTGGCCGTTGCACCCCATCACCCCGTACCGCAAGTGCTACGGCATCGACCCCGAAGAGTTCAGCAGCTATCGCGATGCCGCGGACAGCGCGGTGTTCATGGCCTACCTGGACGACGAACCGGTCGGCCATGTGGTGGTCAGCACCAACTGGAACGGTTACGCCCATATCGACGAGCTGGCGGTGCATGCGCCGGCGCGGCGCCACGGGGTGGCCAAGGCCCTGCTGGATGTGGCGCAGTTCTGGAGCCGCAAGAAAAAACTGCCGGGCATCATGCTCGAGACCCAGAACAACAACCTGGGGGCCTGCCGCTTGTACGAGCGCTGCGGTTATGTGGTCGGTGGCATCGATCACCTGCGTTACCGCGGGATCGACCCGACCACGGCCGAGGTGGCGATTTTCTGGTATCGGCTGTTCAACGACGAGCTGGCACGGCAAGCCGGGGTCTAGCCGGCCAGCATCCCTTCAGCCTTTTCCGTGAGGGTTTCCAGCAGCGCTTCCAGGGTGGGCGAGGATGGACTGCCGCCGCGGGTCAGCGCATAGAGGGTGACTGGGATCGGCGGCGACAGCGGGCAGACGTCCAGCCCGCCTTCGCGCGCACCCAGGGCGGTGAAGGGGTCGACAATCGCCAGGCCTTCGCCGGCCTCGACCATGCTGCGCATCATCTGGTGGGTCTGTACCCGGGTGTGGATCGTCGGGCTCGGGCGCAGGTTCTGCAGCTTGCCGTCGAGGGTCACGCTCAGCGGGTCCTGGCCTTCGAGGCCAACCATGGCCTGGCCCGCCAGGTCCTGCAGGGAAATGTACTTCTGCTTCGGTTGCAGCCAGCCGTGGGGCGCCAGCAATTGCAGCTTGCCCTGGGCCAGGGCCACGCACTGGATATCGGGGTGGTCGGGGTTGTGCAGGCTCAGGCCCAGTTCGCCTTCGCGCAGCAGCAGGCTCTTGACCATGTCGCGGGTGCCCTGGCTGGCGAGGTGGCACGGGGTGTCGGGAAAACGCCGGCGCAGGGCGGCGATGCTCTGCGGCAACAATTGCTGGGCCAGGGGCGGGGTGCCGATGATGCGCAAGGGCGGCGCCTGGTATTGCTTCAGGCTGTCGGCCAGGCGTTGCACGGGTTCGAAGGCGTCATACAGGGTGGCGATCGCCGGCTGTAGCTCGCGGGCCTCGCGAGTGGCTTGCAGGCGTCCGCGAACACTGGCGAAGAGCATGAAGCCCGATTGGCTTTCGGCGTCGCGCAGGATCGTTTCCACCTCGGCCACCGGCAATTGCAGCAGCTCGGCGGCCGTGCCCAGGTGTCCGGTTTGCAGGAGCGCCTGAATCACTTCGATATGACGTAAACGCATGCTTGAAGTCCATGTCCAGCCGGTGGGGGATTCACACTGAATCCTAACCCATGTCCGCGCCTATGACTTCTGCTCATAACGGTACGTTATGAAGGAAGGATGGTCTCGGGTTCGCGAATGAGGGTGATGCCCGATTGCACGAGGAGAAACTGGTTGTCGTCCATTTTGTTGACGCGATCGCCAATGGCCAGGCGATAGGTGGTGACGGGCTCCGAGCCGGCGATACCCTCTGGCGAGGGGGTGGATTCCTGGAACTCATGCACCGAATAGACACGGCCTTCCGCGTCCCTTGCATGAAATTGTCCGACGAGTACTGCTGCCATCTTTAGAGCCTCTGGAGATAAAACACTCAATTTGCGGTCCTGTAGACCGTGCTTGGGCGAACTAAGTTTAGCGGCGGAAAAAAAATAGTCCGCGGCCCTGATTGCAGCTGGCGTGAAGCCTGGAAAAGCCCACGGAACTTCCTTCGACGGGTGGCTGTGGGCAGGGTGGATCATCTATAACTACCAGCCTCCTCAACCAGAAGTCGGGAATTCGCTATGAGCAACGTCTACACGATTGCAGTACTGGTGGGCAGCCTGAGAAAGGCCTCGATCAACCGGAAAGTGGCGCTGGCCCTCGCGGAACTGGCGCCGACCAACCTGCGGCTGAAGATTGTCGAGATCGGCGATCTGCCGCTCTACAACGAAGACATCGATGTGGATCCACCGGCAGCCTACAGGACTTTCCGTGAACAGGTGAGAGCAGCCGACGCCGTGCTGTTCGTCACTCCGGAATACAACCGCTCGGTTCCCGCACCGATGAAAAACGCCATCGACGTGGGGTCGCGCCCCTACGGCAAGAGCGCCTGGAGCGGCAAGCCGGGGGCAGTGATCAGTGCATCCCCGGGCGCTATCGGCGGTTTTGGCGCCAACCATCACCTGCGCCAGTCCCTGGTGTTCCTCAATGTGCCATGCATGCAGCAGCCGGAAGCCTACCTGGGCGGCGCCGGTTCGGCCTTCGACGAGGCGGGCAAGCTGTCCGAGTCGGTCAAGCCGTTCCTGCAGAACTTCATCAACGCCTATGCCCAGTGGGTCGAGCAGCACAAAAAGCCCTGATCCTGGCGCCGCGGGAGTCGGTCAGTCGGCTCCCGTAGGTAATGGAATATTCCACTCGCCACGGTAAAAGCGCTTTACCGCATATCTGAATATTCATATATTCGCCGCTCCAAATGCCTGGAGTGGCCCTGGTGTCCGACTCTCTCAACCCCGCCGAGCTGTTCAAGGCGCTTGCCGACGAAACCCGCAGCCGCATCGCCTTGCTCGTGACCCGCGAAGGCGAATTGTGTGTCTGTGAGCTGACCGCCGCCCTGGGCCAGAGCCAGCCGAAGATCTCCCGGCACCTGGCGCTGTTGCGCAGCTGCGGCCTGCTGGCCGATCGCCGCCAGGGGCAATGGATCTACTACCGGCTGCACCCGCAATTGTCACCCTGGGTGAGCACACTGCTGCAGGACACGCTGGAGGCCAACAGTCCCTGGCTGCAGGAGGACCTGCAACGCCTGCAGACCATGATCGATCGCCCCGTGCGCTGCTGCTGAATTCCCCCTTTACCTCACTTTCTGCTCAAGGCTGCCTGGCATGCTGACTGCTTCATTGATTTTCCTGCTGACCATTACCCTGGTGATCTGGCAACCCAAGGGCCTCGGCGTGGGCTGGAGCGCGGTGCTCGGTGCGGTGCTGGCGCTGCTGTTCGGGGTGGTGCAACTGACGGATATCCCGGTGGTCTGGCAGATCATCTGGAACGCCACCGGCACCTTCGTCGCCTTGATCATCATCAGCCTGCTGCTCGACGAGGCCGGTTTTTTCGCCTGGGCCGCCTTGCATGTGGCGCGCTGGGGGCAGGGCAGCGGACGCAAGCTGTTTGCCTTCATGGTGCTGCTGGGGGCGCTGGTGTCGGCGCTGTTCGCCAACGACGGGGCGGCGCTGATTCTCACGCCGATCGTGATTTCCATGCTGCTGGCGTTGCGTTTCTCCCGGGCCGCGACCCTGGCGTTCGTCATGGGCGCCGGGTTTATCGCCGATACCGCGAGCCTGCCGCTGGTGGTGTCGAACCTGGTGAACATCGTTTCCGCGGACTTCTTCAATATCGGTTTCAACCAGTACGCCGCGGTGATGCTGCCGGTGAACCTGGTCAGCGTGGCGGCGACCCTGGCGGTGTTGCTGTGGTTCTTCCGCCGCGACATTCCGCAGGCCTACGACCCCGAAGAGCTGGCACAGCCGGCCAGCGCGATCCACGACAAGGCCACCTTCGTCGCCGGCTGGTGGGTGCTGGTCATCCTGCTGCTGGGGTGTTTTGCCCTGGAGCCGCTGGGCATTCCCATCAGCGCGATTTCGGCGGTGTGCGCGGCCCTGCTGCTGGGCATCGCGGCCAGGGGCCACAAGATTTCCACGCGCAAGGTGCTCAAGGAAGCGCCGTGGCAGATCGTGATTTTTTCCCTCGGCATGTACCTGGTGGTGTATGGCTTGCGTAATGCCGGGCTGACCACCCACCTGGCCGGCTGGCTCGACCGCTTCGCCGACTACGGCATCTGGGGCGCGGCCATGGGCACCGGGCTGCTGACCGCGGTCTTGTCATCGATCATGAACAACCTGCCCACGGTGCTGATCGGCGCGTTGTCCATCGACGCCAGCCAGGCCAGCGGCCTGGTCAAGGACGCGATGATCTACGCCAACGTGATCGGCAGCGACCTGGGGCCGAAGATCACCCCGATCGGCAGCCTGGCCACCTTGCTCTGGCTGCACGTGCTGGAGCGCAAGAACATTCATATCGGCTGGGGCCGCTACTTCAAGGTCGGCATCGTGCTGACCCTGCCGGTGCTGCTGGTGACCCTGGCGGCGCTGGCCGTTCGCTTGTCGGTGATGTGAGGGTCCACCGCGCACCCTGTAGGAGCCAGCTTGCTGGCGATGCAGGCACCGTGGTGTGTCAGGTATGACGCTATCGCGAGCAAGCTCGCTCCTACAGGGGGCAGGCGGAGGCTCAACTGGTTCCGGGGACGTTCGGCCAGAGGTCCGCCACCAGGAACAGGCGTTCGGCTTCTTCCCAATCGCCGGCGCGGTTTTCCGTCAGGCGCACCAGCAATTGCGCCGGAGCGTGCGGGTCGAGCTCCTCTAGCCAGGCTTGCAGCCGGGGGGCGCTCCAGGTTTGTTCCGCCGGGTAGGACGCTGGCGCCAGCCAGGCCTGGCGCGGTAAGGGTTGCCAGCGCCCGGGCGGGCTTTGATCGATAAAGGCCGGCCAGTCGCGCTGATGCAGCCAGCGTCCGCGCAGGTGCTGCGGGTGGGCGCCGCGGGGCGGTTGCGTGGTGCCGGGCCAGGGGTAGAGCAGGTAGCCGCCGAGCCACAGGTGGGCGCTGAAGTCCTGGATATCCATGGCCGCCAGCACCTCCAGGCTGTCGGCCCGGGCGGAGATCGGTAGCTGGTGCTCGTTCAGGTGCGCCAGCTTGCGGTCCAGGCGGTCGTGGCAGCCGGGGCCCAGCCATAAGGCGGTGTCCGCGCCGTTGCCCGATTGCGGGCCGAGGTAGAGCTTGATCGCCAGTTCCAGGTGGTGAATGCCGTCGCGATCGCGCAGCAGCATGTCCAGTTCGCCCAGGGTGTGGCCGGCGCGGCGGATCGGCAGGTTGGCCGCCAGCAGCTCGACACCGGGCGCGTGCTGTACGGCAAATTGCCACAGGCGTTCGTAGTAGAGACCCAGGCGCTTGGTCGGCCCGAGGGCCAGCCAGCGGCGCAGGGCGCGGCCGTCCTGGTCCAGCTGGCGCAGCCAGTGCGCCAGCAGCTGTGGCGCCTGCACCCAGTCGCTGCCGGCCAGTGGATGGCGCTGCGGCCAGGGAGTCTCGTCGAGCATCGGCGGCGCGAGGATGACCCAGGCCAGGTCGCGCACTTCGGGGTGGCGCAACTGGCGGGGGAGGTCGAGCAAGCCGGGAAACAGGATCATTCTGCGAGCATAGCGCCTAACGTCGAGGCTGAAAGGATTTTGTCTATGGCCGGCTTTCGCCCATAATCTCTGCTTTGCCCGTCCCAGAACCCCTGCAGGAGCCCCATGGAGCAATTTCGCAATATCGGCATTATCGGTCGCCTGGGCAGTTCGCAGGTGCTGGACACAGTTCGCCGACTGAAAAAGTTTCTGCTCGCCCGCCACCTGCATGTGATCCTCGAAGACACCATCGCCGAAGTCCTGCCCGGCCACGGCCTGCAGACCTCCTCGCGCAAGCTGCTGGGCGAAGTCTGCGACATGGTGATCGTGGTCGGCGGCGATGGCAGCCTGCTGGGCGCGGCCCGTGCCCTGGCGCGCCACAACATCCCGGTGCTGGGGATCAACCGCGGCAGCCTGGGCTTCCTCACCGACATTCGTCCGGACGAGCTGGAGGTCAAGGTCGCCGAGGTCCTCGACGGCCACTATCTGGTGGAAAACCGCTTCCTGCTGCAGGCCGAAGTACGGCGCCACGCCGAAGCCATCGGCCAGGGCGATGCGCTCAACGATGTGGTGCTGCACCCGGGCAAGTCGACGCGGATGATCGAGTTCGAGATCTACATCGACGGTCAGTTCGTCTGCAGCCAGAAGGCCGACGGCCTGATCGTCGCCACGCCGACCGGCTCCACCGCCTACGCCTTGTCCGCTGGCGGGCCGATCATGCATCCCAAGCTCGACGCCATTGTGATTGTGCCGATGTACCCCCATACCTTGTCGGGAAGGCCGATCGTGGTCGATGGCAACAGCGAGCTGAAAATCGTCGTGTCCAAGGATATGCAGATCTACCCGCAGGTTTCCTGCGACGGGCAGAACCATTTCACCTGTGCCCCCGGTGACACCATCACCGTCAGCAAGAAGGCCCAGAAGCTGCGCCTGATCCACCCGCTGGACCACAACTATTACGAGGTCTGCCGGACCAAGCTCGGCTGGGGCAGTCGACTGGGTGGTGGAGGCGACTGATGCTCGATCCCGCGCGTAGCTACGACCTGATCGGTGACGTGCACGGTTGCGCCATGACCCTTGAGCACCTGCTGGACAAGCTCGGTTATCGCAAGCAGGGTGGCGTCTGGCGGCATTCGTCGCGCATGGCGGTGTTCCTCGGCGACATCATCGACCGCGGCCCACGGATCCGCGAAGCCTTGCACATCGTCCACGACATGGTCGAGGCCGGCCAGGCGCTGTGCGTCATGGGCAACCATGAGTTCAACGCCCTGGGCTGGGTCACCCCGGCACCGCCCGGCAGCAGCAGGCAGTTCGTGCGCGAACACACGCCGCGCCATGCCCGCCTGATCAACGAGACCCTGGCGCAATTCGAGCAGTACCCCAAGGACTGGCACGATTTCCTCGCCTGGTTCTACAAAATGCCGCTGTTCGTCGACGCCGGGCGTTTTCGCGTGGTGCATGCCTGTTGGGACGCCGGCCTGATCGAGCCGCTGCGGGCGCAATACCCCGATGGCTGCATCGACGAGCACTTCCTCCAGGCCTCGGCGATCCCCGGCAGCTTCGCCAATAACGTGTTCGACCGCCTGCTGCGCGGCACCGACATGCGCCTGCCCCATGGCTTGACCATGACCAGCGGCGATGGCCTGACCCGTTCGTTCTTCCGCACCAAGTTCTGGGAAGACGACCCGCAGACCTACGGCGACATCGTGTTCCAGCCCGATGCGCTGCCCGAGCCGGTGGCCCGCACGCCGCTGTCCTCGGCGGAGAAAAATAACCTGCTGCGCTACGGCGTCGATGAGCCGCTGCTGTTCGTCGGCCATTACTGGCGCAGCGGCAAACCGGCGCCGATTCGCTCGAACCTGGCCTGTCTGGATTACAGCGCGGTGCTCTACGGCAAGCTGGTGGCTTATCGCCTGGACCAGGAAACCCGCCTGGACCCGGATAAATTCGTCTGGGTCTATGTCGAGCGGCCGGAGGAGCAGCAATGAGTGCGGTTGCGGTATTGCGTCTGCCGTTGAATGTGGACCTGAGTGGCTTCGTCAAACTGCTGCAGCGCATGCAGGTGCCGCACCGGGTCAGCGAGGAAGCGGGGGAGCAGGTGCTCTGGGTGCCGGACGCCATCAGCGAGGATGTGCGTTCGTTGTACGAGCGTTTTCCGGCGGGCGACCCCGAGCAGCAACTGGACATCCCCGAGGCCGGCGCCGCCATGCGCCGGCCGGGGTTCGTCGAGCAATTGCGCCGTAGCCCGGCCACCGCGCTGATCCTGCTGCTGAGCCTGATCGTCGGGGCCCTGACCCTGCTCGGCGAAAACCTCGGCACCCTGCGCTGGCTGACCTTCCTGGAATTTCGCGTGGTCGGCGACTACATCCAGTTCACGCCCCTGGCCGACAGCCTGGCGGGGGGGCAGTGGTGGCGCCTGGTCACGCCGATGCTGATCCACTTCGGCTTCCTGCACATCGCCATGAACGGCATGTGGTACTGGGAGCTGGGGCGGCGCATCGAACAACGCCAGGGCAGCATCAACCTGCTGGGCCTGACGCTGCTGTTCAGCCTGGTGTCGAACTACGCGCAATACCTGTTCAGCGGGCCGAGCCTGTTCGGTGGCTTGTCCGGCGTGCTGTACGGCCTGCTCGGGCATTGCTGGATCTATCAGTTGCTGTCGCCCAACCCGGTCTATCGCCTGCCTCGCGGAGTCCTGGCGATGATGCTGGTGTGGTTGCTGATTTGTCTGTCGGGGCTGATCTCGGTGATCGGCTTCGGTGAAATCGCCAACGCCGCCCACGTCGGTGGGTTGCTCGTCGGATGCCTCACAGGTTTGTTGGGCGGCTTGTACAGTCGCCGTAAACTGGCCCTCTAATGCTGGAGACCGCTTATGTCGTCGTTTGTTGAAATGATTGAAAACATCACCCCGGACATCTACCAGAGCCTGAAACTGGCGGTAGAGATCGGCAAATGGTCCGATGGCCGCAAGCTCACCGCCGAGCAGCGCGAGCTGTCCCTGCAGGCGATGATCGCCTGGGAAATGCAGAACCTGCCCGAAGAGCAGCGCACCGGTTACATGGGCCCGCAAGAATGTGCGTCGAAGTCGATCGAAGTGCCGAACATCCTGTTCAAGTCGGATGCCATCCATTGATCGAGATCGGCCGTGGCTCCATCAGTAAAATGTCGGCGCGCCTGGACGGGGCGGACGTGCAGTATGCCTTTCGCCTTGGCGACACCGAGGTGCCGGTCAATCCATTGATCGGCAGCACCGTGCGCCTGGAATACCTGGGGGCGATCCACTGCACCCATTGCGGGCGCAAGACCAAGACCAGCTTCAGCCAGGGTTACTGCTACCCGTGCATGACCAAGCTGGCCCAGTGCGATATCTGCATCATGAGCCCGGAACGCTGCCACTACGACGCCGGCACCTGCCGCGAGCCGTCCTGGGGCGAGCGGTTCTGCATGACCGACCACGTGGTGTACCTGGCCAACTCGTCGGGGATCAAGGTCGGTATCACCCGCGCCACCCAGCTGCCGACCCGCTGGCTTGACCAGGGCGCCAGCCAGGCGCTGCCGATCATGCGCGTGGCGACCCGCCAGCAGTCCGGTTTCGTCGAGGACCTGTTCCGCACCCAGGTGGCCGACAAGACCAACTGGCGCGCGTTGCTCAAGGGCGACGCCGAAGCGGTGGACCTGGCGCAAGTGCGCGACCAGCTGTTCGCTTCCTGCGCCGAGGGCCTGCGCGCCTTGCAGGAACGCTTCGGCCTGCAGGCGATCCAACCGGTCAGCGATGTCGAGCCGATCGAGATCCGCTACCCGGTCAAGCAGTACCCGGCCAAGATCGTCAGCTTCAACCTGGACAAGAACCCGATTGCCGAAGGCACGCTGCTGGGGATCAAGGGCCAATACCTGATCTTCGATACCGGCGTGATCAATATTCGTAAATACACGGCCTACCAGCTCGCCGTGCATCAGTAGAAGGATTCGCCGCATGCGCACCGAACAACCGAAGATGATTTACCTGAAGGACTATCAGGCGCCCGAGTACCTGATCGACGAAACGCACCTGACCTTCGAGTTGTTCGAGGACCACAGCCTGGTCCATGCGCAACTGGTGATGCGCCGTAACCCAGCGCATGGCGCCGGCCTGCCGCCGCTGGTACTCGACGGCCAGCAGCTGGAGCTGCTGTCGGTGTCCCTGGGCGATCGCGAGCTGACGGCCGCGGATTACCAGCTGAGCGCCAGCCACCTGACCCTGCAGCCGACCAGTGAATCCTTCACCGTCGACACCAGCGTCAAGATCCACCCGGAAAGCAACACCGCCCTGGAAGGCCTGTACAAGTCCAGCGGCATGTTCTGCACCCAGTGCGAGGCCGAGGGCTTTCGCAAGATCACCTACTACCTCGACCGCCCGGATGTGATGAGCAAGTTCACCACCACCGTGGTGGCCGAGCAGCACAGCTACCCGGTGCTGTTGTCCAACGGCAACCCGATCGCCAGCGGTCCGGGCGAAGACGGCCGGCACTGGGCGACCTGGGAAGACCCGTTCATGAAGCCGGCCTACCTGTTCGCCCTGGTGGCGGGCGATTTGTGGTGCGTCGAGGACAGCTTCACCACCATGAACCAGCGCGAAGTCGCGCTGCGCATCTACGTCGAGCCGGAAAACATCGACAAGTGCCAGCACGCCATGACCAGCCTGAAGAAGTCCATGCGCTGGGACGAACAGACCTACGGCCGTGAGTACGACCTGGACATCTTCATGATCGTCGCGGTCAACGACTTCAACATGGGCGCCATGGAGAACAAGGGCCTCAACATCTTCAACTCCAGCGCCGTGCTGGCCCGCGCCGAGACCGCCACCGACGCCGCGCACCAGCGGGTCGAAGCGATCGTCGCCCACGAATACTTCCACAACTGGTCGGGCAACCGCGTGACCTGCCGCGACTGGTTCCAGCTGTCGCTCAAGGAAGGCTTCACGGTATTTCGCGATGCCGGTTTCTCCTCGGACATGAACTCGCGCACGGTCAAGCGCATCCAGGACGTGGCCTACCTGCGCACCCACCAGTTCGCCGAAGACGCCGGCCCCATGGCCCACGCCGTGCGCCCGGAAAGCTTTATCGAGATCTCCAACTTCTACACCCTGACCGTGTACGAGAAGGGATCGGAAGTGGTCGGCATGATCCGCACCCTGGTGGGCGCGGAAGGCTTCCGCAAGGGCAGCGACCTGTACTTCGAACGCCACGACGGCCAGGCCGTGACCTGCGACGATTTCGTCAAGGCCATGGAAGATGCCAACGGCATCGACCTGGGCCAGTTCAAGCGCTGGTACAGCCAGGCCGGCACCCCACGCCTGGCGGTCAGCGAGGCCTATGACGCGGCGGCGAAGACCTACAGCCTGACCTTCCGCCAGAGCTGCCCGCAAACCCCGGACAAGGTGGAAAAACTGCCGTTCGTGATTCCGGTCGAGCTGGGCCTGCTGGACTCCAAGGGCGCGGCGATTGCCCTGCGCCTGGCTGGCGAAGCCGCCGCGCAAGGCTCTTCGCGGGTGATCTCGGTGACCGAAGCCGAGCAGACCTTCACCTTCGTCGATATCGCCGAAAAGCCGCTGCCGTCCTTGCTGCGCGGTTTCTCGGCGCCGGTGAAGCTGAGCTTCCCGTACAACCGCGACCAGTTGATGTTCCTCATGCAGCACGACAGCGACGGTTTCAACCGTTGGGACGCCGGCCAGCAACTGGCGGTGCAGGTGCTGCAAGACCTGATTGCCCAGCATCAGCAGGGCCAGGCGCTGGTGCTGGACCAGCGTCTGGTCACCGCGCTGGGCACGCTTCTGGCCGATGACAGCCTGGACCAGGCCATGGTCGCGGAAATGCTTTCGCTGCCGGGCGAGGCCTACCTGACCGAGATCAGCGAAGTGGCGGATGTCGAGGCCATTCACGCGGCGCGCGAGTTCGCCCGCCAGCAATTGGCCGATAGCCTGTTCGATGCGTTGTGGAAGCGTTACCAGGCCAATCGCGAGGTCTCCCGGAGCACCGACTATGTCGCCGAGTCCGCGCACTTCGCTCGCCGCGCCCTGCAAAACATCGCGCTGTCGTACCTGATGCTCACCGAGAAGTCGCAAGTGCTGGCGGCCGCCATCGAACAGTTCGACGCCGCCGACAACATGACCGAGCGCCTGACCGCGCTGGCGGTGCTGGTCAACTCGCCGTTCGAGGCCGAGAAAGCCAAGGCCCTGGCGGTGTTCGCCGAGCACTTCAAGGACAACGCCCTGGTCATGGACCAGTGGTTCAGCGTCCAGGCCGGCAGCACGCTGCCGGGCGGGCTGGAGCGGGTCCAGGCCTTGATGCAGCACCCGGCGTTCAACATCAAGAACCCGAACAAGGTGCGCGCCCTGATCGGCGCCTTCGCCGGCCAGAACCTGATCAACTTCCACGCCGCGGACGGCTCCGGCTACCGCTTCCTGGCCGACCTGGTGATCCAGCTCAACGGCTTCAACCCGCAGATCGCCTCGCGGCAACTGGCGCCGCTGACCCGCTGGCGCAAATACGACAGCGCCCGCCAGGCGCTGATGAAAGGCGAACTGGAACGCATCCGCACTTCCGGCGAGCTGTCCAGCGACGTGTTCGAAGTGGTGAGCAAAAGCCTCGCCTGACGCCGGGCTTGGGCCTATGTAGGCTCGACAGCTGTAGCCGCTGCCGAGCCTGCGAGGCTGCGAAAAGCCCCGCAGGGGCTTGCCTGACGATCTCCCGTCCAGCTTCTTGCGTCCCTGCGGGCCGTTCGCAGCCTGCGGCAGCGGCTACAGGGTGGTGGTCAGGGCGCTGCTCAGGTCAGGGTGATAGTTCTGCGCGCCGATGGCGTGCAGGATGCCGACCCGCTCAAGCTTGGTGTGGACCTTGAGGTTGGCTTCGCACAGCTTCACCACGATCCCGCGTTTATGCAGCTGGCCAATCACTTCCTCCAGCATCTGCAAGCCCGTGATGTCCATGAACGGCACGTGTCTCAGGCGAATGATCAGCACCCGTGGGTCGCTGTGAGTCTGCGCTAGCGCTCGTTCGAAAGTCTCCGCAGCACCAAAGAACAGCGGCCCCTCGATGGTGTAGATCAGCACGCCCGGTGGCAGATGCAACTGGCCGTTGCCGTGCAGCTCGTGCTGCAGGTCCTGTTCCACCACCTGTTGCACCTCCACCGAGGAGGCCATGCGCCGCAGGAAATGCAGCATCGCCAGAATCACCCCGATATTCACCGCGATCACCAGGTCGCTGAATACCGTGAGGGTAAAGGTGGCCAGCAGAATCGCCACGTCCGCCCGGGGCGCCCGCTGTACCATGCGCTTGAAGTGGTGCAGCTCGCTCATGTTGTAGGCCACCACGAACAGGATCGCGGCCAGGGCGCACAGCGGGATATTGGCCGCCAGCGGCGCGAGAAACAGGATGATCAGCACCAGGACCAAGGCATGGACGATGCCCGCCAGCGGGCTGCTGCCGCCGTTGCGGATATTGGTCGCGGTGCGGGCAATCGCGCCGGTGGCGGCGAATCCGCCGAACAGCGGCGTGGCCAGGTTGGCGATGCCCTGGCCGATCAGTTCCTGGTTGGAGTCGTGGCGGGTGCCGGCCATGCCGTCGGCCACCACCGCCGACAACAGCGACTCGATGGCGCCGAGCATGGCGATGGCGAAGGCCGGGCCGATCAGGTCCAGCACCCGGGGCAGGCTGATCTCGGGCAACTGCAGCGCCGGCAAGCCCTGGGGAATGCCGCCGAAGGCACTGCCGATGGTGGCCACGCCGTCGAACTGGAACAGTGACTGCAGGGCCGTGGCCAGGGTCATGGCGACCAGGGGCGCGGGCAGGCGTTTGAGCTGCGCGACCCTGGGCACGCCCCACAACAGCGCCAGGCTGAGCAGGGCCAGCAGGGTGGTGGCCAGGTGCAGGTCGGGCAGGGCCTGCAACAGATGCCAGAGCTTCTGGTGAAAGTGCTCGCCGCCGACGGCGGGCAGGCCGAAGAAGTCCTTCCACTGGCTGACCCAGATGATCACCCCGATCCCGGCGGTAAAGCCGAGTATCACCGGGTCCGGGATGAACTTGATCAGGGCCCCCAGGCGACTGATGCCCAGCAGGAACAGGATGATCCCGGCCATCATGGTCGCCAGTTGCAGGCCGTCGACCCCGTACTTGGCGGTGACCCCGGCCAGAATCACGATAAAGGCCCCGGTGGGCCCGGCGATCTGCAAGCGGCTGCCGCCGAACAGCGACACCAGCAGGCCGCCGACGATGGCGGTGTAGATCCCCTGTTCAGGCTTGACCCCGGAGGCGATGGCGAAGGCCATGGCCAACGGCAGCGCCACCACGCCGACAATCACCCCGGACACCAGGTTGCGGGCCCAGTGCGCGCGTCCCAGCAATCCGGCTTTCCACGCCTCGCGTATGGCAATCATGGCTCACTCCTGAAGTCCGGCTTGCAGACCACGCAGCTCAATCATAGCCAAAGCCAGGAGGCGCGGCCCCTGTCCTGAATCAGTCTTTGCGCGGCTATCGGCTGCAGATGCTTGGGGATCGAAGGGCGCAGTCCGCGGCGTTGGTGTTCCAGCCTCAGCTACGCTTCGTACGTTGCCTCAGTATCGACTGAGCAGTCAGGTTCCAGGCCGGGTACGGTGGTTAACAAAAGATAACGTGGCGTCGATTGTCAGACGTTTCTAAAGCCCGATAGGATAGGTCAGCTTCCGAAGGGGCTCTAGATTGCAGGTTTCAGGACGGTGTCCTGGATCCCATGCCCCGAACGGCGCCCTGTAAAGGTTGAACGACCTAACAATAATAAATGGGGGAAAGGTCTATGAGTGAGCCTGTCATGGGTGTGAGTTCCTGCCGCCCGCCGGCCTTGCGCAGATTTGCGTTGCTGGCTACAGCGCTCTCGCTGTTGGGGGTCGCCCTGTTACCGGCCCCGGTCCAGGCCGCTGCGTCCGCAGCGGACACTGTCTACTCCACCGAATCGGCCAAGGCCAGCAAGGGCCTGATGCTCGATGTCGTGCATGCCGGTTCGCGCCTGGTCGCCGTTGGCGATCGCGGGCACATTCTCTATTCCGACGACCAGGGCCAGACCTGGACCCAGGCCAAGGTACCGACCCGCCAGCTGCTGACCGCGGTGTATTTCGTCGATGCCCAGCACGGCTGGGCCGTCGGCCACGATGCCCAGGTGCTCGCCAGCGAAGACGGCGGCCTGACCTGGACCAAGCAATTCGAAGACCTCAAGCGCGAAGCGCCGCTGCTGGACCTGTGGTTCCAGGACGCCCTCAACGGTTTTGCCGTGGGTGCCTACGGCGCGCTGCTGGCCACCACCGACGGCGGCAAGCACTGGGAAGACGCCAGCGACCGCCTGGACAACGAAGACCAATACCACCTCAACGCCATCGCCGCGGTGAAGGATTCCGGCCTGTTCATCGTCGGCGAGCAGGGCAGCATGTTCCGCTCTGCCGATTGGGGGCAGACCTGGGAGCGCCTCGAAGGCCCTTATGAAGGTTCGTTCTTCGGCGTGATCGGCACCGCCCAGCCCGCCACGCTGCTGGCTTACGGCCTGCGCGGCAACCTCTATCGCTCCACCGACTTCGGCAGTACCTGGGAGCAGGTCGAGCTCAAGGCCGCTCGCGGCAGCCTGGAGTTCGGCCTGTCCGGCGCCACGCTGCTGGACGACGGCTCGCTGGTGATCGTCGGCAACGGCGGCAGCGTGGTGCGCAGCACCGACAACGGCTTGACCTTCAGCGTCTACAACCGTCCGGACCGGATCTCCCTGGCAGCGGTGACGGCGGCCGGCAATGGCAACCTGATTCTGGCGGGGCAGGGCGGTGTGCGCTCGACCTCGGCGAATGGCGCCGATCTCGGAAAATAATCAGGGCAAGCAAGCCGGGCCAAATAATAAGAAGGCGGGAACACTTCCATGAGCAGTCATCAAACCGACAAGGCGACGTTTCTCGAGCGTCTGATTTTCAACAACCGCCCGGCAGTGATCGTCATCTGCCTGCTGGTCAGCGTTTTCCTGTTCTGGCAGGCCACGCTGATCAAGCCGTCCACCAGCTTCGAAAAAATGATCCCGCTCGAGCATCCCTTCATCGAGAAGATGATGGAGCATCGCAATGACCTGGCGAACCTGGGCAACACCGTGCGCATTTCGGTGGAGGCCAAGGACGGCGACATCTTCACCAAGGAGTACATGGAGACGCTGCGGCAGATCCACGACGAGGTGTTCTACATCTCCGGCGTCGACCGCTCGGGCCTGAAGTCGCTGTGGAGCCCCAGCGTGCGCTGGACCGAAGTGACAGAGGAAGGCTTCGCCGGCGGCGAAGTGATCCCGCAGAGCTACAACGGCTCGGCCGACAGCCTCGACCTGCTGCGCAACAACGTACTCAAGTCGGGGCAGGTCGGGCGCCTGGTGGCCAACGACTTTAAATCGAGCATCGTCGACATCCCGCTGCTGGAGTCCTACCCGGACCCGGAGGACCAGGGCAAGCTGCTGGCCCTGGACTACCAGAAGTTCTCCCACGAGCTTGAGGAAAAGATCCGCGACAAGTTCGAGGCGCAGAACCCCAATGTGAAGATTCACATCGTCGGTTTCGCCAAGAAGGTCGGCGACCTGATCGACGGCCTGATCATGGTGGTGATGTTCTTTGGCGTCGCCTTCCTGATCACCCTGGTGCTGCTGTACTGGTTCACCTGGTGCATCCGCAGCACCATCGCCGTGCTCATCACCACCCTGGTGGCGGTGGTCTGGCAGCTGGGCCTGATGCACGCCGTGGGCTTTGGCCTTGACCCTTATTCGATGCTGGTGCCGTTCCTGATCTTCGCCATCGGTATTTCCCACGGCGTGCAGAAAATCAATGGTATCGCCCTGCAATCCAGCGGTGCCGACAACGCCCTGACCGCGGCCCGGCGCACCTTCCGCCAGCTGTTCCTGCCGGGGATGATCGCGATCCTCGCCGACGCCGTGGGCTTCATCACCCTGTTGATCATCGACATCGGGGTGATTCGCGAGCTGGCCATCGGCGCGTCCATCGGCGTGGCGGTGATCGTGTTCACCAACCTGATCCTGCTGCCGGTGGCGATTTCCTATGTCGGCATCAGCAAGCGCGCGATCGAGCGCAGCAAGAAGGACGCGACCCGCGAGCATCCGTTCTGGCGCCTGCTGTCGAACTTCGCCAGCCCGAAAGTCGCCCCGGTGTCGATCTTCCTGGCCCTGCTGGCCTTCGGTGGCGGCCTCTGGTACAGCCAGAACCTGAAGATCGGCGACCTCGACCAGGGCGCGCCGGAGCTGCGTCCGGACTCGCGCTACAACAAGGACAACAACTTCATCATCAACAACTACTCCACCAGTTCCGACGTGCTGGTGGTGATGGTCAAGACCGCCTCCGAAGGCTGCTCGCGCTACGAAGCCATGGCACCGATCGACGAGCTGATGTGGAAGATGCAGAACACCGAGGGCGTGCAGTCGGCGATTTCCCTGGTGACTGTGTCCAAGCAAATGATCAAGGGCATGAACGAGGGCAACCTGAAATGGGAAACCCTGTCGCGCAACCCGGATGTGCTGAACAACTCCATCGCCCGGGCCGACGGCCTGTACAACAACAATTGCTCGCTGGCGCCGGTGCTGATCTTCCTCAACGACCACAAGGCCGAGACCCTCGACCGCGCGGTGCATGCGGTGCAGGAGTTCGCCAAGGAGCACAACAAGGAGGGCCTGGAGTTCCTGCTGGCGGCGGGTAACGCCGGGATCGAGGCGGCCACCAACGAAGTGATCAAGCGCTCGGAACTGACCATCCTGGTGCTGGTGTACATCTGCGTGGCGGTGATGTGCATGATCACCTTCCGCTCCTGGGCGGCGACCCTGTGCATCGTCTTGCCGCTGGTGCTGACTTCGGTGCTGGGTAACGCGCTGATGGCGTTCATGGGCATTGGCGTGAAGGTCGCGACCTTGCCGGTGGTGGCGCTCGGGGTGGGGATCGGCGTGGACTACGGGATCTACATCTACAGCCGCCTGGAAAGCTTCCTGCGTGCCGGCCTGCCGTTGCAGGAGGCCTACTACCAGACCCTGAAATCCACCGGCAAGGCGGTGCTGTTCACCGGCCTGTGCCTGGCCATCGGCGTGGCTACCTGGATCTTCTCGGCCATCAAGTTCCAGGCCGACATGGGCCTGATGCTGACCTTCATGCTCCTGTGGAACATGTTCGGCGCGCTGTGGCTGCTGCCGGCGCTGGCGCGGTTCCTGATCAAGCCGGAGAAACTGGCGGGGCAGAAGGGCAACTCGCTGTTCGCCCACTAAGCCTTGCGGCTGCAAGCAAAACCGCGACCCAGGTCGCGGTTTTTTATTGCCCGTCTCCGTAACCTGTAGCCGCTGCCGAGCCCGCGAGGCTGCGATCGACCGGCACAGTCGCGGCGGTCTTCCTGGCGCAGGAGGGCCTTCGGCCCTGGCGCAGCCTGCGGCAGCGGCTACAGGGTTTGTAACAATGGGGCGCGCGAACTTTGCAATGCCACTACAGCCGCGCCGCGCCGGACCCGCTATCATGGCCGCTTTCCATTGCTGACTGACGACCATGACTGCCGCTACAGACACTTTGCTGACTGCCCTCCAAGCCTGCGACATGCTGGAAATCGACGGGCTGCATGCCTTCGACTTCACCCTTGACGACCAACAGCTGCTGATCGAATGCATGGACGGCCGCGCGGCCAAGCGCTGGAGTTTCAGCCTGGCCCAGGTCAACGCCGCGACCTTCGACGACACCCTGCAGAGCTGGACCATCGTCGGCGATTCCGGTGAGCACCGCCTGGTGTGCATGAGTGCTTTCAGTGCCCGTAACGATGAGGAGGATGAACATGAGGATGCGTAACTTCTGGCCACTGCTGATGGCTGGCAGTGTCGGCGCCATGGCCGTGCAGGCCGCGCCGGTCGAGACCCAGGAACTGCTGGTCGGTTCCTACACCCAGGGCCAGAGCGAAGGCATCTACCGCCTCAAGTTCGACGGCCGCACCGGCAAGATCGACGCCAAGCCGCTGCAGGTGGTCAAGAGCGCCAACCCGTCCTGGCTGACCCTGTCCAAGGACCAGAAACAGCTGTTCGTGGTCAACGAGAACGGGCCTGGGCAAACCGACCCGATCGGCCGGGTCAGCAGCTTCGGCATCGAAGCCAAGAGCCGCAAGCTGAACCCGATCAACCAGGTGCAGAGCCTGGGCAACGAACCGACGCATTCGAGCCTGAGCGGCGATGGCCGCTACCTGTTCGTCAGCAACTATTCGGTGGTTGCGGATCCAGGCGGCAGCCTCGCGGTAGTGCCGGTCGGTACCGATGGCAAGCTGTCGCCGGTGGTCCAGCTCAGCAGCCACCCAGGCAGCCGGGTCAACCCCGAGCGCCAGGTGGCGGCCCACGTGCATTCGGTGGTGTCGTCGCCGGATGGCCAGTTCGTGTTCGCCAGCGACCTGGGCGCGGACAAGATCTTCGTCTACCGCTACGACCCCAAGGCCAACGCCGAACGCCCCCTGACCGCGGCCGAGCCGGCGTTCGTCGAGCTGCCGCCGGGCAGCGGCCCACGCCACCTGCTGTTCAGCGCCGATGGCAAGCACGCCTACCTGACCCTGGAAATGAGCGCCCAGGTGGTGATGTTCGATTACCAGGACGGCAAGCTGACCCAGAAGCAGATCCTCGACTTGACCAGTGGCGGTAAGGACAAGAAGGCGGCGGGCGCGCTGCATGCCTCGAAAGATGGCAAGTACCTGTACGTGAGCAACCGCGGCACGGCCAATCAGTTGCTGGTATTCGCCATCGACGAAGCCACCGGCCAGCTCAAGGAGATCCAGCGCCGTTCGGTGGAGGGCGATCACCCTCGTGAGTTCAGCCTCGATCCGAGCAACAAATACGTGCTGATCGGCAACCAGAAGAGCAACGAAATCGTGGTGATCGAGCGCGACGCCAAGACCGGTTTCCTCGGCAAGACCGTGCAGAAACTGCCGTTCGATTCACCCAGCGATATCAAGTTCCTGGTGCGTCAATAAGCCACAGGCCCCGGTTGACGGGGCCTGAGCCTTTCTATTAATGACGCTGATATCTGCTACTGCTGGAAAAGATTTCAACCCGCCAACCCTCGGGCGTAGTTTTGCTTCACGGCCCGGCACATCAAGGCTTCCGGGCAAACAAGCCGACTGCATACGAGGGTTACCCGAATGAACTTCAATCTCTTCTCCGTGATCGCCGCTTCCGCCATCTCCGCTACCGTGGCCCTGCCAGCCAGCGCCAACGTGGAAATCAGCGAGAAAAAATCCGCGACCAACACCTACACCCAGAAATACCTGCAACAGAGCGCCAACTTCTACGCCGCCCTGGATCACAAGATCCAACACTGAAATTCCCCGCAACGCCCAGGTATGCAGGAGCGAAGTCACTGGCTTCCCTGGATGGACTCGTTCATCCAGCGGACCGGCAGTGATGTCGCTCCTGCATCACCTGTATGCGACGTTTTCCCCTCTGCCAGGCAAATTAGCTTGGTAATGTCATATCGCCATATGTTTAAATTTGACGCTAATTAATTGACTCCTCCTTTCCAAGGATCGACAGCATGGCGATGCGTCTGGCAGTGGTTCTTCTGTTCCTCTATTCCACCCCGATTCTCTCGGCTGCCCAGCCTGTCGAAGGCGAGCCGGAAACCTCCCGCGAGCGCATGCTGACCCTGCTTGGGGATTGATTGGCCGCGGATTCACGATCAATCCAACTGATGGTGACTATGCACCGAGGTTGTTTCTGCGGCGGGCGCTTTTAACGGATTCTGTGGGCACGCAAACATGCCCACGGAGACCACCATGGCCCACTCGATCCTCACCTCTGCCAAGCGCGGCGCCTATGTCGCCATTGGCCTGTACCTGGCCATGGTCCTCCTGGTCAGCCTCTCGGCCCAGACCCCGTCGGCAGTGCAACCGCCGATCCAGGTCGCTTACCCGGCCATCCAGTTCGAACACCGCGCGCAAGCCGCCGAACACCCTGCGGACGCGGGAGTGGCGCTGCTATGAAAGGATGCAGGTTCTGGGTCATTGCCGTCCTGGCGTTCATGACCAATGGCGCGTCCTTGCTGGGGATAGGGCAGGGCTCGGCGGGCTCGCTGGCCCGGGCTATCGAATGCAATCACAACATCGCCCACAACATCGAAACCGCCAAGGCCCTGGGCCTGCTGGCCGGCAACCCGCCAGCCAAACCCAAGGCTGCGTTCTTCGGCCCGTTCAGCGTCGATTGCTCGGCGTTGCAGATGTGCAGTGTGCTGGCCTGATCCGAGGAACAATCCTGTAGCTGCTGCCGCAGGCTGCGATAGGTCCGAAGGACCTCCAGCGTCCGAGAGATCGCAGCGCCCGTTCCGGTCGATCGCAGCCTGCGGCAGCGGCTACAAGGGTGGTTTGGCCATCACCTGGGTGAACAGCTCCGACTCCAGGAACCGCTGCAACCAGCGCTGCAAATGCGGGTAAGGCGTCTGCGCGAACCACTCGCGATCGACATGGGCGAACTGCCGCACGAACGGCGCCAGGGCCATGTCCGCCAGGCTCGGGTGATCCGCCAGCAGGTAGTCGCGCTGGCTCAACAGTTCATCCAACTGCCGTAGAAATACTTCTCCCTGGCCGCGGTAATGCTCCATCGGCTGCTCGGGATAACGCTCGGCGTATTTGTAGCGATTGAGGTGCAGCTTGAACACTTGGTCGTTTTCCGCGATCAGCGCGTCGATCCGGTGCTGCGCCGGCCCATCGTCCTTCAGTAACCAATCCTGCGGATCGTGCTGGGCCAGGGCCCAGCGCATGATATCCAGGCTTTCGTCGATCACCCGGCCGTCAACATTGAGCACCGGCACCGTGCCCTTGGGCGACAGCGCCAGCATCTCGGCCGGCTTGGCCTTGAGGCTGACTTCGACGATCTCCAGCGGCACCCCGCTGTAGCGCAGCGCGAGGCGCGCACGCATGGCGTAGGGGCAGCGACGGAACGAATACAACGTATTCATTTCACCTCCAGGGTGCTCAGGCCATTGCCCTGGCGCCGTACCTGGATCTGCACTGGAATCCGCTCGTGCATTTCCTGCACGTGGGAAATCACCGCCACCTTGCGGCCCTGGGCCTGCAAGCCGTCGAGGGCGTCCATCGCCAGTTGCAGGGATTCCGGATCGAGGCTGCCGAAGCCTTCGTCGATAAACAGCGATTCGATCTTCAGCGTGCTGGAAGCCATGGACGCCAGGCCCAGGGCCAGCGCCAGGGACACCAGGAAGGTCTCGCCGCCGGACAGCGAATGCACCGAGCGCAGTTCATCGCCCATTTCCGTGTCCATCACCAGCAGGCCGAGCATGCTGCCGCCGCGCTTGAGGCGATAGCGCCGCACCAGCTGGCGCAGTTGCGCGTTGGCGTGATGCACCAGCAGATCGAGGTTGTAGGCCTGGGCGATCTTGCGGAAGGTGTCGCCGCTGGCCGAACCGATCAAGGCATTGAGCCGCGCCCAGCGCTGCCATTCGCTGTAGGCCTGGGCGATCTGTTCGCCCAGCGTCTGGTTGGCGTCTTGCCGGCGCTGATCCTCGGTCTGCTGGGCGCGCAGTTCGGCGCTCAACTGTTCGCTGGCGGCCAGCTGGTTGTGCAGCTCGCCCAGGGCACCGGCCAGTTGTTCGGCGTCGAGCTGGCCGTTGTGCTGGGCCTGATGGCTGTGCAGGCGCTGCTCGCGTTCGGTGACTAGGACCCTGGCCTGTTCCACCGCCTTTTCCCGCTCTTGCAACTGCTGACGCAACGCGGCGACCTGCTGGTCGTCGAGGCTGAGCAATTGCTCCAGCGCGCCGTCGTCCAGCTCCGGGTGCTGCTGGCGCCAGTCGGCGATCTTGCTGCCCAGTTCCTGCTGTTCGGCTTCCAGGGCCAGCAGGCGCTCCTCCTTGCCTTGCAGTTCCGCGCCCAGTTGCACCAGCAGGCGGCGGACTTCCTGCAACTGCTGGTTGGCCAGCACCTCGGCGGCGCGCGCCTGTTCCACAGCCTGTTCCAGATGCTGCTGCCACTGTTCGGCACTGGCGTGTTCGCCCAGCAGTTGCGCGAGCTTGTTGTGGGCCGCCTGCTGCTGTTCGGCCAGGGCATTGAATTGCTCCTGGGCGGCTTGCAGTTGCTGCACGCGGGTCTGCTGGCGGTCCTGTTCCTTGTCCAGGGCCAGCTGGCGCTGTTGCTGCTCTTGCGCTTCTTCCTTCTGCTGGTCGAGCTGCTCCAGGCGCTGCATGACCTGCTGGTCGATCTGCATGAACGTCGCGGCCGGGTCGTTGCGCAGGGCTTCGAGGGTATCGGCCGGCAGCAGGGTGGCGAAGGCCGACAGCTCTTCTTCCAGGCGCTGGCGATCCGCGCCCAGCTGTTGTTGCTGCTGGGTCAGGTGGTGCGTGGCCTCGTGGCTGGCTTCGATCGCTGCCTGCAGTTGTTGTTGCAGGCGCCCGGCGTCCTTTTGCAGTTTCAGCAGGGCGCCTTGGCGCTGTTCGTCCTGCTGGATGCTCTGGTTCAACTGGCTCAGTTGCTGGTTCAGCCAGGTATCGCGCTTGCCGGCATCCTGGTCGAGCAGCGCCGCCGACAAGGGATGGGCTTCGATACTTGGCGCCAGGGCCAGCTGCTGGCTGGCCAGTTGTTCCTGTTGCTGGAGGAATTCCTTCTGCTGGGCGATCAGGCCGCCGACCTGGCTGCGCAGCTCGGCGAGTTTTTCCTTGAGCTCATCCACTGCCTTGCGCGCGTTGGCTTCTTCGCTTTCGTCGTGGCGTCCCAGGCTCTGCAACAGCGCCTCGGGCTGATGGTAGGGATGCTCGTGGCTGCCGCAGACCGGGCAGGGCTGATCGTCCTGTAATTGCTCGCGCAGCTCTTCGACACTGGCACTGCGCGCCAGGCGCTGGCGTTCCAGCAGTTGCTGGGTCACCGTCAGGGTCTGTTCGGCGACTGTCAGTTCCGCCTTGCTCTGCAGGCCGATCCGGTTCAGCTCTTCGCGCTCGCGCGCCGCGGCCTGCAGTTTGTCCGCCAGTTCCGCGCCGCGTTTGTCCAGTTCCTGTTGGCTGGCCCACAGCCGCGCCAGTTCTTCGAAGGCGCGCTGTTGCTTGCGGTTGTCTTGCAGCAAGTCGCTGAGGATCTGCAACTGTTCGGCCACTGCGTGGGGCTCGGCGCCGGCTTCGCTGTACAGCACTTGCAGTTCATCGCGTTGCGCGGCCAGTTGCTGCGCGGCGCTGGCGGCCCGTTGTTGCAGGCCGGGCAGTTCTTCCTGGCCCTTGTTCAGCCGGTTGCCGGCCAGCATCAGCTGTTGCAGGCGATCGCGGTAGGCGTTCCAGGCATCGCTCAGCGGCGCCAGATGAGTACTGTGTTCCAGCTGCTCGGCAATCCGCTGCAGGCGTTCGCCCACCAGGCGCTGCTGTTCGAGCATGGCCTGGATCGCCTGCTGGCCTTGTTCGCTGGCCTGTTGCAGCTTGTCCTTGAGCGCGCCGGCTTCGCCGCAGGTCTTGCCCAGGTGGGCGAGGGTGCTTTGCTCGGCAAAGGCCTCGCGCAGCAGCGGCGCGCTGGTGTTTTGCTGTTCCTGGGCGGCGAGCAACGCGGCCTGGGCCGTGCCCAGTTGCTGCTCCAGTTCGCCCTGGCGTTGTTGCTCTGCACCTTGTTGCTGGCGTTGTTGCTGGATCTGTTCGCGCAGCGGCGTCAGTTGCTGGTTCAGTTCCACCTGCCGGGCGAACTGATGGCGTTGCGGCGCCAGCTGCTCCAGGCGGGTCAGACGGGTCCGTTCGCTGGCCAGGCCTTCCCAGGCCATTTGCGCCTGTTGCAGTTGCTCGGCGGCGCTCTGCTGCTGGTCCTGCAACTGCTGCAACTCCTTGAGCCAGCCGTGTTGCAGCTCCAGCTGCTTGAGCTGCGCCTGCTGGGCCTTGAGCTGCTGCTGGGCGGCGTCGAAGCGCTGGTCCAGTTCGGCCCGGGCCTCGGGCTCCAGCGGGGTGATGCCACTGGCCTGGGCCTTGAGGGTCTTGTGCTGTTCCTCGGCTTCCTTGCTCTTGCTGTAGGCGCGCCGCCCGAGCTGGCTGTAGATCGAGGTGTTGGTGAGCTTTTCCAGCAGCTCGCTGCGTTCCTTGTCGTCGGCCTTGAGAAAGGCGCTGAACTCGCTCTGGGCCAGCATCACCGCGCGGGTGAACTGCTCGAAGTTGAGCCCCAGCTTGGCTTCGATCAACTGCTCGTAGTCGCGCTTCTGGCTGGCCAGCAGCTGGTTGCTGTCCAGGTCGTGCAGGCTCTGCTTGCTGGCCTGCAGCTTGCCGTTGGCCTTGTCCCGGGCGCGGTTGGTTTCCCAGCGGGCGCGGTAGCGATGGCCGTCGATGCCGACGAAGTCGACCTCGGCGTAACCGCTGCCGGTGCCGCGGCGCAGCAGGGTGCGCGGGTCGCTGGTGAGCATTTCGCTGTCGACCTCCGGCACCTTGGTTTCGCGGCCGATATTGTTCAGCCGCGGCACCGCGCCGAACAGCGCCAGGCACAGGGCGTCGAGCAGGGTGCTCTTGCCGGCGCCGGTGGGCCCGGTAATGGCGAACAGCCCGGCGCTGGCCAGGGGCTCGGCGGTGAAGTCGATTTCAAAGGGGCCGGCCAGGGAGGCCAGGTTCTTCAGGCGGATGGCAAGAATCTTCATGGCTGCTCCTCCTCGTGCTGCACTTCCTGGAGCAGTTGCGCGAAGTCCTTGAGGGTCTGTTCATCCACCTCGCTGCCGTAGCTGTCCAGCCAGGCGCGGCTGAACAGGTCCTGTGGGCTGAGCTGGTCCAGCTCCACCAGTTGCGCGGCGCCGTCGTCGCCCTCGCGGCCGCCATGGCCGGCGTATTCGGCGGCGATGCGCACCAGGCGCACGGCCTTGCCCTGCAGGGCGCTTTCCACTTGCTGGCGCAGGTCCGGCTGCGGCTCGTCCAGGCGCACCCGCACCTCCAGCCAGGGCTGGCGCTGTTCTTCGGCCAGCAGGTCGATGTCCGGCAACTCCGCCAGTTGCAGCAGGATCTCCGCCAGCGGCGCCGGGCCCAGGCGTTGCAGGTTGACCGCGCGCGGGATCAGCCGTGGTTCGACGCTGACCAGGGTCTCGCCGTCGAGCTGGATATCGAGGATCTGGTGCTGGTAGCCGATCTCGGAGAACGACAGCGGAATCGGCGAGCCGCTGTAGCGGATGCGCTCCTCGCCGTTGACCTTCTGCGGCTTGTGCAGATGCCCCAGGGCCACGTAGCTGATGCTGGGGCCGAACAGACTGGCGGGCAGGGCCTCGGCGTTGCCGATGATCAGGCTGCGCTCGGAGTCTTCCGATACCGAGCCACCGGCCATGTGCGCGTGGCTAATGGCGACCAGCGCCTGGCCCGGCTGGCGCTTGGCGTTGGCCGCGGCGATCAGCCATTCATGCACCTGGCCGATGCCCCGCAGGTAATCGTCACCCAGGTGCGGCCCCGTGACCTCCGCCGGGCGCAGGAACGGCAGCGCCAGGCACCAACCGGCAATCGCGCCGCTGGCATCCGGCAACGGCAGCAACAGACGCTCGCTGTCCAACTGCCCATCGTCCAGCCACAACACCCGGCCCAAAGCGTGGGTGCGCAGACGCCGCATCAAGGGCGCCGGCAACTCGATGCGCGAACCCGAGTCATGGTTGCCGGCAATCATCACAATGGTCAGGCCGGGCTGCTGCTCATGGGCGCTGACAATAAAGTCGTACAGCCGCTCCTGGGCTTTGACCGGCGGGTTGACCGTGTCGAAGATATCGCCAGCGATCAACAGCACATCAGGGCTGTGCAGCGCCAGCTGGCGCAACAGCCATTCAAGAAAGCAGGCATGCTCGAAATCGCGTTCCTGGCCATGGAGGTTCTGCCCCAGGTGCCAGTCGGAGGTGTGAAACAGACGCAAGGCAAACTCCGCAAACAATCAGGTGAGCCGCAGGGAAGAGGAGAGCGGCGTGAGGGGGGAGAGTTTAATGGTAAATCGGGTGTGGGGTTTGGTTGGATGCGTAGGTGGAGTTTGTAGAGGAGGCTGCTTTGGGGTTGAGGTAGTCATGCTCCAAGGGCAACTATCGGCCGATTCTGTTGAAAAAGTCGGCTTCGGTTTCCACTGCAGAAAAGTACGCGCCTGAGATTGAAATCTGTGTTTTTGGCAGAAGGGTTCAGGACTCGGACCGCCTTGTCGGGCTTGTCAGCCCATTTCTCCGTGTTACACGCGTAACTCGCCCATACCCATCAGCTGTTTTCGAGCTCTCCACAGGTTTGATAGAGCGAACAGCGCGGTCAACTGAGCGGTGTTTTTCATCAGTCCGCGAAAACGCACTTTCGCCCTGAAATGAAAATGCAAGTCAGAGTTTTCTAAATGTGCTGCGCTACATATAGGGTGTCATAGATGTTCATGCTCAATAAAACCATACAAGCGGCATGTCAGATATGTCTGGTAAGACGAACTCTTTCAAAATAGTTATCTAAATTGCGAGTCGATTACAGAAGATAGAGATACGAGAAACGAATAAAAGTTGCGGCAGTCGCGCGCCGTATGGTGCGAAACTGCATGACGCCGATCGATATGGGATTATTCCTGCAAGATCGATGGGAAGAATCTTATTTGGTATTTTTCCCGAACTCCCGCTCCTTTTTACTACGCGCCCTATAGGATTTTACTATTTGAGCGGATGGCGGCCTTTTGCCTCTATGCGCAACTTCTTGCGCACTGCGCTGTGGAAAACTCTGTGTATACATCGCTGTAAGTCAGGTGTTACTTAATCTACAGGCGAGTGCGCAACTTCTTGCGCACTACTGCGCAAGAAGTTGCGCACTTTTTTCTGGATTTGATTGCGCACATTTATTTGCACAACAGAAGAAGTACGCAACTCCATGTTTTATATGGAGGTTAGTTTTTATGGCACGAACCTTGATTACAACCAGGCCAATCATTGGGTTATTTCACCTCCCGGTGGCCGGCCAACCCTGATCCATCGTCGTACCACCTGGGCCAGCTACGGGTTGATCCAGGTGTTTTGTCTACCGCTTCAGAAGGATCGAAAAGAGGAACATGGGATGTTCAGTTCAGCCAATCAGACGCACTTCAGTCTGACCATCGAGGGGACACCGAGTGATCTCCAGGTACTGTCCTTTACCGGTAAAGAGGCCATCAGCGCGCCGTATATCTTCGATGTTGAGTTGGTCAGCGAACGATACGCACTGGACCTTGAAAGCTTGCTCCACAAGCCCGCCTTTCTTGCCTTCAGTGATAGAGGGGATGGCATTCACGGGATTATTTATCGTGTGGAGCAGGGGGCCAGTGGCAAGCGTTTGACCCGCTACAGCCTGACGCTGGTCCCCCACCTTGCCTACCTGAATCACCGCATCAACCAGCGCATATTCCAGCATCTGCCGGCCAACAAAATCATCGCGCAGATACTGGAAGAGCACGGCATGTTGAGCAATGCCTATCAGTTCCAACTCAATACGGTCTATCCGGCGCGTGACTACTGCGTGCAGTACGACGAATCCGACCTGCAGTTTGTCCAGCGTCTGTGTAGCGAAGAAGGCATTCACTACCACCACCAGCACAGCCCGACGGGCCACGTATTAGTGTTCGGTGATGACCAGACGGTGTTTCCCAAGCTGGCGCAACCAACGGAGTACCAAGCCGGCAGTGGCATGGTTGCCGATACGCCTGTCATCAAGGCGTTTGACTTGAGGGTTGAGGCGCGTACCAGCCGCACCACCCGCCGCGACTATGACTTTGAAAAACCGAGCATGTTGCTGGAATCCAGGCACCAAGCAGAAAACCAGGCTCCGCAGCCTGACCTGGAGGACTATGACTACCCGGGTCAATTCATCAGCCGCGACCGCGGCAAGCTGCTCAGCCAGCGGGCGCTGGAGCGGCACCGCACCGACTACCGTCTGGTGGCAGGTAACAGCGACGAGCCAGCGCTGGTCAGCGGTCACTTCTTAACGCTGGCCAACCATCCACGCACCGACTGGAACGACCTCTGGTTGATGACCGAGGTCTGCCACGAAGGCTTGCAACCGCAAGTGCTTGAGGAGTCAGTCACCAGTGATGCGACACCAGCGGATGGTTTTGTGCAGGGCTATCGCAATACGTTCTGCGCCATCCCCTGGGACACCTTCTACCGGCCACCCTTGCCGACACGCAAGCCGGTCCTGGCCAGCCAGACGGCCAAGGTAACGGGACCCCAGGGAGAGGAAATACATTGCGATCAGTACGGCAGGGTCAAGGTCCAGTTCCATTGGGACCGCGAAGGCCGTTTCGACGAAAACAGCAGTTGCTGGGTCCGCGTGGCGTCGAGCTGGGCAGGGCCGGGCTTTGGCCAGGTGGTGATTCCGCGTATCGGAATGGAAGTGTTCATCACCTTCTTGGAAGGTGACCCTGATAAGCCGCTAATTACCGGCTGTGTCCCGAACAAAATCACGCCTGTACCGTATCCGCTTCCGGCGAACAAGACCCGCAGTGTCTTCAAGACCAACAGCAGTCTTGGCGGCGGTGGCTCCAACGAGGTTCGCATCGAGGACCGGGCGGGACAAGAGCAAATCTACATCCATGCCCAGCGCGACCAGGATTGCGCCGTGGAGAACAATGAAAGTCATTGGGTGGGCGTCAATCGTGCCCACTCCGTCGGTCAGGATGAAACCGTCACCATCGGCCAGAACCGGGTCAGAACGGTCAAGGTCAATGACACCCTGCTCGTGGGCGGCGCCAAGCAAGACAGCGTCGGCACTCAATACCTGATGGAAGCGGGGATGCAACTGCGCCTGGTCTGCGGCCTGAGCGTTTTCGAGATGAATGCCAGTGGCGAAATCAACCTCTATGGCACGAAATTCAACTTCTCGGTGACTGGAGACGCTCAGATCAACACCGGGGGTGACCTCGATATCAACATGCCCGGCGGTGCCGCAGCCACAGACCCTGGAGCCGATGGCGCCAAGGGGACCATCGACGGCAAGGTCGAAGGCGTCTTTGCGAATCCGCCGCAACCGGCCTCCTGAGCCCATAACCCAACCGCATGGAGCACCGTAAATGGAGTATTTGATTCAAGAAGGCAAGCTGACATTGCCGAAAGGCTTTCAAGATCGCAGTGTCAACATGTTTGTCCCAGGTGTCAGCCTACCTGCGCCTTTCAGCCTGACCCTCTCACGCGACAACACGCTACCGAGCGAGGCCTTGCCGGACTATGTCGAGCGCCAGGTCAGCCTGATTGCGGCGAAGCTGCGCAAGTACCAGCGCCAGAACACCCTCCCTGTCGAGCTTTCGGCGCAATCCCCCATACCGGGTCTGCAAGTCGATGCGCATTACCAAAGCGATGGTCGCCCGGTTTACCAGCGCCAAGCGGCGTTCATTGTGGCGCCTGACCGGGCGCTGATTTTCACCGCCACCAGCCAGGTGCCGTTCGACGACACACTGAATCAGCTATGGGCGGATGTCCTGGCGAGCTTTCAGCAGCACCCTCCTGTCACCGCAATCCCCTAAGAACACCCGACATGAAAAGTCGGCATGACACGGACGTTATTCGATGTTTGAAGCCGCACGTATTGACGATGAAATTGCTCATACCAATGCCCTCTTAGGATTTCTGGTGGGGGCCGCGCTGGGGCTGGCACTGGTCGCAGCAGCATCGATATTTGTCGTTGCCACTTGCGGCTTCGGAGCTGGCTTGTTGGTGGGACTGCTTGCGGGGCTGGCAGGCACCGGGCTGGTCAAGGCAGGCGAAGCGATAGGGCGAATGTTCAAGGCGCCGGCCGGGGGCATCACCAGTGGTTCCCACAACGTCCGTATCAATGGCCTCAAGGCCGCCCACGTACAGAACAGCGTTGGCGACTGCAAAAAACACTCGACGCCGCCGAGGGTGGCGGAGGGTTCGGCCAAAGTCTTTATCAACGGTCTGCCTGCCGCCCGCAAGGGTGACAAGCTGACCTGCGGCAGCGTGATTGATAGCGGCTCGGAGAACGTCTTCATCGGCGCCGAAAAGGAACAGTACCTGCCGATTGAAGACGAAGTGCCCGAGATTTTGCGTAACACGGTCGACATCCTCATGATTGTCGCCGGCCTCGCGGGTAGTCTCGGGCAGTTGGTGATAAAGGCTGGCCAGGTGGGGCTCAAGGCCGCTGCCCCCTGTGCCATGCAATTCGCCGCGGGTTTTGTGGCGGGCGAACTGGCTTCTCGGTTTGTCATCGGCCCGGCTATCAGCCGGGTCGCCGGTGGCCTGTTCGGCAACCCGGTGGACGCCATCAGCGGGCGCAAGTTGCTGCTGGAGGAGAGCGAAACCGACTTTGACCTCCCCGGGCTCATGCCGATTGTTTGGACGCGCTTCTACGCCAGTGACATCAGTCACGAAGGATTGCTGGGCCGCGGATGGGTATTGCCCTGGGAGCAAAGCCTGCGCCTGGAAGATGGCCAGCTCTACCTGCGTGACAACCAGGGACGCGAACTGAATTTTCCCGTCCTTGAGCCGGGGCAGCGCTTGTTCCTCACCAGCGAGCAGATATTCCTGGTGTGCACGGAGGGCGGGCACTACCTCATTCAGACCCTCGACAATACCTTCTTCTATTTCGGTGAGCTGTCCGAAAGCGGCCAACCCTCACCACTGCGCCGCATCGAAAATGCGCTCGGCCACTTCCTTGCGTTCCATTACGACGCTGACGAGCGCCTGGCCGATATCTGTGCGACCGGCGGCATACGTCTGCACCTGTGCTATGACCACGACGAACGACGCCTGAGCCGGGTTGAACGCGTGGTGGACAACCGACCAGTGGAGACCCTGGTCCACTACCATTACGACACCACGGGACAGCTCCAGCGGGTCATCAACCGCAATGGCGACCGGGTGCGCAGTTTCGCCTACGAGCACGGGCTGATGGTGGCTCACGAGAACGCGCTGGGGCTTGTCTGTCGCTATCGCTGGTCAACGCACTTCGATGACCATCAACCCCGCGTCATCGAGCACTGGACCAGCGACGGCGAGCGTTATCATTTCCACTACGACCTGGCGCAGCGGCGAACCGATATCCGCGACGTGCTCGACCGTGTCGCCGAAATCCACTACAACGAAGGGCGCCGGGTCGTGGCCAGTCGCGACTTCGGTGGTGAGCAATACCGCTTTGAGCTGGATGTCTCGGGCAACATGACCGGCCTGGAACTGCCTGACGGCAACAAGCTGACATTCGCCTACGATGACTACGCCCGCCTGCTGGAGGAAGTCGACCCGCTGGGTCGCAGTACCTGCTACAGCTATCACCTCAACACCAGCCTGATTACCAGCATCCAGCGCCCGGATGGCAGCATCCAACGTTGGGTATACGACAGCAGCGGCACGCTGCTCGACAGTGTTGACCCTCTCGGGCAGCTTACCCAATACCTCAACACCACCGAGGGCTTGCCCCATAGCTGTACCGACCCGCAAGGCAACACCACACGCCTCTGGTGGAACGGACTGGGGCAAATCGAGCAGTATCAGGATTGTTCCGGTCACCGCACTCGTTATTCCTACGACGAGAAGCTGCATCTCATCAGCATCCAAGATGCCCTGGACCGCACAACCCGTCTGACCCGCAAGGCCAACGGTGAAGTGACGCGTATCGAGCATCCGGATGGCAGCCACGACAGTTACAGCTACAACGCCCTGGGCCAACTACTCAGCCACACCGATGCCGATGGTCGCACCACCCACCTAACCCGCACGCCGCGCGGCTTGCCCGGCAAACGCCAGGACCCGCGGGGCCAGCACGTTCACTACGAATACGACAAGTGCCAACGCTTGGTCGGGTTGCTCAACGAGAACAAGGCGGCGTATCGCTTCCGCTATGACGCCAGCGACCGCCTGCAAGAAGAAGTCCGGGTGGACGGGCTCCTTCGGCGGTTCCGCTATAGCGCCAGTGGGGCTCTGGCGCACCTGGAAGAAGTCGCCCGGCAGGGCTTCGATGACGTCTCACGCCAGCAGCATTTCGAGCACGACGCCGCCGGACGCCTGGTCAGCCGCATTACCGCCGATGCGCGTCTGGACTACCTATACGACGATGCCGACCGCCTGATTGCCGTCGACCGCCAGCCCAGCGCGGTCGGCAAGGCCCTGGGTATCCGCGCCGACCACCTGGCATTCAACTACGACGCCGCCGGCCAATTGCTGAGCGAGGAGAGCAGCACGGGCAACCTCGGTTACCACTACGACGAACTGAGCAACCTCAGTTGCCTGGCGTTACCCGACGGTCGCCATGTCAACCATCTCTACTATGGCAGCGGCCATCTGCACCAAATCAACCTCGACGGTCAACTCATCAGCGACTTCGAGCGGGACGCCTTGCACCGCGAGACCTTGCGCACCCAGGGCATGCTCACCAGCCGCTACGGCTACGACGCCAAGGGGCGCAAGTTATGGCAGGCGGCCATCCATCTTCCCCACGAACAAATCAGCCAGATTCAGGAAAAGACCGACAGCCTGCTCGGTCATCCGCAGCACCCGGCCACTGCCTTGCACCGTCGCTACCATTACAGCCCGGGTGGCGAAGTGTTGCGGGTGACCGACAAACAGCGTGGAGTGACCCATTTCAACTACGACGCCAGTGGCCAGCTGCGCAGTCGTCAACCCGACCATCCGCAATTGCAGACGGAAGACTTCTCCTATGACCCTGCCGGCAACCTCAGTGGCAGCGGCCGCTGGCAATTTGACAGCCTGCCGGACAATCGCCTGGTGGCCTTCAAGGATCTGCGCTTCAGCTACGACACCTGGGGCAACCTCAACGAGAAGAGCAACTCCTCCGGGGTGACGCAGCGCTTCCACTACGACAGTGAAAACCGGCTTATCAGTGCGCAGACCTGGCACGGCGCCACCCTGAGCAGCGAGGCCCACTACCACTACGATGCCCTGGGGCGGCGCATCGGCAAACAGGTCACGCAGAACGACCAGACTCAGGAGACCCGGTTCCTTTGGCAAGGCCTGCGCCTGCTGCAGGAGCAGCAACCACACCACCACAGCCTGTACCTCTACGAACCTGGCAGCTACGCGCCGCTGGCCCGTATCGACAGCGACCCCGAACTGCCGGATCGAGAAGCCAGGGTTTACTACTTCCACACCGACCAGGTCGGCACACCGCAGGAAATGACCAATGCCGAGGGGCAGGTGGTGTGGCGCGCCTATTACAAGGCGTGGGGTGGCCTGGAGGCGCTATCGCCAAATCTGGTGGAACAGAACCTGCGTTTTCAGGGGCAGTACCACGACCGGGAAAGCGGCCTGTACTACAACACGTTCAGGTACTACGATTCGGCGGTAGGGCGATTTACCACGCAGGACCCGATTGGGTTGTTGGGTGGAGATAATCTTTATCGGTATGCGCCGAACCCAAACTCTTGGATCGATCCGTTAGGTTGGATATGTAAATCTGCCTATAGCGGAAGAAGAGGTACGATCAAAGCCAGAGCAGATCTTGAGAAGAATGGGTTTACCGTGGTGGGTGAAGAGCTGACCATGAAAGTCAAGAACCAAATCACGAACAAAACATACAGAATCAGAGCCGATATCATCGCAAAAGACAAAGCTGGAAACTATCATGTGTTTGAAGTAAAAAATGGCAGTGGAAAACTAACAAAAAATCAGTCGGGGACAGGCATGTTTGATATGAACAGTCCGGCCAATACTAACGGTGGTTTTGGGGGTGGCCTGATAAAACCATCAGCGGCCACCCAAGGGCAATTTGAAGTGGCAACAAAAGGGGCCAGGGGCATTCAATTTGGCGGGAATGGCGCTGTAGAAAATGCAAGCTTTTGGCTTCTGCGTTACTAAGTAGGTGATAAAAATGAAAGAAACCACTAAAGAATTGAGAAGCAATTTTGAAAAAAGAGTTCAGGCTTTTTTGACAAGCGAGCTATCTGGATATTCTGATATAAGAGTTGCCAAAAATAAGATTACCATTAAGCAAAAAAAATCGGGCGCTACTGCAACGCTACACCTCGAATATCTGACCAACTCGCGCGCTTATGAAATAATTGTCTTTGTTGAGCATCCAGCCCTGCAATCAGAGATTGCCCTGATAGAACCTCCGTATTCATCAAACTTGCCCGGCGCGAAGTTTGTATACAGCATGTCGACAGTCAGTGAAAGGGACGCTTGCCCATTGTTGCCTGTAACAGAGAAGGGTATTGAAGATACATGTCAGGTTATTTTATCTAGAATAAAAAATGTCTATATTCCTGTAGTGTTCAATTTGTTTGATGTAAAGCTTGAGCTGATTGATGACATAATAAGCAGGCCAAAATATTACTCATATCCATTTCTTCTCATTCTCATTGCAATGAAGATAAATAACTTTAGACCTGATGAGAACGTGGTTGCCAAGATATTGAGCGAGGATGTTCTTGGTTATACCAGTAATAAAGAACTGAAAATGACTTTTAATGAGCGGCGGCTGGCAGATTATATTAGCGAGTAAGCTAGCCTTTAATTACTTCGCCGCTTCGTATTAATAATTTTCAAGTTATGACGGATAGGCGGATAATGTGGCATCGAGTAGGTATACACGACAAGGACGACAAATAATTTCCTCTGCTCGATTGGGTGACAAGCATGTCAGCCCATTACCGGGCCACGGCACTACCCCGATTGATTTTGCCTCCGTCGATAACCGCGAAGATGATCATGGATGAAGTGTTAGCAGTGCCACCCGCGAACTGAGGGGATGGAATCCGTGCCCATAAATGCCAGTAAGCGTCGGACTTGGTACAGATGGGTACTGTGGATACCTGTGTTGTACTTAGTGGTCACTCACTGGGACATAGCTTTACCGACCGTGAATGTTCACTACGCTAACGCTGGGCGAGATGAGTTCCGGTACATCTGGAACGTCCAGGACCGGATTTACAAAGGTGGAATGCTTCCTGGAGACGGGGCGGTTGATAATGGGGTGCTCTTCCCTGGCGACGAATTCTTCATGGAGTTTTCATGGTGGAGCAAAAAAGAAGGGCGTAATCATTGCATCAGCATCACACCCAAGTGGCCTAACACCGATATTTACCTAGACGCAGATGGCAACATCGACATACGAAAAGAGAGCGGTACTGACGTTGACAGGTTGAAAGAGTGTCAATGGGATCGAGCCAAGCCTTAGGTAGATGTCTGCATGAGTCGTCCTTGATTCAGTAGACACCTTCGACCGGCTGCTAATGGCTGTGGATTCAACCGGCTAGTCGCCAACGGCTGTTTTGGCTAAAACAGATTATCAACGAAGTTCAGATTACCCATCGTCAGGCTTATCCGGTAACGGGCAAGCCCGCTCAAACCCGCGCCAGCAGTAGCAGATACATCCTTTCAAGCAGATTCCTGCACTCCCGCCATGCGGCACCCAGCCCACGTTGTTCATATTGCTCGAACAGTTCGAAGCGCTCCAGGCGCAGTCCGGTAGTGCGCAGGGCCAGGCAGTCGGCTAAGGCCAGTCGGGACAGGCTGGCATCTAACACAGGGTAGGGCTGGCTCGACTGAATAAGCCACCCCAACTCCGTCTGCTCGACATTGCAGAACAACAACTGGCAATCAGCCTTCAGTTCATGATCGAGAATCGAGTTCAGCCGCTCCCGCAGGAGGTCGGCTGGCTGGAAGGCGCTGCCACTCAAATGGGTGACAAGCAGAAAACGGGCGCTGGAGGTGATGATCAAGATTCGTGGCCTGCCTCGACGGGGGAGAGCGGGGATTAGCTCACTCTCGGCCCGTGCTGGGGAAGGGGACAATTCTGAAATGGGGTGCAGAAACCGCAGCGCAAGGCTGCGCGGTTTCCTGGGTTATTTCGGGTAGAGCGGCGGCAGGCTGCTGGTGTCGGCCAGCGGGGCCTGGACGTGTTCGGCGATCGGGATGGCGCGGATCGCGCGCCACAGTTCTTCGCCTTGCCAGTAGTGGCCGGTTTCGCTGTAGAGCGCGCCGTTGAGGCCGTCCAGGGCGTCGGACAGGGGCACGAAGCGGGCGGCCATGTCGGCCAGGGTTTCCGGTTGCTGGCGGGCCCAGGCATCCAGGGCCTGGCGGGTGGCTTGCGGGTCGTTGGCCAGGCAGGCGCGCTTGAGGTCGTCGAGCAGGGTGCGCGGGTTGGGGCCGGCCTGCACGGCGCGCAGGATTGCCGGTTGCCAGCGCGCGCGCCACCAGAGGCCGAAGCCGAGCAGGGTGGTGCAGGCCAGCAGCAGGGTGCTGAGTTTCCAGGCCCACAGCGTGGAGCTGTCGCCACCGGCGCCAGATGGCGTCGTGCCGGCCGGGGTGTCCACCACCAGGCTCGGGTTGTTCGCCACTTGCAGGGTACGCGCCGGCAGGCTGCTGTGTTCCAGGTGGTCCTCATGGGTGTTCCACCAGACCACTTCCAGTGCCGGTAGGTCGATGCTGCCGCTGCGGTTCGGCACCAGGGCCTGGCTGTCTTCGCGGCTGCCGATCAGCCCGCGGTCGCTGACCTGATTGCTCAGCTGCGGCTGGTCCGGGTAGCTGCGCAGGCCGTTGGCTTCGGTCACCGGCAAGGGTGGCAGCTGCGAGCTGGACAGGCCTTCGGCCTTGAGGGTCAGGCTGCGGGTCAATGAGTCGCCGACCTGGCTATGGTCCGGCTCGGGGTTCCAGCTTTCGCTCAGGCTCAGGCTGCGGGCCGGCAGCCAAGGCGCGTCGGCCGGGTATTCGGCTGGCTTAGCCTTGACCGTCAGCGGCATCTGCGCCGAGCTCACGTGCATCAGCTTGCCCGGCTTCAGGCCCTGGGGCGCCGAGTCCTGGGTGCTGGCAGTGTCGGCCAGGGTGGCGCTGAAGGTCAGCTCCGGAATGTCCAGCACGCCGCTGTGCTGGGGGAAGATCGCGTAGCGGATCTCGATCACGCCGTGGCGCACGCCGTTGATGACTTTTTCATAGGTGCGCGACTCGCCGAGCTGTTCGACCCGGGCGTCGTCGATCTGCAACGGCGTCAGGCTGCTGTCGTCGTACAGCGACACCGAGTGATAGATGTGCAGGGTCAGCACTGCCTGGGCCTGCACGTAGACGCTGTCCTGGTCGAGGCTGGCGTCGATGAACACCGGCTCCAGCGGCGCGCTGTCGCTGCGGCTTGCGCTTTGCAGCACCTGCAGGGTGATCGGCTGGCTCTGTACTTCGCCCAGTTGCAGGGCCGGGATCACCACGGTGCCGGTGGTCTTGGGCAGCAGGGTGATGATCCAGCGGGTGATGGCGCGGTTGTCGCCGTTGAGGCTGGTCAACTGGTTGACCTGGCGCGTGCCCTGGACCTCGAACTGCGCTTGCAGCGGGGTCAGGTCGGGTTTGCCGAACAGCGTGACATTGTTGGATTCCAGGGTCAGCTCGACGGTTTCCCCAGAGTTCACGCGGCTGCGGTCGACACTGGCGACCAGCCCCTCGGCCCGGGCCGCAAAGGCGCCGAGTGTCAGTACAAGCGTGAGTAAGAGGGCGGTGAAGCGGGTCATCGAATTTTTCCCTGATCCTGATGTTGTTGCTGTTCGTACCAGAACTTGCGGCGCAGCAGTTCGCCCGGATCGTCCGGAATCTGCCGTAGCCATTGTTCCAATGCTTGACGGTGTTCGCCGTCGAAATTGTCCTGGGCATCGCGCAGCGGCGGCGTGGTGGTCTGTTCGTCGCCCAATTCGCTGCCGGGAACCGCATCGTTGCCCGGGGTGGCGACCTCGTCGTCCGTCGACTCGTCGGCGCTGGTGGGGTGGCTGTTCTCCGGCGGCTGCTGGCCCGGGGTGACCGGTGCCTGGGTCGCCGCGCCGGCTTGCGGCGGCTGGCGGGTTTCGTCGTTGTCCTGGCTTTCGCCCTTGGCCGGTTCTTCCGGCGGCGCGGGCTCGGTTTCCTGCAACAGGCGTTCGACCAGGGCCTTGTTCTTTTGCGCGGCGGCAAGCTCCGGTTGCAGCTCCAGAGCCTGCTCGTAGGCATCCAGCGCGGCGTCCAGCTCGCCGCTCTTGGCCAGGGCGTTGCCACGATTGTAGTGGGCGCGGGCGTCGTTGCCTTCGGCAAAGCGCTGAGCGGCAGCGGCGTAGTTGCCGGCCTCGTACAGCGCCACGCCTTGCCACTGCGGGTCCTCGAAATGCTGCGCCGCCTCGCCGGGCCGCTTCTGTTCCAGAAGGCGCTGGCCCTGCTGGTCGGGGCGCAGCCACAGGTCGTTGAACTCGAAGGCGTAGCTGGGCTGCGGCACGGCGAACAGCAGCAGCGGCAGGCAGAACAGCCAGCCGCGGCGCCCGGCGCAGGCGGCCAGCAGCAACAGCGGCAGGAGCAGCCAGTAACCCTGGTCGGCCCAGGTGTCCAGGCGCAGGGTCTGGCCGTCGCTGCGCAGGTTCTGCGGACCGCTGAGCAGGCCCAGGCCGCGCAGGTCGTTATCGTCCAGGCGCGCCGGGCGATAGCGGCCGCCGACCTCGCCGATGAAGCGCTTCAGGCTCGGACCGTCGAGGCGCGACATGAGGATCGCGCCCTGTTCGTCCTTGAGAAAGCTGCCGTCTTCCTGGGCCACCGGCGAGCCCTGGCGGCTGCCGATCCCGAGCATCAACAGCTGCGGTGCCTGGCCACCGAGGGCCTGGCGGATGCCCTGGCGTTCCTGCTCGCTCAGGGACGAGCCGATCAGCAGGATCCGGCCCTGGCCCAGCGCGCCCTGGTCCAGCAGCTTCAAGGCTTTTTGCAGGGCCAGGTCGGCGCGATGGCCGGGCTGGGGCATGATCGACGGCTTGAGGGCTTCCAGCAGGTTGCGGCTGGTGGCCAGGTCGTCCGACAGCGGCACCAGGGTGTGGGCGCTGCCGGCGTAGACCACGATTGCCGTCTGCGCATCGCTGCGTACCTGCAACAGGTCCAGCAGCTTGCGCCGGGCCTGTTCCAGGCGATTGGGCGGGACGTCGCCGGCGAGCATTTCCGGGGTCAGTTCCAGCAGTACCACCAGCGGGTCGGCCGGTTTCTGGCTGGTCTGTTCGACCCGCTGCCAGCCGGGGCCGAGCAGGGCCAGCACGGCGAGAATCCAGGCCAGGCCTAGGGCGATCCACGGCAGTTTGCTTTCGCGGCCGTTGCCGCCGCTGAGCAGGGCGGTGTGAAAGGCCGGCGGCAGGATCATCTGCCAACGGCCGGCGCGTTTCTGCCGGTGCCACAACTGCCACAGCAACCAGCCGAGCAGCGGCAACAGCAGCAGCCACCAGGGACGGAACCAGTGGGGCCAGAGTTCGGCCCAGAACGGCGCGCTCATCGACGTCTCCGCAGGCGCAGGCGTTTGAGCCGTTCGCGCCAGTCTGGCAGAGGTTGCAGAAAACGCTCGCGGGTGAAGAAGCGTTGCAGCGGATGGTCCGGCCAGCGCTCGCGCACCACCAGCAGCATGCTCAACAGCAGCGCCGCGGCCAGCGGCCAGCTGTACAGCGCCTGTGCCGAACGGGCCTGGGTCGGCTGCTGGGTCACCGGTTCCAGTTGGTCGAGGGTGTCCTTGATCGCTTGCAGCTCCTGGCTGTCGCGGGCGCGGAAATAGCGCCCGCCAGTGGCTGCGGCGATGGCCTTGAGGGCCGGCTCGTCCAGGTCCAGGCTCGGGTTGAGGCCGAGGAAGCCCAGGGTGCCGCTTTGCTCCGGGTCGGCGCCGATGCCGATCGGGTAGATCTTCACGCCTTCTTCGGCGGCCAGGCGGGCGGCGGTCAGCGGGTCGATTTCACCGCCGTTGTTGGCGCCGTCGGTGACCAGGATCAGCACCCGGCTCTGCGCCGGACGCTGGCGCAGGCGCTTGAGCGCCAGGCCGATGGCGTCGCCGATGGCGGTGTTCTTGCCGGCGATGCCGATCTTCGCTTCGTCCAGCCAGACGCGCACGGTGTGCCGGTCGAAGGTCAGCGGCGCTTGCAGGTAGGCCTTGCTGCCGAACAGGATCAGGCCGACGCGGTCGCCTTCGCGGCTTTCCAGGAAGTCGCCGAGCAGGTGCTGGACCAGGTTCAGGCGGCTGACGTCTTCGTCCTGCCACTGCATGTCGGGGAAGTCCATGGAGCCGGACACATCCACCGCCACCAGCAGGTCGCGACCGCTGGCGGCTACGGGCAGCGGTTCGCCCAGCCATTGCGGGCGGGCGGCGGCCAGCAGCAGCAACAGCCACAGCAGGATAAAGGGGGCCTGCTGGCGCCAGGTCGGCAGGTTGGCCCGGGCGCGGCGCTTGGCCAGGCCTTCCAGGTCGCTGAGGAAGCTGACTTTTAGCGCCGGTTCGCCGCTGTCGGCCACCGGCAGCAGCACCCGCAGCAGCCAGGGCAGCGGCAGCAGGGCGAAGATCCACGGCCAGGCGAACTCAAACATGTTTGCGAATCCAGATTTCCACCGCCTGGGTCAGGCCGGCGATGGCCTTGTCGTCGAGCTTGCACTCGGGCTTGTAGGCGCCTTCCACCAGGACCATCCAGCGCGTGAGGCCGGCCGCCGGGCAGCGGTTGTCGAGGAACGCCAGCCACTTGCGGCCGTTGAGGGTATGGCTCTGGCTGTAGGGGTAATGGTTGCGGCACAGGCGCTTGAGCAAGCCATTGAGTTGTTGCAGCCAGGCGCCGGCGGGCGCGCCGTCGTAGGGCTTGGGCAGCAACGCCAGTTCGGCGAGGGCGGCCAGGCGTAGCGGGTCCAGCGGTTGTTCGGCGCGCGGCAGGGCATGTTGGCGCGGCCAGAAGCGCTTGAGCCGCCACAGGCCAAAGCCGAGCAGCGGCAGCAACACCAGCAACAGCCACCAGCCCGGTGCCGGCGGCCACAGGCCGATGGCGGGCGGGGCGATCAAGGGTTGCAGTTGGTCGAGGCTGCTCATCGGGTTTTCCCCGGGCGTTGCGGGTTCAGGTACTCGCGCAGTTGCTCGACCATTTCGCTCTGGGTGCTCAGGGGCATCAGCAGCACCCGCAGCTTCTGCGCCAGCAGTTCCCAGCGGGCGATGCGCGCTTCGCTCTGCGCCCGGTAGGCTTGGCGCAGTTCGTAGTTGAGGGTGTCCAGCTCCAGCTGCGCGCCGCGTTCGGCGAAACGCAACAGACCGGCGGCGGGCAGGGCGTGGTCCAGCGGGTCGGACAGCGGCATCAGCAGCAAATCGCAGTGGCGCGACAGCAGGCTCAGTTGCTGTTCGGCGGCGTCGCTCAGGGCGCGCTCGTCGCAGATCACGATCACCAGGCTGCCCGGGCGCAGCACTTCGCGACCACGGCGCAGGGCGGTGCCGAGGGCATCGCGTTCGGGTTCGGTTTCGCTGTGCAGCGACTGGTTGACCCGCACCAGGCGGTTGAGCAGTTGCAGCAGGCTCTGCTTACTGCGTCGCGGCTTGATCTCGTAGTGCTCGTCGTCGCCGAACACCAGGCCGCCGACCCGGTCGTTGTGGCCCAGGGCGGCCCAGCCGATCAGGCTCGCGGCCTGGGCGGCGAGCACCGACTTGAACATCAGCCCGGAACCGAAGAACAGCCGCCGGCTCTGCTCGACCATGATGAAGATCGGCCGTTCGCGTTCTTCGTGGAACAGCTTGGTGTGGGGTTCCTGGGTGCGCGCGGTGACGCGCCAGTCGATGCTGCGCACGTCGTCGCCGGCCTGGTAGACCCGCACCTGGTCGAAGTCGACGCCACGGCCGCGCAGCTTGGAGTGGTGCAGGCCGACCAGCGGGCTGCGCTGGCTCGGCGTGGAAAACAGCTGCACTTCGCGCACGCGATGGCGCATCTCGATCAGCTCGGCGAGGCTGACGCGGATGCCCGGGGCATCGACAGGGCTGGCGTTCATCGGGGTCAAGCGACGGCTACGACGTCGAGAATCCGCTGGACCACCCGGTCCTGGTCGATGCCGGCGGCTTCTGCTTCGAAAGACAGAATGATGCGGTGGCGCAACACGTCGAACAGCACCGCCTGGATGTCCTCGGGGCTGACGAAGTCGCGCCCGGCCAGCCAGGCGTGGGCCCGGGCGCAGCGGTCGAGGGCGATGGAGCCGCGCGGGCTGGCGCCATAGGCGATCCATTCGGCCATCTCCGGGTCGAACTTGGCCGGGGTGCGGGTGGCCATCACCAACTGCACCAGGTATTCCTCCACGGCGTCGGCCATGTACAGGCCGAGGATTTCCTTGCGCGCGGCGAAGATCGCCTGCTGGCTGATGCGGCGCTCGGGCTTGGTTTCGCCGTTCAGCGCCTCGCCACGGGCCTGTTGCAGGATGCGCCGCTCGACGGCAGCGTCGGGGAAGCCGATCTTGACGTGCATCAGGAAACGGTCGAGCTGGGCTTCGGGCAGCGGGTAGGTGCCTTCCTGCTCGATGGGGTTCTGCGTGGCCATCACCAGGAACAGCGGCGACAGCTCATAAGTGCTGCGGCCGACGCTGACCTGGCGCTCGCCCATGGCTTCGAGCAAGGCCGACTGGACCTTGGCCGGGGCGCGGTTGATTTCGTCGGCCAGCACCAGGTTGTGGAAAATCGGTCCTTGCTGGAACACGAAGCTGCCGGTTTCCGGGCGATAGATTTCGGTGCCGGTGATGTCGGCAGGCAACAGGTCGGGGGTGAACTGGATGCGATGGAACTGCGCTTCGATGCCTTCGGCCAACTCTTTGATGGCCTTGGTCTTGGCCAGGCCCGGGGCGCCCTCGACCAGCATGTGGCCGTCGGCGAGCAGGGCGATGAGCAAGCGCTCGATGAGTTTTTCCTGGCCGAGAATCTGCGTTGAAAGAAAGGTTCGCAGCGCGAGTAGCGCTTCACGATGTTCCATCGATGACTGTTCCTGCAGAGGGTGACCGAGGGCGTTCGAATAACGCCAAGGCTGGGGGCGTTACTTTAATCCATCCGGGCCCCCGGCGACTAACGGCACCTGGCAAATTTCTGTAAATAACCGCTAATTGCCCGCAACCGCGCAGGGTATTTCAAGGTTTGGGAGAAGGGGATGGCGGCGGGTGCCTGACGCGCCGCCCTCACGGCGCGTCAGTGGCGGGCGCTCAGTTCTTGAAGCTGGAGTGCTTGCGGCCCTGGTCGCACAGGGCGAAGACCACCACCATCACCGCCGAGACCGCCAGGATCAGCGCCACGCCGTCGGTCGAGTGAGTCGCCGAGTTGGCCACCAGGGCCAGCCCGCCCAGGGGCGCCAGGCCGCCGGCGATGGCGGTGCCGATTTCGCGGCCGGTACCGAAGCCGGAAGAGCGGGTCTGGGTCGGGAACTGGCGGCTGAGGAACGAGCCCTGGGGGGCGAACATCATCGGGGCCAATACCCCGGTGCCGATGGCGATGGCCAGGTAGATCATCAGCGGCTCGCCGGTATTGAGCAGGCTCAGGAACGGATAGGCGAACAACACCGAGCACAGCCCGCCGAGCATCAGCACCTTCTTGCTGCTCCACTTGTCGCAGAGCCAGCCGAAGCAGGGCACGGCGACTATCGCCACCAGGCTGGCGATGGTCACCGACAGCGAGGTGACATGGGCCTCGACGCCTTTGTACTGGGTCAGGTAGGCCAGGGAGAAGGTCTTGAAGATGTAGCTCAGGGCGTTGTAGCCGATGGCCACGAACAGCACCACGGCCAGGCCCTTGAGGTCGTTCTTGAACAGCAGCTTGAGGGGCGAGGCCTGGACCTTGGCACTGTCCTTTTCCTGCGCCTTGTCCAGCTTCTCGAACTGCGGGGTTTCCGGAATGCTGCGCCGCACCCACAGGCCGACGCCGACCAGGGCGATGCTGCAGATGAACGGAATGCGCCAGCCGCCGGAGAGCAGGAACTCATTGCCGTTCATGGTCAGCAGGTAGACGGTCAGCGACGACAGCAGCAGGCCCAGGTTCAGGCCCAGCGCCGGCCAGGCCCCCTGACTGCCGCGCTTGCCTTCGCTGGCGTGCTCGTAGGAGGTCACCGCCGCCCCGGACAGTTCGGCGCCAGCACCGAGGCCCTGGATGATCCGCACCAGCACCAGGATGATCGGCGCCCAGATGCCGATCGAGGCATAGCTGGGAATCAGGCCGATCAGCGTGGTGCACACACCCATCATGCAGAAGGTGATCACCAGCACCTGCTTGCGCCCGAACCGGTCGCCCAAATAGCCGAACAGCACGCCGCCGAAGGGCCGGGCGATAAAGCCGATGGCAAAGGTGGAGAACGCCAGCAGCGAGGCGACTTTCGGGTTGCCGGGGTCGAAGAAGATTTTCGAGAACACGATGGCCGCCATGGTGGCGTACAGATAGAAGTCGTACCACTCCAGCATCGAGCCGAAGATCGTCGCCGCCGCGACCTTGCGCAGGCGTTTTTGTTTTTGTTGCGGCGTTTCGCATGCGGCCGGGGCCGCCTCATGGACTGACATCTGAGGATTCCTTGTTGTTTGTAGTTATTTTCAAGCGGGCGCCAGGCACCCGTGCAGCGGGGATCAACGGGCTTTGCGGATTCTCTCGGCAATCATCTGGCCGATGGGGATGGCCGAGGTCGCGGCCGGCGAGGGGGCATTGCAGACGTGGACCATGCGTGGGGTTTCGGCGAACAGGAAGTCGTGCACCAGGGTGCCGTCGCGCATCACCGCCTGGGCGCGAATCCCGGCCTCATACGGCAGCAGGTCGGCGACTTCCAGGGACGGGCAGTATTTGCGGCACTGTTCCAGGTAGCCGCGCTTGAACAGCGAGTTCTTCATCTCCGTGGTGCCGGAGCCGAGGTTATTCCAGATGGTTTTCCAGAAGCCGGGGAAGGTTGCGTACTCGGCCACGTCGCGCCAGTTGACGGAGAACTTGCGATAGTTCTCCCGCCCCAGGCCGAGCACGGCGTTGGGGCCGACGGTGACGCTGCCGTCGATCATCCGGGTCAGGTGCACGCCGAGAAACGGCAGCTCCGGGTCGGGAATCGGGTAGATCAGGTGATTGACGATGGCGTTCTTCGCCGCCGGCAGGCGGAAGTACTCGCCGCGGAACGGGATGATCTGGTGGTCGATTTTGACCCCGGCCAGGGCCGCCAGGCGATCCGATTGCAGGCCGGCGCAGGCCACCAGCTGGCGGGCGCTCCAGACCTTGTCGTCGCTGCTGATGGTGACTTTGTCGGCGGTTTCGACGATGGCGCGCACGGTGGTCTGCAACTGCACTTCGCCGCCGGCCTGCTGGATGACCCGGGCCATGGCTTCGCACACCTGCCGGTAGTCGACGATGCCGGTGGCATCGAGGAACAGGCCGCCGAGGCCGACGATGTTCGGTTCGCGCCGCTGCAGCTCTTGCGCATCCAGCCGTTCGACCTTCAGGCCGTTCTGCTGCGAGCGCTCGTACAAGGCATGCATGCGCTCGACTTCCAACGGCGTGGAGGCCACCAGCAGCTTGCCGCAGACCTCGAACCTGATCCCGTGCTCGGTACAGAAATCCTTGGTCGCCTGGGCGCCGCGCTTGCACAGGTCGGCCTTGAGGCTGCCCGGGGCGTAGTAGATGCCGGCGTGGATCACCCCGCTGTTGTGGCCGGTCTGGTGCCGGGCCAGGACGTTTTCCTTTTCCAGGATCAGCAGCGAGGCGCCGGGCTGGCGTTCGAGCAGCGCCATGGCGGTGGCGAGGCCAACGATGCCGCCGCCGATGATGCAGTAGTCGTAGATCATGCAGATGTCACCTTGGTTATTCTTGTTCGGGTCTGATTATCAGGTTGTCAGACAAAGTTAGGTAAATAAAAGACGCCGCGCGGCAGCGTCCGTCAGGCAGTGGGTTACAGGGGTTTAATCGATACTCGGCAGGTCGATTTTCAAGCGCTTGGCCGCGGCCCGCAGGTGCGCCTCGGCGCAGGCGGCGGCCTGCTGCCGGTCACCGGCGGCGATGGCTTCGTACAGTGCCTGGTGTTCGCGGCCGGCATCGGCGGAACCGCCGACCGAATGGGCCGCCGAGTTTTCCCAGGCGGTGCGCCGCGCTTCGGCCAGCTGGCCGCGAAGAAAATCATGGAAGGCGACGAAGTAGTGGTTCTTGCTGGCGTCGGCGATGGCTCGGTGGAACTCCACGTCGGCGAGGGCGGCCGCGGCCAGATCGCTGCGCTGGTCGTGCATCTCTTGCAGGGCGCTGCGCATGCGTTGCAGGTCGGCGTCGTCGCGGCGCTGGGCGGCGATGGAAGCGGCCTGGGTTTCGATCCACAGGCGCATTTCGAACATCTGCACCAGATCGGGCTTGCGGCCCTTCTGGCTGGGAAAACGGAACACACTGCCATTGGGATTCTGCGAAATGAACGAGCCCAGCCCGCGGCGGCTGACCAGGATGCCGTCGGCCTTGAGTTGCGCCACGGCCTCGCGCACCACCGAGCGGCTGACGTTCAGTTGCTCGGTCAATTGCTGTTCGGTCGGCAGGCGCGATTCGGCGGTCAGGCGGCCGGCGTCGATTTCCTTGCGGATCGCGTTGACCACTCGTTCGACCAGGGTGTCGGGGCGCTGGAGCTGAAGCATGGAGGAGGGGGCTCGTAAGTCAGGTTGTCAGACAATGCCGGGGCGCCGGTTTCTTGTCAAGAAACCAGTCGGTGGCTCGTAGCTCCAAGCTCCAAGCTCCAAGCTTGTAGCTTAAAGCTTGTAGCTCAAAACTCTCTGATATAGGTGCCGGTGCCCTTGAGGATGTTCTGCAGGGTTTCCTCGACTTCCGCCAGGTCGGCCGCCGCGGTGTTGTGCAGGATCTCCAGGTGATCGCTGCCATTGAGCGCGTCGGCGTCGGCCGCGGCGATTTCGATCAGCAGGCGGGTCGGGCCCAGGGTGACTTTCACCCCGTCCAGGGTCGAGGGTTCGCCGTCCAGGGTGATCTCCAGTTCGTCCTCGTCCGGGTAGCGGGTCATCAGGAACATCTCGCCCTGGTTGCTGTGGCAGCAGAGCATGGCCATGTTGTCTTCTTCGTCGTCGCACGGGTTGGCGATCAGGTGGGCGGTGGTCATTTGCATAGGGCGAGTCCTGGGTCTGGCTCCGACGGGGGAGCGGGGCGAACAAAGTGCAATTCTGCCAGCCCGGGGGAATTTCTGCTGCTTTGTGTGTCAGAGAGTGGGTTCCCGACGCGGGCCGTTTCTGGCACGACAGTCCCGTAAAGCCTCGGCGCGACCGCCGTTTTGTCCGGCGGCTGCTAGTGTTGTTCAAGGCTTGGCCCGCCAGTTGCCTGCCAATGACCGAATATGTCGCAGCACCGCAAGCAGCGCTCTTGCCGCACTCGTTAAGCTGCGCAACGGATGAGCACCTGTAAAGGCATTGCCCGGCGCACCGCGGCAGTCGTTTTTGCAGATGCCCATCCGGGAACGGTGAATGTGACCTGAGCGTCTCATACAGCTTCACCACCCTGTCATCCTGCGACCTCTGCCCGAGATCCAGGAGCAGGATGACCGACACCCCCGCAAGGGGATTGCATGCGACGCTTTACTCAATAACAAGCCCAAGCGGAGTACCACAGATGGCGTTCTTCACCGCAGCCAGCAAGGCCGACTTCCAGCACCAACTGCAAGCGGCACTGGCGCAGCACATCAGTGAACAGGCACTGCCACAAGTGGCGCTGTTCGCTGAACAATTCTTCGGCATCATTTCTCTGGACGAACTCACCCAGCGTCGCTTGTCCGACCTGGCGGGCTGCACCCTTTCTGCCTGGCGCCTGCTTGAGCGCTTCGACCACGCGCAACCGCAAGTGCGCGTCTACAACCCCGATTACGAACGTCATGGCTGGCAGTCGACCCACACCGCGGTCGAAGTGCTGCACCATGACCTGCCGTTCCTGGTGGACTCGGTCCGCACCGAGCTGAACCGTCGCGGCTACAGCATCCACACCCTGCAGACCACCGTGCTGAGCGTGCGTCGCGGGAGCAAGAACGAGCTGCTGGAAATCCTGCCCAAGGGCACCCAGGGCGAAGGCATCCTGCAAGAATCGCTGATGTACCTGGAGATCGACCGCTGCGCCAACACCGCCGAGCTCAATGTCCTGAGCAAGGAACTGGAGCAGGTGCTCGGCGAAGTGCGCGTCGCCGTGGCCGATTTCGAGCCGATGAAAGCCAAGGTCCAGGAACTGATCGATGGCATCGGCAACAGCCAGTTCGAGATCGACGCCGATGAAAAGGGCGAGATCAAGAGCTTCCTGGAATGGCTGGTGGGCAACCACTTCACCTTCCTCGGCTACGAAGAGTTCGTGGTGCGCGAGGACCACCACGGTGGCCATATCGAGTACGACCAGGACTCCTTCCTCGGCCTGACCAAGCTGCTGCGCGCCGGCCTTACCGTCGACGACCTGCGCATCGAAGACTACGCCGTGAACTACCTGCGCGAACCGACGCCGCTGTCGTTCGCCAAGGCCGCCCACCCAAGCCGCGTGCACCGTCCGGCCTACCCGGACTATGTGTCGATCCGCCAGATCGATGCCGATGGCAATGTGCTCAAGGAATGCCGCTTCATGGGCCTGTACACCTCGTCGGTGTATGGCGAAAGCGTGCGGGTGATTCCTTATATCCGCCGCAAGGTGGAAATCATCGAACAGCGCTCCGGCTTCCAGGCCAAGGCGCACCTGGGCAAGGAACTGGCCCAGGTCCTCGAAGTGCTGCCGCGCGACGACCTGTTCCAGACCCCGGTCGACGAGCTGTTCAACACCGTGATGTCGATCGTGCAGATCCAGGAACGCAACAAGATCCGCGTGTTCCTGCGCAAGGACCCGTACGGTCGTTTCTGCTACTGCCTGGCCTATGTACCGCGCGACATCTATTCCACCGAAGTGCGGCAGAAGATCCAGCAAGTGCTGATGGATCGCCTGAAGGCCACCGACTGCGAGTTCTGGACTTTCTTCTCCGAGTCCGTGCTGGCGCGCGTGCAACTGATCCTGCGGGTCGACCCGAAGAACCGCATCGACATCGACCCGCTGCTGCTGGAAAAAGAAGTGGTGCAGGCCTGCCGCAGCTGGCAGGACGACTACGCCGCGCTGACCGTCGAAAGCTTCGGCGAAGCCCACGGCACCAACGTCCTGGCCGACTTCCCGAAAGGCTTCCCGGCCGGCTACCGCGAGCGCTTCGCCGCGCATTCGGCGGTGGTCGACATGCAGCACCTGCTGAGCCTGACCGAGGCCAACCCGCTGGTGATGAGCTTCTACCAGCCGCTGACCCAGTCCACCAGCCAGCCGCTGCTGCACTGCAAGCTGTATCACGCCGATACCCCGCTGGCGCTGTCCGACGTGCTGCCGATCCTGGAAAACCTCGGCCTGCGCGTGCTCGGCGAGTTCCCGTATCGCCTGCGTCACGCCAGCGGCCGTGAGTTCTGGATTCACGACTTTGCCTTCACCGCGGCCGAAGGCCTGAACCTGGATATCCAGCAGCTCAACGACACCCTGCAGGACGCCTTCGTCCATATCGTGCGTGGCGATGCCGAGAACGACGCGTTCAACCGCCTGGTGCTGACCGCCGGCCTGCCATGGCGCGACGTCGCGCTGCTGCGTGCCTACGCCCGTTACCTGAAGCAGATCCGCCTGGGCTTCGACCTGGGCTACATCGCCAGCACCCTGAACAACCACACCGATATCGCCCGCGAGCTGACCCGGTTGTTCAAGACCCGCTTCTACCTGGCGCGCAAGCTCGGCAGCGATGACCTGGAAGACAAGCAGCAACGCCTGGAGCACGCGATCCTCAGCGCCCTGGACGATGTCCAGGTGCTCAACGAAGACCGCATCCTGCGTCGCTACCTGGACCTGATCAAGGCCACCCTGCGGACCAACTTCTACCAGACCGATGCCAACGGCCATAACAAGTCTTACTTCAGCTTCAAGTTCAACCCGCACTTGATTCCCGAGCTGCCCAAGCCGGTGCCGAAGTTCGAAATCTTCGTCTACTCGCCGCGCGTCGAAGGCGTGCACCTGCGCTTCGGCAACGTTGCCCGTGGCGGCCTGCGCTGGTCCGATCGCGAAGAAGACTTCCGTACCGAAGTCCTCGGCCTGGTAAAGGCCCAGCAAGTGAAGAACTCGGTGATCGTGCCGGTGGGCGCCAAGGGCGGCTTCCTGCCGCGTCGCCTGCCATTGGGCGGCAGCCGGGACGAGATCGCGGCCGAAGGCATCGCCTGCTACCGCATCTTCATTTCCGGCCTGCTGGACATCACCGACAACCTGAAGGACGGCGCCCTGGTGCCGCCGGCCAACGTGGTGCGTCACGACGACGATGACCCGTACCTGGTAGTGGCGGCGGACAAGGGCACCGCGACCTTCTCCGACATCGCCAACGGCATCGCCATCGACTACGGCTTCTGGCTGGGCGATGCGTTCGCTTCCGGCGGTTCCGCCGGTTACGACCACAAGAAGATGGGCATCACCGCCAAGGGCGCGTGGGTCGGCGTGCAGCGCCACTTCCGCGAGCGCGGCATCAATGTCCAGGAAGACAGCATCACAGTGGTGGGCGTCGGCGACATGGCCGGCGATGTGTTCGGCAACGGCTTGCTGATGTCCGACAAGCTGCAGCTGGTCGCGGCCTTCAACCATATGCACATCTTCATCGACCCGAATCCGGACCCGGCCACCAGCTTCGCCGAGCGCCAGCGCATGTTCGACCTGCCGCGTTCGGCCTGGAGCGACTACGACACCAGCATCATGTCCGAAGGCGGCGGCATCTTCTCGCGCAGCGCGAAGAGCATCGCCATTTCGCCACAGATGAAAGAACGCTTCGACATCCAGGCCGACAAGCTGACCCCGACCGAGCTGCTCAACGCCTTGCTCAAGGCGCCGGTGGACCTGTTGTGGAACGGCGGTATCGGTACCTACGTCAAGGCCAGCACGGAAAGCCACGCCGATGTCGGCGACAAGGCCAACGATGCACTGCGCGTGAACGGTAACGAGTTGCGCTGCAAGGTGGTGGGCGAGGGCGGCAACCTCGGCATGACCCAGCTGGGTCGTGTGGAGTTCGGCCTCAATGGCGGCGGTTCCAACACCGACTTCATCGACAACGCCGGTGGCGTGGACTGCTCCGACCACGAAGTGAACATCAAGATCCTGCTCAACGAAGTGGTGCAGGCCGGCGACATGACCGACAAGCAGCGTAACCAGCTGCTGGCGAGCATGACCGACGAAGTCGGTGGCCTGGTGTTGGGCAACAACTACAAGCAGACCCAGGCCCTGTCCCTGGCGGCCCGTCGCGCCTTTGCCCGGATCGCCGAGTACAAGCGCCTGATGAGCGACCTGGAAGGCCGTGGCAAGCTGGACCGCGCCATCGAGTTCCTGCCGTCGGAAGAGCAGCTCAACGAACGCGTCAGCGCCGGCCACGGGCTGACCCGTCCGGAACTGTCGGTGCTGATCTCCTACAGCAAGATCGACCTCAAGGAACAGCTGCTGGGTTCCCTGGTGCCGGACGACGACTACCTGACCCGCGACATGGAAACCGCGTTCCCGCCGACCCTGGTCAGCAAGTTCGCCGAAGCCATGCGCCGTCACCGCCTCAAGCGCGAGATCGTCAGCACCCAGATCGCCAACGACCTGGTCAACCACATGGGCATCACCTTCGTGCAACGCCTGAAGGAGTCCACTGGCATGAGCCCGGCCAACGTGGCGGGCGCCTATGTGATCGTGCGTGACATCTTCCATCTCCCGCACTGGTTCCGCCAGATCGAAGCCCTGGACCACCAGGTCTCGGCCCAGGTGCAACTGGAGCTGATGGACGAGCTGATGCGCCTTGGCCGTCGCGCCACTCGCTGGTTCCTGCGCAGCCGTCGCAACGAGCAGGATGCCGCGCGTGACGTCGCGCACTTCGGTCCGCACCTGGCGGCGTTGGGCCTCAAGCTCGACGAACTGCTGGAAGGCCCGACTCGCGAAGGCTGGCAGACCCGCTACACCGCCTACGTCGAAGCCGGCGTGCCCGAGCTGTTGGCGCGCATGGTGGCAGGTACCACCCACCTGTACACCCTGTTGCCGATCATCGAGGCCGCGGATGTCACCGGGCACGACGCCGCCGATGTGGCCAAGGCCTACTTCGCCGTGGGCAGCGCCCTGGACCTGCCGTGGTACCTGCAGCAGATCAGCGATCTGCCGGTGGCCAACAACTGGCAGGCCCAGGCACGCGAAGCCTTCCGCGACGACGTGGACTGGCAGCAGCGGGCGATCACCATCTCGGTCCTGCAAATGGCCGACGCGCCGCAAGACATGGAAGCCCGCGTGGCCCTGTGGCTTGAGCAGAACCAGAGCATGGTCGAGCGCTGGCGCGCGATGCTGGTGGAAATCCGTGCCGCCAGCGGCACCGACTACGCCATGTACGCGGTGGCCAACCGCGAGTTGCTGGACCTGGCCATGAGCGGTCAATCGGGCCTTGTAGCGGCGGCCTGATCGAGCGGTAAATGAAAAAGCCCCGTATCGCGAGATACGGGGCTTTTTTATGGCCTCAAGAAATGCTGTAGCCGCTGCCGCAGGCTGCGATCGAGCGGAACGCTCGCAAGGGGCTCAAGGTCCTGCGGACCTATCGCAGCCTGCGGCAGCGGCTACAAAAAGCACACCGCTCCTACGGAATATCTGGCGTTACGGAATCCGCCGCTTCTGTAGGAGCGAAGCTTGCTCGCGATGACGCCAGAACAGGCAACGCAATTTCCCAAGCCAAGCCGATGAAAAAAGGCGCCTGGCCGCTGTGCGGATCGCAGGCAAGCCTCGCTCCTACGGAGTATCTGCTGCCAGGCGCTTACTGCTTCAACGGCGTCAGCACCTCATCCTTGGCGTCCTTGAGCATGAACACCAGCAGTCTGGCCGGTTTGCTGGCGCTGGCATTGGCCGACACCGGGTGCTGCGAGCCGGCCGGTTCGTACCAGGATTCGCCCGCCTTGTAGGTGATGGCCGGTTCGTCGTTGACCCGCGAGGTGATCTCGCCTTCGAGCACATAGGCCAGGGCCGCGCCCTTGTGCATGTGCGGCACCGTGGCCTGGCCCGGTGCGTAGTCGACGGTGAGCATCAGCGCGGTCTTGCCCGGCAGGTTGCCCAGGGCATGTTCCTGCAGGATCCTGGTTTTCTCCTGGCCGTACTCCGGGTCATGGGCGGCAACGCCCAGAGAGGTGAGCAGGGTCAGGCCGGCGAGGGCGCAGGTCAGGGTAGCGAGGGGCTTCATGGTCGGTTTCTCCGGTGCGAAAGGGGCCGGCTCAAGGTAAGTCCGCTGGCGCGACTGGCCTATAACCAATCCCGGCAAAGAAGCGCAGACCAATGCCTCAATGTTCGAAGTCGAGGGCGCAGGCCAGGCGGCGGTCCAGCAGGTCGATGAAACCCTGGGCCGCCGGCAGATGGAAATGCGCCTGCATCTCGGCCGCCGAGCGCCACTGGCCGCGCACGGTCCAGTGCTGCGAGTCCGCTGTGTTGCACTGGGCGCTGTACGCCAGGCAACCGGGAGCCTCGCGCAGGGCGGCGAGAAGCGTGGTCAACTGCTGGCCAAGCTCCTCCGAACGGCCCTGGGCGGCCCGGATCTGCAGGATATTGATGGCTGGACTGGACATCTAGAACCCTCCACGAGTCCTGTAGCCGCTGCCGCAGGCTGCGATCGGCTTGGGTGGCACTCCGACGGAGCAGGTGCGGGATCTCAAGATCGCAGTTGCAGTCACGGCGTTTGCTGGAGGCTCAGAATAGGGCCGCAAGATTGCAGGAAAAATAACCAATCCCCGAGAAAAGCCCGGGGCCAATCAGGCGATCTGTTGCAGGATGTCGCGCACCTTGTCCAGGGCCGGGTCGATGTCCAGGGTCTCGATGGCGCCAAAGCCGATGAACAGCCCGTCCCTGGCCGGCTCCTGATAATAGAAGCCGTGCAGCGGGTAGAGCCCGACCTCGACCTTCTTCGCCAGCTCCAGCAACAGCGGGATGTTCACCGGCACCTTGCACAGCGCCGCCATGTGGAAGCCGGCGGTGGACGGCACCGCCTGCAGCCAGGGCGAGAGGTCGCCGTTCAGGCGCTGCAGAATGCGCTCGCGGCGCCCGGCGTACACCGTGTGGCAGCGGCGGATGTGCTTGAGCAGGTAGCCCTCGGCGATGAACTTGGCCAGCGCCCATTGCGGCAGGGTCGAGGTGTGGCAGTCGGTGAGGCGCTTGGCCTTGATCACCGCGCCGAGGATCGCCGGTGGCAGCACCGCGTAGCCCAGGCGCAGCTGCGGCAGCATGGTCTTCGAGAAGGTCCCGACATAGGCCACCATGCCGCGCTTATCCAGGCTTTGCAGGGAATCGGTGGGCCGCCCCTCGTAGCGGAACTCGCTGTCGTAATCGTCCTCGATGACGATCGCCCCCAGCTCCCGCGCCCGCTCCAGCAGGGCCTCGCGACGGGCCTGGCTCATGGGCATGCCCAGGGGGAACTGATGGGACGGGGTGACGTAGATCAGGCGCACGCCGTCGGGAATCCGCTCGACCTGGAGGCCCTGATCGTCCACCGGCACGCCGATCACCGTCGCGCCCTGGGCGCTGAACAGCAGGCGCGCCGGGGTGTAGCCGGGGTCTTCCATGGCCACCAGGCTGCCGGGTTCGAGCACCACCCGGGCGATCAGGTCCAGGGCCTGTTGCGCACCGTTGCAGACCAGGATGTCGGCGTCGCTGCAAACCACGCCGCGCGAGAACGAGACATGCCCGGCAATTGCATTGCGCAGCGCCGGCAGGCCTTCCGGCTGGCTGTAGAAACCGCCGCTCTGGGCGATCCGCCGCAGGGCGTCCTGGGTGCAGCGCCGCCACTCTTCCTGGGGGAACTGATTGCGGCTGGTGGCGCCGCCGATGAACTCGTAGCGCGAGGTGCCTTCCAGGGTCGGATGGCGCAGGGGCGAGGGCAGCTCGCGCCATTTTTCCAGGCTCTGCGCACAGGCCAGGTCGGCGGCGCTCTGCTTGGGCTCGGCCTTAACCGGGCGGGCATTGACGAAGGTGCCGCGGCCGATCCGGCCGATCAGGAAATTCTCGTAGGTCAGCAGGCTGTAGGTATCCGATACCGTCTTGCGCGAGATCCCCAGTTGCTCGGCCAGCAGGCGGCTCGGCGGCAACTGGGCGCCCGCCGCCAGCCGCCCGGATTCAATGGCGTCGCGCAGTTGCCGATACAGCTGGTCGGCCAGGTCCTTGCGCCCGTTGATGACGACATGCAGTTCCATCGATGACATTCCAAAACGATCGGTGCCCGCCAGATTACCCGCAAGCCCGGGGTTCGTGTAGCACCCCGGGATCGGCCTGCGGCCTTGGCGCGGACTGCGTCCGCGATCGCAGCCTTCGGCAGCGGCTACAGGGTACGACGCTGCTTTCGGACCGGGCGGTGTAGCCGCTGCCGCAGGCTCGGGCCGCGTTCGGACGATAAGCCCGAAGGGCTTCGGCGGTCTTGAGCCTGACACTGTTCGATGGACTGCCGATAAACCCCCGGATTGGCTATAGGGGCAGGCCGACCCGGCCCTTAGGCTGGGGGAACACAAACACACGCTCAGGGTGACTCCCGATGGAACCCCGCCTGGACTACTACAGCGCCTCGCCGGAAGCCCTCAAGGGCCTATTGATGCTCGAGGCACAAAGCTTCGGCCTGTCCATCGAGAAACCCCTGCTGGAGCTGGTCAAGATCCGCGTTTCGCAACTCAACCACTGCGCGTTCTGCGCCGACATGCACGCGGTGCAGGCGCGCCAGAACGGCGAGAGCGAGTGGCGCCTGTACGCCCTCGGCGTGTGGCGCGACTCGGCGTTGTTCAGTTCGCGGGAGCGCTCGGCGCTGGCCTGGAGCGAGTCGGTGACCCTGTTGTCCGAGTCCGCGGTGCCGGATGCGTTGTTCCAGGCCGTGCGCGGCCAGTTCAGCGAGCGCGAGCTGGTCGACCTGACGGTCGCGGTGGCGGCGATCAACTGCTGGAACCGCCTCGCCGTGGCGTTCCGCCAACAGCCCAGCGTCTAGCCCGGATTCCTTTTCCCTCCACGCCAGCCAATGCTCGGCAAACGGCTGCTCGCGACAGGGCCCGAGCACACAACCTCAAGGCCGTTGCGGCCTCACCGAAGTGCCGAAGGTATTGCCCATCCGCGTGCTGGTGGCGGCCGGGGTGGCCAGGCCCATCTGGTTCGGCGGGCGCTTGTGGATCGGCACCTGCAGGGCCTCCTGGTTCTTCTGCCCGGCCTTGGCGCCGTCGGGGTTGTTGCCCATCTGCTGGCTCAGGCAGCCGTAGTCCGGGGCCTTGTAGCCGCCCACGCTGACGTCGATACACCCCTCCGTGGGCGTTTTGCCGGGAGCGGCGGCGGGCGCTTCGCCAGGCGCGGCGGCGTGGCCGGCCAGCGGCAGGGCGCCGAGCATCAGGCTGGCGACAAGGGTGCGAAGCTGTTTCATCGGGGGGCCTCCTGGCGGGCCCGGGAGGGGCCGTTGCGGTCCTTGAGTGTAAAGCAAGGCGGGTGGCGCGAAGGTGATGGTTTTTTTGCGGGCGCCGTCACATCAGGTTCATAAACTGGCCTCAGGATGACGGTTTTCAGGGACAGGTCAGCCGTGCAGCGACGCCGAGCAAAGGTCGGGTATCGGTCTTTCTTTCACGCGGTGTTCGCGCGCTGTGGTCTTGCGCTGCTGTTGGCGCTGGCCGCCTCGGGTGGGTTGCGGGCGGCGCAACCCGCGCCGCCGATGGTGGATTCGCACCGGCTGCTGGACCTGGACATCGCCGCGCAAGACCTGGCCGAAGCGCTTGAACTGTTCAGCCGCTCGACCGGGATGGCGGTGCTGGTGGACCGCGAGCTGACCCGAGGGCGTCGCTCGGTACGGGTCCAGGGGCGCTACAGCGCCCGGGACGCCCTGAGTCGCCTGCTGACAGGAAGTGGTTTGATGGCCCGTTACGCCCGTTCCGATGCCTTTACCTTGCAAGTCGCCCAGCTCAGCGATGCACCTGCCCCCAAGGGGACGGGCGGCAGTGCCGGGGCCTGGGCCAGCGACAGTTTCGCCAGTGCGCTGCAACGCGCGGTGGAGGCCGGCCTGTGCCGTTCGGAACTGACCCGGCCGGGGCGCTATCGCGCGGTGCTGCAACTGTGGATCGACCGCGGCGGGCATATCGAGCACAGCCGCCTGGTCACCACCACCGGCGATCTGCGGCGCGACGAGGCACTGGTGCAGAGCCTCAGTGAAACCTGGGTCGAACGACCCGCGCCAAGTTCGCTGCGCCAGCCAGTGACCTTGCTTCTGATACCCGACAGCGCAGGAAAACGCATGGATTGCAGACAACGCCAGGGAGCCTTTGGGGCATGAAGAATACCGGGCACAGTGCGATGGTCAGGTTGTTCCTGACCTCCTACGACGACTTCAAGGTGCGTCTGCGCCGGCGCCTGGGCTCGGAGGATCTGGCCAACGATGTGCTGCACGAAACCTACCTGCGGGTCGACCGCATGGAACAGCCGCCGAACCTCGCCCAGCCCAATGCCTACCTCTATCGCATGGCCCTGAACATCGCCGCCGACCGCCGCGAGGCCGATGCCCGGCTGCTCACCGGCAGCGAGGTCGAGGAACTGCTGCAGGTCAGCGACGAGGCCCTGGACCCGTCGCGGGTGGTGGGCGGGCAGAAGGAAATCCAGTCGCTGCTCAAGGCGCTCTACGAACTGCCGGCGCGCCGGCGCAAGATCTTTATCGCCGCGCGCCTGGAGGAGGCGCCGCACCTGGAAATCTCCCAGCGCTTCGGCATTTCGACACGGATGGTCGAGAAGGAAATCAAGGCTGCCCTGGGCCACTGCGCCTCGCGCCTTGAAAGAAAAGTGATTCAGCGGTTCGGTCCCGGCGCCGGAAAACCGTCCTAGTCACTAAAGGCCCCGATTAATCCGTGAGTATCCGCACGCTTGAACATCTTTAGCATCTCCACTTCTCGGGCGACACCGGACCACCGGCTGCGCAACGAGGCCCAGGACTGGCTGCTCCTGCTGACCTCGGGGCGGGCTACCGCGGCCGATGCCCGGGCCTTGCAGCAGTGGTGCGCGCAGAGCCCACAGCATGCCGAGGCCTTCGAGCAGGCCAAGTTGCTGTGGCACAGCCTGAAGCCAGCCGCCGAACACTGCCAGCAACAGGCCCAGCCGCGGCGCTTCGGCCGCCGGGCCTTTCTCGGCGGGGCGCTGGCGGCCTCGGTGGCCCTGGTGGCGGTGCGGGTCTCGGTGCCCGGCGGTTTTGCCGGGCTGGGCGCCGATTACCGCACCGCAGTCGGCGAGCAGCGCCGGGTCGAACTCGAGGACGGGCTGAGCCTGGAACTCAACACCCAGACCCGTATCAGCCGGCGCGAGCTGGCCGACGGCGGGCAGGGCATCGAACTGCTCGAAGGCGAGGTCGAGGTGTTGAGCCAGAGCACGCTGCCGGTGCGGGTCCAGGCCGGCAACGGCTGGCTGAGCGCCTCCCAGGCGCGCTTCAACGTGCGCAATACCAACCACAGTGTCTGTGTGACCTGCATCGATGGCGCGCTGCAGGTCGAGGTCGCGGGCCGGCTGATCCGCCTGGACAGCGGTCGCCAGCTGACCTACGACAGCCGCCAGGTCGGCGAGCCGACGGCGGTGGACCCGACGGCGGTGATCGCCTGGCGCGAGCAGGTGCTGGTGTTCGACAACGCCACCCTCAACACGGTGATCGACGAGATCAACCGCTACCGCCCGGGCATGCTGGTGCTGCTCAACGCCGAGCTGGGCAAGCGCAAGGTGCAGGCGCGTTTCAACCTCAACCAGCTGGCCGGCGTGGCCCTGCTGATCCGCGACGCCTACGGTGCCAAATGCACCGAATTGCCGGGCGGCGTGGTGTTGTTGAGCTGAGTCCTGGCACCTGGATCTGTAGGAGCGAAGCTTGCTCGCGATAGCGTCCGTGCAGACAGCCCGCGTGGCCTGGATCGCGGGCAAGCCTCGCTCCTGCAGAATCGCCGTCGACCCAAATCCCCCGTGGCCGCTGCGTTAACGTACGTTGCCGTTGTAGCCGCTGCCGAGCGCAGCGAGGCTGCGATCGAGGTGGGCGGCATTCCGACGAAGTCCTCGCAAAACCTGAGCATGCGTTTTTCCAGAGAGAACAGGTTGACCGGTTTTACGGCCGTAGGCCGTTCGCAGCCTCGCGGGCTCGGCAGCGGCTACAGGTGCGGCGTCCAGCTCGACGCGGTAATCATTCCAACGGTCCCAGCACCTGGCGGTAACGCTCTTCGCCCTGGGGCGTCTGGCGCACCAGGCGGATCTCCAAGCCTGGCGGGTTTTCCTTGCGGTTGCCGCTGAGCTGGCGCCAGCCCTTGTCCCGATCCCAGACCCGTAGTTGCAAGTCGCTGACATGCTCCAGCACCGCCACGCCGTTTTTCGGCGCGGGCAGCGGATAACGATCGCGGGCCGGCGCCGCCGCGCGGTACAGGGTGTCGCCCTTGAGCCACCAGCGCACCCGTTGCAGGCCATCGCCGGGCGTTGCCGAACTGCGGATCACATCCAGACGGAAGGTGCCGCTGTCGGCGCTGCGCACGGTGAGGGCCGCCGGCACATCGCTGGCTTCGGCATCGCTTCCCGCCGGCACCGGCTCCATCAATTCCACGCTGGCCCGCAGCGCCACGTCCCGTTCCAGCTGGTGCAGGGTGCGCAGCAGCTCCTCGGTCTGCTCGCTGCTGGCCTGCAAATGGCTGTCGGCCCGGCTGACGCTGTCCAGCCCGCGCCAGGCGATCACGCTGACCACCGCCATCAGCAGGATCGCCACCATCACCTCGATCAGGGTAAAGCCGCCTTGGCGCTGGTTGGTCCGCGCCCTCATGGCTGTGCCACCACCCGGACCACGCCTGTGGCGGTGCGTTGCACCGTCAGGCTGTGCCGGCCGTCGGACAGTTGCACCTGCAGCGGCGCGTCTATCCATTCGGCGTTGAGCACCAGCCGCGGGCCGGGCTCGATGCGCACTTTGATCGTCGGGCTTTCCCAGGGCCGCGGGCGCAGCTGCGGGTCGTCCTTGAACTGGTCGAGGCCGCGGCCGTCGTCGCTGGGCCGGCTGAAGGCGAAACCCTTGGCATCCGCCCGCCAGCTGATGGGCCGGCCATCCACGCGCGCCTCGGCCTGGGCCACCTGGAGCAACTGCGCCAGGCGCTCGGCATCCTTGCGCAGGCCCTGCAGCGGGTCGGGGCGGATGCTCAGGCTGATGGCGGCGCTGGCGATCCCGATGATCACCAGCACCACCATCAGCTCGATCAGGGTGAAGCCCTGTTGTCGGGATGGGGTCATGGGGCGCGCTCCTGTGCGTCGGTTTTCATCCTGCCCGGCGAATGTGAAATAAAAACGTGACCATTGCGCGCTAGGCTGCGAAGACGGACAAACAGGAGGTCCTTGCCATGGCATTCGTCCATCGATTTTCCCCGCCGCAGCTGGTGCAGTCCGTGGCCCTGCTGGCGATCGTGGCCGGGGTGGCGACCTGGTCGTCGCTGCTGTTGACTCCCGCCGAGTCACGCACCCCGCAGGCGCCGCCGCAAGCCTTGGCCGCCCAGGCCCAGAGCCCGGCGCAGCAGTGGTTTTCCAACCAGCCGCTGGCGCTGGACATCAAGGTCACCGGGCTGATGGCCAGCCCCCGCGGCGCGGTGGCGATCCTCAGCCTCAACGACGCGCCGCCGCGCAGCTTCCTGGTGGGCGAGCGCCTGGCCCAGGGCGTGCAACTGGTGGCCATCGAGGGCGACGGGGTGGTGATCGAGCGCGCTGGCGAGCGCTCGCGGCTGGATGTCAGCAAGTTGCCGGAAAGCCCGGCGCTGCCGGTGCTGACCCGGCAGTGATGGCTCTGTACGACAAGTGGCTGCATGCTGGAGCCTTCGGCGCTACGCAGGCCATGCCTAGCGGAGTCCCCTGTAGGAGCGAGCTTGCTCGCGATGGACCCGAGAACGCCGCGTTCATCCACTCAACACGCATTATCGTTAACGTCTATCGCGAGCAAGCTCGCTCCTACAGGGTTATTCCTTAACGATTGGGGTTTTTCGGTATCCGCGCGACCAGGGTGTCCAGGCGCGCCAGGGGCGGGGCCTCGCGGCTGCGGTCGAGGACCAGCACGCTGACCCGGGACAGCCGTGGATCGGGGCTGGGCGCGATGTTCTGTTCGCAACGCAGCTTGAGCCGGCCCTGGTCGCACTCGATGTTCTTGGTCCCGGGCGGCAGGCGGCCTTCCAGGCGCAACTCCGCCAGGCGCGACTGGGCCGCCAGCAGGGCGATGGATCTATCCCGCAACAAACCATTGCTCTGGGTCATCAAGCCGGCCACGCGGATCGCCGCCGACATGGCCACGGCGATGATCGCCAGCGCCACCAGCACCTCGATCAGGGTGAAACCCCGCTGTTTAGCGGCTGGCGGTCCGGCGGGTGGTTTGAGTAGTGGCTGGCGGGGCCGCGGCATGGACGCCTCGTGGCGCAAATGGAAGCTTGCAGGCTACATGGCAAATTTGACCGATTGGCGACGGTCACTCCCGAGCAACGTCAATATCACTGACATATTTTCTTGCAACACTGCGCGACGAATCGAAATCAAGCCAAGGAACGTCGAGATGGATGTCGTGCGCTTCACGTCACACCCCGGATCCTGCTGTCAGCCCCGTCGCCAGCCCCGCCGCCCACGCGGACAGGGCGGTTTCACCCTGATCGAGATCATGGTGGTGGTGGTCATTCTCGGGATCCTCGCCGCGATGGTGGTGCCCAAGGTACTCGACCGTCCGGACCAGGCCCGGGCCACCGCGGCCAAGCAGGACATCGGCGGGCTGATGCAGGCCCTCAAGCTCTATCGCCTCGACCACGGCACCTACCCGAGCATGAACCAGGGCCTGAAAGTGCTGGTGGAACGCCCGGCGGATGCCAAGAACAGCAACTGGCGCTCCTACCTGGAACGCCTGCCCAACGACCCCTGGGGCCGTCCTTACCATTACCTGAACCCGGGGGCCAACGGCGAAGTGGATGTGTTCTCCCTGGGGGCCGACGGCCAGCCAGACGGTGACGGCGTGAATGCCGATATCGGCTCCTGGCAGCTGTAAGCGCCGCCATGACAGCCCGTTCGCCGACAGCGGCGAAACAGCGTGGCATGGCCATTATCAGCGCCTTGTTGATCGCCGCCGTGGTGGCGGTGATCGCCGGCGGCATGCTGACCCGCCAGACCCTGTTCACCCGTGGGCTGGAAAGCGAGCAGCTGCGGGTCCAGGGCAGCTGGCAACTCCAGGGCGGCATGGAAGTCAGCCGCCAGCGCCTGTGGGAAGACCGCCAGCGCGACGTGCTGACCCGCCTCGACCAGAACTGGGCGCGGCCGATCCAGCTCGCGGCCCTGGGCCCGGGCGCCGGGCCGTTCGAGGGGCGGCTGGAGGACGAGCAGAGCAAGTTCAACCTGCGCAACCTGCTGGCCAACGACCGGCTCGACCCGTTGCAGATAGAGAATTTCCAGCGCCTGTGCGAGCTGCTCGGGGTCAACGCGACCCTGGGCCAGCGTATCAGTCAGCGGGTGATCGCTTCCTACCCACGGCAGTTGAGCCCGGAAGGCACGGCGGCGCCGGTCAATAGCGGTTTCCACAGCGGTCGCGACACTTCGCCCGAGGCCGCGCGCAAGCCGCTGTTGGCCAAGCAGCCGATGCTGCGCAGTCTCGACGACTTGCTGGGGGTGAACGGCGTCGACGAAAAGCTGCTGGCGCGCCTGGAGCCCTTTGTCACCATCCTGCCGGCCAATACCTGGGTCAACGGCAACACCGCCAGCGCCGAAGTGCTCGCCGCGACCGTGCCGGGGCTGGCACTGCCACGGGCCAAGGCGCTGATCGCCGAGCGCGACAGCGGCCAGTGGTTCATCAATCAGGGTGACTTCATCAACCGCCTGCGCATGCCGCACGTACCGGCGGACGCGGTGCGGGTCGGCATCACCAGCGAATGGTTCCGCCTGCAAGGCCAGGCCCGTGGCGAGCGGCGCCGGGTCAAGCTGCTGGCCTTGTTGCACCGCAGCGAAGACAACATGCCCCGGGTGATCTGGTCGCGGGTGGGCGTATGAGCCGCTTGCGCGTCAGCCTGCCGCCCTTGCATTCGCTGACGGCCGAGAGCCGGGTGAGCTTTGCCCGGCTCCAGGTCAAGGAAGGCCAGGTCAAGGAAGCCGGCGAAGCCAGCCTGATGCAACTGGGGCAGATGCCCAAGGCGCCGGCGGTGGAGTGTTTCCTGCACCCCGAGGACAGCCTGCTGGCGAGTATCGAGCTGCCGGCCCTGGCGCCGGCCAAGGTCAGCGCGGCGGTGGCCTGTGCCGCCCAGGCGCTGATTCTCGGCCACAGCGACAGCCTGTACGTGGCCCACAGCCCGCGCGACGGCGACGGCCAGGTGCACATCAGCTGGCTGCCGCGCGAGGCGCTGGCGCGGCTCGGCCAGGTGCTGGAGCAGGCCGGCCTGAAACTGCGCGGCCTGTACCCGGCGCCCTATGCCTTGCCGGTGCCGGCGGCGGGCCAGTTGACCGCCTGCCTGCAAGACCAGCACCTGTTGCTGCGCCACAGCCCGCGGCAGGGCAGTGTGCAACCGCTACCCGAAGACGCCTTGCAGGCCCTGCTGGCCAACGGCGCCGGGCTGCAATGGATAGGCGAGGCGGCCCCGCCAGCGGCCCTGGAGCAACTGCCGGACAGCTGTCGCTGGACCGGCCAGGCCCCCGACTGGGGCCTGCACGGCGGGGTGCAGAACAACAGCGCTCGCCAGCAGGGCTGGGGCCGTGCCGCGGCGCTGTGCGCGGTGGCGCTGCTGGTCTGGACCCTGGGCCTGAACCTGTATGCCGCGCGCCAGGCGGCCCAGGGCCAGCAGCTCAAGGCGCAGATGAGCCAACGGGTGCAGCAGGTGTTCCCGGAATTGCCGGTGATCCTCAACCCCCTGCAACAGGCGCGTCAGCAACTGGCGGCGCGCCAGAGCGGAGCCAGCGGCGACGCTCCGCACAGCTTCAACAGCCTGGTGCTGCAGGCCAGCAATGCCATGCCTTTCGTGATCGGCGGGGTCGAGCGTTTGAACTATCAGAACGGCGAATTGCAACTGAGCCTGCTCAGCGACACCCGTGTCCCTGCGCCCGACAGTGGCTGGCAGGGCCTGCTGACCCAGGCCGGGCTCGAAGCCAGCCCCGGCGACCAGGGCTGGACCCTGCGCGCCGCCACAGGCATGGCGACCGGCGCGGTGCCGATGGAAGCCGACGACAGCGAGGAAGACGAGGATGAATAAGCTGAGCCTCAGCCATTACCGCCAGCGCTGGCAGCGCCAGACCGCCCAGGCACAGCTGTACTGGAGCGGTTTGGCCCTGCGCGAGAAACGCCTGCTGGCCGGCGCGGCGGCGCTGCTGGGCGGCTTGCTGGTGTGGCTGCTGCTGATCGAGCCGGCGCTGAACAAGATCGATTACTGGCAGGCCGAGATCCCCAAGCTGCGCTCCCAGTCCGAAGCCCTGGAGCTGGTGCTGCACCAGGCCGGTGGGCCCCGTGGCGGCGAGCCGGGGCAGAGCCTGGAGCAGTCCTTGCGCCAGACCCTGGATGCCGCCGGCCTGCAGGGGCTGTACCAGTTGCAGGTGGCGGGCGAGGGCGAGTCCCAGGCCTGGCACTTGAGTTTTCAAGAGGCCCCGGCGGATGCCGTGGTCGGTTGGCTGCTGGGCAATCCCCGGCAGTTTTCCCTGGAAGTGATGGAGGCCCGCCTGCAACGCGCGGGGCCGGCCGACATCGATGGCACGGCAGGCAAACTGTCCGGAACCGTTCGCATGGATCAGGCGCTTGGCGCTAAGGAAGCTTCATGAAGTGGTCAGGTTCTTTCTATGTTCGCCAGTCGCGCAAGGCGCTGCCCTTGCTCCTGCTGGGGCCGCTGGCCCTGGCGCTGGCGGCGTGCAGTCACAACCAGGAGCCACAGCCACCGTTGCTGGTGGACAGCGAACTGGGACGGCCCCTGGGCGAGACCAATCGCAGTGGCGGCGACGTGGTGGCCGAGCGGGAGCGGGCCCAGGCGCAACAGACCCAGCGTCCCAGGTTCCAGCATCCGATCAGCCGTGCGGGACGCGCGCCCGGTGCTCCCGCCGCCAGCGGCACTGTGGTGCGCAATCCCCTGGGCGACCAGCCGGTGCGCCTGAATTTCGTCGACGTCGATATCCAGGCCGTGGTCCGGGCGCTGGCGCGTTCCACTGGCCAGCAGTTCCTGGTGGACCCGCGGGTCAAGGGCAACCTGACCCTGGTCAGCGAAGGCGAAGTGCCGGCCCACCAGGCCTACGACATGCTGCTGGCGGCCCTGCGCATGCAGGGTTTCAGCGTGGTGGACGTCGGCGGCGTGGCCCAGGTGGTGCCGGAAGCCGATGCCAAGCTGCTCGGCGGGCCGATCTACAACGCCGGCAAGCCGTCGGCCAACGGCATGCTGACCCGCACCTTCCGCCTGCAATACGAAAACGCGGTGAACCTGATCCCGGTGCTGCGCCCGATCGTGTCGCCGAACAACCCGATCAACGCCTACCCGGGCAACAACAGCATCGTCATCACCGACTACGCCGAGAACCTCACCCGGGTGGCGCAGATCATCGAAGGCATCGACATTCCCAGCGCCCTGGACACCGACGTGGTGCCGGTGCAGAACGGCATCGCCGTGGACATCGCCGGCATGGTCTCCGAATTGCTGGAAACCCAGGGCGCCGACCCGACCCAGAAAGTCAGCGTGGTCGGCGACCCGCGTTCCAACTCGATCATCATCCGCACCGGCAGCCCCGAGCGCACCGAGCTGGCGCGCAACCTGATCTACAAGCTGGACAACGCCCAGAGCAACCCGAGCAACCTGCATGTGGTGTACCTGCGCAACGCCCAGGCCGGCAAGCTGGCCCAGGCCCTGCGCGGCCTGCTCACCGGCGAGAGTGACAGCGGCACCGGCGACAACGCGCGGGCCATGCTCGGCAGCATGGGCGGCATGAGCCAGGGCGGCAGTTCCAGCAGCGGCCAGAGCGGCAGCAGCGGTGCCACCAGTGGCAGCTCCAGCCTCAGCAGCGGCAGCAGTTCCGGCAGCGGTTATGCCCAGGGCGGCAGTTCCAGCAGCAGCCAGGGCGGCACCCAGGCGTCCGAGCAGAACACCGCCTTCAGCGCCGGCGGCGTGACCATCCAGGCCGATGCCACCACCAACACCTTGCTGATTTCCGCGCCGGAACCGCTGTACCGCAACCTGCGCGAAGTCATCGACATGCTCGACCAGCGTCGCGCCCAGGTGGTGATCGAAAGCCTGATCGTCGAAGTCAACGAAGACGACGCCGCCGAATTCGGCGTGCAGTGGCAGACCGGCAACCTCGGTGGCAGCGGCGTCATCGGCGGCGCCAACCTCGGCGGCAGCGGCCTCAACCTCAACGGCAAGACCAGCCTCGACGTGCTGCCCCAGGGCCTCAACGTCGGCCTGGTCAACGGCACCGTGGACATCCCCGGGATCGGCAAGATCCTCGACCTCAAGGTGCTGGCCCGGGCCCTGAAGAGCAAGGGCGGGAACAACGTGCTGTCGACCCCGAACCTGCTGACCCTGGACAACGAAGCGGCGAGCATCTTCGTCGGCCAGACCATTCCCTTTGTCACCGGCAGCTACGTCACCGGCGGTGGCGGCAACAGCAACAACCCGTTCCAGACCGTGCAGCGCGAAGAAGTCGGCCTGAAGCTGAATGTGCGGCCACAGATTTCCGAGGGTGGCACGGTCAAGCTCGACATCTACCAGGAGGTCAGCAGCGTCGACCAGCGCGCCTCGGTGCAGGCCGGCACCGTGACCAACAAGCGCGCGATCGACACCAGCATCCTGCTCGACGACGGCCAGATCATGGTCCTCGGCGGCCTGCTGCAGGACGGCTATAGCCAGAGCAACAACGCGGTGCCGTGGCTGTCGACTATCCCCGGGATCGGCGCGCTGTTTCGCAACGAAAGCCGCTCGACCAACAAGACCAACCTGATGGTGTTCCTGCGGCCCTACATCATTCGCGACAGCGCCGCGGGGCGCAGCATTACCCTCAACCGCTACGACTTCATGCGCCGCGCCCAGGGCGGCCTGCAGCCGGACCGCAGCTGGGCCATGCCGGACATGCAGGCGCCGCAATTGCCGACGGCGGAGCAGGGGGTGCCGGGGGTTGTGCCGGTGTCGGTGCCTGCGCCAGCGCCGAGGGCGAGGATCAAAGCGGTGCCGGTGCAATGAGTTCGCCTGTTGCGTTTATGCGCTCGGCGTCTGGTGCGTTGGGTGATGGGGGACATATCCGTTGCTGCGGTTATGGCTGCTTAGGGTTTCGCTTTTACAGTGGGGTTGGGGTACATATCCGGTACTGCGGTTATGACTGCTGGCGGTTCCGCCCTTACGGCGGGTCACTTTTGGCAAACGCCCCAAAAGTAACCAAAAAGTCTCGCCCCTCCATTCGGTGCCTCGCTAGGGCTCGGCATGCCCTCACTCCGGCATTGCTCCGGGGGCCCGCCGCCACAGGCCATCCATGGCCTGGGGCGGCTAGCGCGGCATCCCTGCCGCGCTACCCCCTACGCAACGCCTGCGTTCGGCCTCTGGGAAAGGGGCGGGTGGATCAAGGGCAAGATCAAAAGCCACAGCTAAAGCCAAGCGCGTTGTACGCGCTTCTTGTAGCCGCTGCCGCAGGCTGCGATCGGGCGCGCAGCGCACGCCAAACCAGACGACGCGATGTATCAGGCAGATCGAGGCGCATGGTTTTGCGTCTGCTTCGCAGCCGATCGCAGCCTGCGGCAGCGGCTACAGGGAACGTGTTCTCAGACAGGCCGACCGGCAGGTCGCCTCGCGTTGTTTTTGATTTTCTTGCCCCGTCGGGAGGCCGAGTGGAGGTTCTGCGCAGTGGGCAACCCGGCAGGGATGCCGGGTTAGCCGCCCCAGGCCATGGATGGCCTGTGGCGGCGGCCCACGGAGCAGGACCGGAGCGAGGGAATCCGAGCCTTGGCGAGGACCGGACGCTTGGGGCTAGAGCCCTTTGGTTACTTTGGGCTGGGCCGGCTTCCGGCTCTTCCAAAGTGACCCGCCGTAAGGGCGGAACCCTAGGTGGCCGTGACCGCAGCAACGGATATGTACACCCACTTCGCCGTACGAACGAAACCGCCAACGGCCATGACCACAGCAACGGATATGTACACGGTCAAGACCAAGCCCACGGCCAAGCCCCGGAGTTACTCCCATGAACCCCCAACTCCCTTACGCCTGGGCCAAATCCCAACGCATCCTCCTGCGTCACAGCGAGCAGGGCGCCGTACTCCTGGTCTGCCCCTCGACCCCCGGCTGGTCGATCAGCGAAGCGCGCCGCCAGTTCGGCCCGGCGCGGCTGGAGCGGGTGCGCGACGAGGAACTCGACGGCCTGCTGGCCAGCGCCTATTCCGACACCGGCAGCGCCGCCGCGGTGGTCGGCGCCGCCGAGAACGAGGTCGACCTCGACCGCCTGATGCAGGACATCCCGGAAATCACCGACCTGCTGGACACCCAGGACGGCGCGCCGGTGATCCGCATGATCAACGCCTTGCTGACCCAGGCCGCGCGGGACGAGGCCAGCGATATCCATATCGAGCCCTATGAAAGCCATTCGGTGGTGCGCTACCGCGTCGACGGCACGCTGCGCGACGTGGTCTCGCCGCGCAAGGCCTTGCACGGCGCGCTGGTGTCGCGGATCAAGATCATGGCCCAGCTCGACATCGCCGAAAAACGCCTGCCCCAGGACGGCCGCATCGCCTTGCGCGTGGCCGGGCGGCCCATCGATATCCGCGTGTCCACGGTGCCCACCGGCCATGGCGAGCGGGTGGTGATGCGCCTGCTGGATAAACAGGCCGGGCGCCTGCAACTGGAAACCTTAGGCATGGACCCCCAGGTGCTGGGCAAGCTCGACCACCTGATCCGCCAGCCCCACGGCATCGTGCTGGTCACCGGCCCCACCGGCAGCGGCAAGACCACCAGCCTCTATGCTGCCCTGGCGCGGCTGGACGCCAGCACTAGCAATATCCTCACTGTCGAAGACCCAGTGGAGTACGACCTGCCGGGGATCAGCCAGATCCAGGTCAACGCCAAGATCGACATGACCTTCGCCCTGGCCCTGCGCGCGATACTGCGCCAGGACCCGGACATCATCATGATCGGCGAGATCCGCGACCTGGAAACCGCGCAGATCGCCGTGCAGGCTTCGCTCACCGGGCACCTGGTGCTGGCGACCCTGCACACCAACGACGCGGTGTCGGCGGTCAACCGCCTGATCGACATGGGCGTCGAGCCGTTCCTGCTGGCCTCGTCGATGCTCGGCGTGCTGGCCCAGCGCCTGGTGCGGCGGCTGTGCCCGCACTGCAAGGAAGAAGACCCGACCGCCCCTGGCACCTGGCGCCCGGTGGGCTGCCCGGCCTGCAACCAGGTCGGCTACAGCGGGCGCACCGGCATTCACGAGCTGTTCTGCATCGACGACGACATTCGCAGCCTGATCCACCAGGGCGCCGACGAACAGGCGCTGCGCGCCGCCGCACGGCGCGCCGGGATGTTGAGCATGCGCGAGGACGGCGAGCGCTGGGTGCGCAGCGGCGCCACCGCCCCTGAAGAAATCCTGCGCGTAACCCGGGACGCCTGATGAACCGTTATCGCTACGAAGCCGCCGACGCCCTCGGCAAGATCGAGTCCGGGCACCTGGAAGCCGACAGCCAGAGCGCCGCTTTCGGCGTACTGCGCAGCCGCGGGCTGACGGCGCTGATGGTGCAGGTCGAGAGCAACACGCCGAAGGCCGGTGGCGGGAGCCTGTTCAGCGCCAAGCTGTCGGACAACGACCTGGCCTGGGCCACCCGCCAGCTGGCCAGCCTGCTGGGCGCCAGCCTGCCGCTGGAAGCGGCGCTGAGTGCCACGGTCGAACAAGCGGAAAAAAAACACATCGCCCACACCCTCAGCGCGGTGCGCGCCGATGTGCGCAGCGGCATGCGCCTGGCCGAAGCCCTGGCGGCGCGGCCGCGGGACTTTCCGGACATCTACCGGGCGCTGATCGCCGCCGGCGAAGAGTCGGGCGACCTGGCCCAGGTCATGGAGCGCCTGGCCGACTACATCGAGGAGCGCAACACCCTGCGCGGCAAGATCCTCACTGCCTTTATCTACCCCGGCGTGGTCGGGCTGGTCTCGGTGGGCATCGTGATCTTCCTGCTCAGCTACGTGGTGCCCCAGGTGGTCAGCGCCTTTTCCCAGGCGCGCCAGGATCTGCCGGGGCTAACCCTGGCGATGCTCAACGCCAGCGATTTCATCCGCGCCTGGGGCTGGTTGTGTTTCGGCGTGCTGGCCGGCGGCTTCTGGAGCTGGCGTATGTACCTGCGCAATCCCCAGGCCCGCTTGAGTTGGCACAGCCGGGTGCTGCGCCTGCCGCTGATCGGGCGCTTCGTGCTGGGCCTGAACACCGCGCGCTTTGCCTCGACCCTGGCGATCCTCGGTGGAGCAGGGGTGCCGCTGCTGCGCGCCCTGGAAGCGGCGCGCCAGACCCTGTCCAACGACCGCCTGAGCCAGAGCGTCAGCGACGCCACCGCCAAGGTCCGCGAAGGCGTCAACCTCGCCGCCGCGCTGCGGGTGGAGAAAGTCTTCCCGCCGGTGCTGATCCACCTGATCGCCAGCGGCGAAAAAACCGGCGCCCTGCCACCCATGCTCGAACGCGCCGCGCAAACCCTGTCCCGCGACATCGAACGCCGCGCCATGGGTATGACCGCCTTGCTCGAACCGCTGATGATCGTGGTCATGGGCGGGGTGGTGCTGGTGATCGTCATGGCAGTGCTGCTGCCGATCATCGAGATCAATCAGCTGGTGCAGTAACGACATCGATTGCCGGCTCGCTTTTCTGTAGGAGCGAGCTTGCTCGCGAAAAGACTCAAGACAACGCGATGTTTCGGCAAGAACCGCGTCAAGGTTCAGGGCCATCGCGAGCAAGCTCGCTCCTACAGGGGAAAGGGTCAGCCCAGGCAACTTTTTTCTGTGCTCCACTCATCACCCGAGCGCCGAATCCGCCGAACTCGGGTTCCTCGTTCTGTCATGCACGACCACCCCCAGCTCCCCCAGCCCAAGACCTGTGCCGCGTGCCGCCAGGAACTGGCAAAAGGCCTGACGCAACCTCGCTGTCACCTGCGCTGAAAAGCCCGTGCCAGGGCCCTCGAACACCCGAGAAAGTTTTTGAAAATCAAGCGCTTTCTCCCGAGGTTTTTTCCTTTATCTGTCACCGGAAACTGCGAACTTCTTCCCCATGGCCTCACCCCGCACAACGCTCTCAGAGCAGGGCAGAGGATCTGAGCGCCATGGCGTCATGCAAGAACCATTGACCTCCGTATACACACGACGAAAGGAGATTCTTCATGTTTAAGCGCACTATGATCGCAGCTTCCCTGGCCGTAGCGGCTCTGGCTTCGGCCCAATCGATGGCGGCTGTTGTGGGTGGCGGTGCCACTCTGCCTGAGAAACTCTACAACGGTGCTTCGCCTCTGCCACGTCTGCTGCCGGCAGACTTCAGCTATACCGGTGTCGGCAGCGGCGGCGGCAAGACCGCTTTCCTGACCAACGCTCCTGCTTCGATCAACCAGCCAGCCGGCACCCCAGTGGACTACGCCGGTAGCGACTCGGTACTCAGCTCGACTGAACTGACCAACTACAACAACGCCTACGGCGCCACCTTCGGCAAACTGATCCAGATTCCATCGGTCGGTACCTCGGTCACTGTTCCGTACAAGAAATCCGGCACCACCAACCTGCAACTGACCGGCGCACAGCTGTGCAGCATCTTCTCCGGTGCCGTGACCACCTGGGGCCCGATCCTGGGTAACAGCGACGCCACCCCGATCAAGGTCATCTACCGTTCCGGCAGCAGCGGCACCACCGAACTGTTCACCCGTTTCCTGAATGATTCCTGCCCTACCCAGTTCGGTGTCAGCAGCACTTTCACTGTTGCCAGCATCGGTGCCGAGCCTGCCAACTCGCAAGCCGTTTCCGGCAGCGGCGCAGTGGTGACTGCGGTCAACGCCACCGATGGCGCCATCGGTTATGTCAGCCCTGACTTTGTCTCTGCCAACAATAACGCCGTGGTTGCCCGCGTCAGCAAAAACGCTTTGCCTGCCGGCACCGCTCCACTGCCAAGTCTGGCCAACACCACCGCGGCCCTGGGCACCGCGCCAGTACCGGCTACCGCTGCCGAGCGTGCCAATCCGTTGAAGTGGGTGCCAACCTTCGGTTCCGCCGCCGGTGACACCGCTGTACCAACGGGCACCAACCAGTACCCGATCGTGGGTTACACCAACCTGCTGGTAGGTCAGTGCTACAAGACCGCTGCCGATGCCACTGCCATCCGCAACTTCCTGACCGACCTGTACACCGGCGTGAAAAACTCCACCATCGCCGCCCACTCCTTTGCCGTCGTGCCGAACACCAGCGCAACACCGACCAACCTGGCTGGCGAAATCAAGAAAACCTTCCTCGACAACGCCTATGGCGACGGCCTGGATATCGCCAACGTCAGCGTTTGCAACGGCAAAGGTCGTTTGTAAGCCGCACGCGGGATGCACCACTCGGCCACAGGATGTGGCCACTTGAACACCCATCGGTAGTGGCCTGGCTGGCGCTACCGATGTTGTGTTTCCAACCCTGATGATCTGTCGATCTTGCAGTTAGGGCGACTTTCCCCTCAGTAGCTTTTATTGCCCTGTTCGGGTTGCTCGATAGCGCACGGCCAGGGTCATTCGCACTGTCGGATCAGGGCTCAACCCCACTGTTTTCAGGAGATTGCTCATGTCACGGCATAGTCTCTTCGCAACGGTTCTGGTGCTGGCGAGCTTGTGTTCCCAGCCGGCGATGGCGGCGGTGATCGGTGGTGGCTCCAGTTCGCCGCTGCGGCTCTATACCGGTACGCCGGCCTTGCTGCCAGCCGACTTCAGTTATATCGGCATTGGCGGCGGCGATGAAAAGGCGGCCTTCCTGACCAATGCGCCGGTGCTGCTGGGATTGCCGCTGGCGACCTCGGTGGATTTCGCCGGCAGCGAGTCACTGCTGACAGCGGGCGAGCTGCAGACCTACAACAGCACGCAGTCCGCCAGCTATGGTCCATTGATCCAGATTCCGGTGGCCGGCATGGCACTGGCCATTCCTTATAAAAAGTCCGGTACCAGCACCCTGCAACTGACTGCGGCGCAGTTGTGCGACATCTTTTCCGGTGCTGTCAGCACCTGGGGCGCGGTCCTGGGGAATGCCGACACGATGCCGATCAAGGTCATCTATCGCTCCGGCAGCAGTGGCAGCACTGAGCTGTTCACGCGTTTTCTCAACGACTCCTGCCCCGGCAGGATTTCCGTCAGCAGCCTGTTCACCCAGGCCGGTTTTGCTCCGCTCCCCAACCATTGGCAGGCGGTGGCCGGCAGTGCCGATGTCGTGGCGGCGATCAATGCCGGGGAGGGCACCATCGGTTATGTCGCCAGCGAGTACCTGGCCCCCCACAACAACGCGACCTCGGCGCGGGTCAGCAAGCTACCCATGGCCGCCGGCACTGCGCCCTTGCCCACGGTTGCCAATACCCGCTACGCCCTTGGGTACTTCCCGCCGCCGATGACGGCGATGGATCGGGCCAATCCGTTGAAGTGGGTGCCGTTTTTCGGCTACGGCGCGGGCGGTCAGATGCCGGTGCCGACCCAGGGCAATCAGTACCCGATCGTCGGCTACACCAACCTGCTGATTGGCCAGTGCTATCGCGACGCTGCCGATGTCCAGGCGCTTCGCGGTTTTCTCGGCGAGCTGTACAGCCTGGCCAAGGCTCCGACTATCTATCAGCACTTTTTCGTCACTGTGCCGCAAACCGCCAGCCAGATGTCGGGGCTGGCCGGGGAGATCAGGAAAGTGTTTCTCGACAACGCCTATGGCGACAACCTGGATATCGGCAATGTCAACGTCTGTCACGGCATCGGGCGTCCATAGGACGTCGCTCCCGCCCGCGGATATGAACTTTGTATGACAACAGTTCGGTCGCGAACCTTTGTAACCGCCTATCAGGTATCGGCAATGCCGCCTCGGGGCGGCTGTGTGGCCCAACTCTGTGCAATGGGATAAGGATCAACCAGTGATGCGTCTGTCTAAAAAAACCTCGAACCCGACGCCTCGCGGCATTGCCCATGAATCCGTTCGCTCCGTGCTGGAGCAGGGCACGCTGTACCTCACGCCCCTGGCCCGGGCCATTGCCCTGCTGGTACTGGCGGGCTCGGCCCAGGCCGCTCAGCCCGCGGCGTTCAGCTCAGGTTGGTTTGCCGCCAAGGGCGCGGCCCAGACCACCAATGCCTCCCGCCCGGGCGGGTTGGTGCCGGGAGCGCCGCCACCGCTGGCGCAGCAGCAGAAAGCCAACCAGCAATTGCAGCGTTCCTTGAACAATCTCAACAACACCGTGGCGGCGATCGCCGCCCAGCAGGCGTTGCAGGCAGCCGGCCGCACAGCGGCCTTCGCCAGCCCGGAAACCATCCATAACGGCCTGGGCGGCAATGGCCTGAATCTGGTGATCGGCGCCGACGGCAAGCCGGTGTTCAGCAATGTCGAGGCGCCGGTACAGAGCGAGGCAGGCGGCAAGACCCAGGTTGCGATCAAGCAGACCGCGGACAAGGCGATCATCAACTGGGAAACCTTCAACGTCGGGCGCGACACCACCGTCGACTTCCAGCAGAACGCTGATTGGGCCGTGCTCAACCGGGTCAACAACACGACCGCGCCGAGCCAGATCCAGGGCGCGATCAGGGCTGACGGCACGGTGCTGATCCTCAATCAGAACGGCATCGTCTTCAGCGGCAGCAGCCAGATCAACGTGCGCAACCTGGTGGCGGCGGCCACTGCCTTCGACGACAGCCAGTTCCGCAGCAATGGCCTGTACAGCCCGGGCACGGCGCCGACCTTCACCAACGCTGGCGGCAAGGTGCGGGTCGAGCAGGGCGCAAGCATTGAAACCCATGCGCCCGCCACTTCCACCGCCGGCGGCGGTTATGTGCTGCTGTTGGGCAGCGAGGTGGACAACGCCGGGACCATCAGCACCCAGAAGGGCCAGGTCGCGCTGGCCGCGGGTGGCAGTTTCGTGATCAAGAAGGGCCAGGGCACCGACGGCAATGTCGATTCCACCGTGCGCGGCAATCAGGTGCTCGCCAGCGGCGTGGGCCAGGCCAGCAACAGCGGCCTGTTGCAGGCGGCGCTGGGCGACGTCAGCCTGACCGGCCAGGACGTGCGGCAAGACGGCGTGGCCCTGGCCAGCACCTCGGTGGATTCGCGCGGCACCCTGCACCTGACCGCCAGCCGCAGCGTGACCCTGGGCGAGGGCGCGACCAGCGCGATCCTGCTGGACAGCAGCAGTGCCCTGGACAGCCAGCGCAGCAGCCTGATGCAGCCGCTGAGTGCCGACAGCTCAACGATAGTCACGGCCGACGGCTATCGACGCGACCAGTCGTTGATCGCCATCGACAGCGCCGGCACCGTCGACTTTCAGAAAGGCTCGATCACCCTCGCCAGTGGCGGCCAGGTAGGCGTTCGTGCGGCCCAGCGCAGCCGGGTGGGCGACGGTGCGATCATCGACGTATCCGGTGAGCTGGGCGTCAAGGTGGCGATGGAGTCCAACAGCATCAAGGTCAACGTCCAGGGCAACGAGCAGCGCGATGCCTCGGCCAACCGCGACCAGGGCAGCCTGAACAGCCAGGACGTGTGGGTCGATACCCGTGAGCTGGTGTTCGTGCCCGCCGGCACCAACGGTTATGCCTCGGACCGCTGGTACACCGCCGGTGGCCTGCTCGAGGTCGGCGGTTACCTGGGCACTCGTGTGCACAGCGTGGGTGAGTGGATGGCCCAGGGCGGCACGGTGTCTTTCAGCGGCAATGATGTGGTTACTGTCCAGGGCTCGCAGATCAACCTGTCCGGCGGCACCCTCGATGTGCAGTCCGGGATGGTCAAGCAGAGCTGGCTCAAGGGCGCGGACGGTCGACTTTATGAAGTCTCCAGCGCCCCCGGCGACATACTCTACGAAGGCCTGTACCAGGGTTACGAGGATCACAGCGAGCGTTGGAACCAGAGCCATTTTTACTACAGCCCGCTGATCGCGCCACGAGAGCGTTTCGAGCAGGGTTACAGTGTCGGCCGCGACGCCGGTACTCTGGTGATTGGCACGCGTAACGCGGTGCTGGAAGGCCAGGTGGTCGGCGATACCTTCCAGAGCGACCTCCAGGTACAGGCCGCGCAGGTCGGGCTGGACGCTTACAACCAGTCAGCGAAAGCGGTGGCCCGTGGTGCGCAACTGGTGGTTGGCAGTTACGTGCCGTACTACGTGAAAAGCAGCGGCACCTTGCAATACGCCTTGCGCGCCAATGCCGGCACGCTGCAGGACATCGTCCTGGGGACGGAGGCCCAATCCCTCGCGGCCGGCCTGGGGCTCGACGACCCGGTGACCGCCGAGCGCGAAGGCCGCCTGTACCTGGACAGCGACCAGCTCAACGGCTTCGGCCTGGGGGCGGTGAGGATCGCCGCCACCGGCAGCATCAAGGTCGAGGGTGACCTGCAGGTGGCGCCGGCCGGCAGCATCACTCTGTATGGGCCGCAGGTCGAGGTCGACGCCAACCTGACGGCCCGTGGCGGCGACATTGCCCTGGGCAACGTGTTGCAGCAGATCAGCAGCAGTGCCCGGGTCGAGGACACCCGGATCGATGCCCTTGGCGGCAGCCGTGCCAGCGTCCGCGTGGGCGAGGGCGTGACCCTCGACACCCGTGGTGCCTGGAGCAATCAGGTGCACAACCCGAATGACGTCAGCGCGCTACCGTACCTCAATGGCGGCAATGTGTCCCTGCGCAGCAGTGGCGACCTGACGCTTGCGGCCGGAAGTCTGATCGACGTTTCATCGGGTGCCGCGTTGCTGGCCGATGGCAAGCAACGCGGTGGCAAGGGCGGCAACTTGACCCTGGCGGCCAACGCCAATACTTCCGACAGCAATGGGGTGTTGAGCCTTGACGGCGAGGTGCGCGGTCATGGGGTCAGTGGCGGTGGCCGCCTGAACCTGCAGGCCGGCCGGGTGACCATCAGCGACCAGCCGGTGGCGGGCAACGATGCTGGCCTGCTGCTGGGCAGTGGCTTCTTCAACAAGGGCTTCTCGGCCTACGACATCACCGGCAACCAGGGACTGACCGTCAGCGATGGCACCCAGTTGGACGTCAGCATGCCGGTGTACCACTTCGGTGAGAACATCCAGGACGCGGCGACCGGCAGCGCGCCGCAGGCACTGTTGTCGCTCTGGACCCCGCAGCTGTATCAGCAGGACCCGGTCAAGGGCCTGTTAAGCCAGCGCAAGGGCGCGAACCTGAGCCTGCAGGCTGGCAGCATCCTGTCCACCGCCAGCGAGCGGGAAACGACGGCCCTGCTGATCGGCACAGGCGCGCGGATCAGTGTCGATCCAGGCAGCAGCTTGAGCCTGGCCAGCGTCGGTCAGTTGAGTGTCGACGGGCAACTCGACGCTTGGGGCGGGAGGATCCAGCTGACCCAGATCAAACCCGTGGGATTGGCGGATATTCCGGTCACCGAAGCTCCTCATCAGCGTTCGATCCTGTTGGGCGAGCATGCGCTGCTGGATGTCTCGGCCCGCGCGGCAACCGCGGTGGATGCCCAGCGCCGACGTTACGGCCGGGTCGACGACGCCGGCAGCATCGTCATCGGTGGCAGTGTCGATACGGCCAAGGGCACCGCCAGTGCGCCGGACCTGTTCGTGGTGGTGGAGCGGGGCGCGCGCCTTTTGGCCAACGGCGCCCAGGCCGAACTGGATATTCGCGGGCAGGGCGCCACGACGCTGAGCAGCACCGGCGGCAGCATTGCCCTGAGTTCGAACAACGGCCTGCGCCTGGACGGTGAGTTCCAGGCCGCATCCGGAGGCGTGGGCGCGGCCGGCGGCAGCCTGTCGGTGGCCCTGGAAACCCCGCTGTACGATCGCTCCACGGTGGACGACCAGGTGCGGGTTCCGCGTGAGCTGGTCCTGTCCCGGGGAGCGGGTACTGCTGCCACGGATAGCCTGATGAACTATGGCCAGGGCCGTCTGGACGTCGATAATGTCGGCAGTGGCGGTTTCGCCAACCTGACCTTGCTGAGCAACGGCATTTTGTCGTTCGCCGGTGATATGGATCTGAACCTGACGCAGAGCCTGCAGATTTATGCCGGCTCCCTGGCGCTGGCCGAAGGCGCGCCGGGTGACAGCCGGATCAGTCTGAATGCGCCGTATGTGCGCCTGGCGGGGGCCGTGGCCAGTCAAGGTACTGATGTGGCGGTACGCCCGACTGTACAGGGTGGCCTGTCGGTACAGGACAGCGCGGCCCGACTGGAGGTCAACGCCGACCTGCTGGACCTGCGCGACGTCCTGACCCTGGGCGCCCACGGCACGCTGGAGCGCCAGCAGGGCCCGGCCCTGGAGGTCGACCGCCGTGGTTTTGCCCAGGCGCAGTTGAGCAGCCGTGGCGACATGCGTTTTCTCGGCGGTTCGCCGCTCAATATCGAGCGTATCGCTACACAACTGCTCAGCAACGCCGACCTGGCCCTGCTGGCGGCGCAGATCTACCCGACCACGGGGGCCACGGCGCTGGTCAAGACCACTGCGGACTCCACCCTGCGTATCGGTCGCACCAGCGACACACTGCCGGCCCAGCCCTATTCGGTGTTCGGCTCACTGAGCCTGGATGCCGGTACGCTGTTGCAGGGCGGGGTGCTGCGTGCGCCGCTGGGGCTGCTCAGCCTCGGTGAGGAAGTCGGCAATATCCAGACCCTGAAGCTGTTGCCGGGCAGTGTCACCTCGGTCAGTGCTGCCGGTCTGAACATGCCTTATGGCGGTACTGTCGATGGCCTGTCCTATCGCTATAACGGCAAGGATGTCGAACTGATCGGCGTGGCTGGCGGTATCTCGAACAACCTGTTGTCAGTGGGTGTATCGATGACCGGGCACACCATCGATGTGCAGCCGGGCGCAGTGCTCGACCTGTCCGGTGGCGGCGAACTGGCCGGGGCCGGCTTCATTTCCGGGCGTGGCGGCTCCACCGACGCGCGCTACAACCCGCTGGTGCAGATCGGCGCGGACGGCAGCCTGGTGTTGCCGGGTCTGGACACCAACCCGGTCTACGCCATTGTTCCGGGCGAGCAGCGCAACTATGCGCCGCCGGCTAGCGAGGCCGGGGTGCGCGACCCGCTGATTGGCCAGCGCATCACCCTGGACGCCGGGGTTCCAGGCCTGCCGGCAGGCACCTATACCTTGCTGCCGTCGACCTATGCCTTGCTGCCGGGGGCGTTCCGGGTCGAACTCAATGGCCTGGCCAGCAGTGGCAAGACGGCCAGCAGCCTGGCCATGCGCAACGGCTCCTGGGCCACCTCGGGGGGGCTGTCGATTGTCCACAGCGACGTTCGCGATGCGCTGTCCAGCCAGGTGATCCTGACCTCGGCGGACGTGCTGCGCCGCTACTCGCAATACAACGAAACCGGCTACGCTGCCTTCGCCGCGGCCGATGCCGCGCTCAAGGGCGTGCCGCGGCCGATGATCGAGGCCGATGGCAAGACCCTCAAGCTCACATTCAAAGGTGTGGGCGACCCGGCCGAGACTTTCCGTTTCGACGGAACGGCGAATTTTAAACCGGCGCAAGACGGCTTGGGAGGCAGTGCCGGTATTTTTGCCAGCGCACGTTATCTCGAAGTGCTGCCGGTCGGCCAGCAGGCCACACCGGGTTTCGCAGGGGCCTCGCTCTACGACCAGGCGCTGAATGCTTTGCAGGTTCCGCGCCTGTCGATAGGTGCGTTGCCCGGAGTCCTTTATGGGCAGGGCGGCAATCTGGTGACGTTCAACTCGACCCTGTCCGACATCAATCTGCGTCAGGGCAGCAGTCTCAAGGCCGGGGAAGTATTCCTCGTCACCAATACCAAGACTGGCGCCATCGTGATCGAGCAAGGGGCGAGCATCAACACCCTGGGGCAGGGCAGCGCGCCGTTCGATTCCCGTAGCGGATTCATCTACGACCCGGGCCAGAACAGCCTGCTGGCGGTGTCCAACGGTTGGCTCGAGGTGCTGCCGCCCACCACGAGTACAGAAGCCACCAGCGGTCCGGGGTCGATCCTGATCGGGTTGTGCGCCAGTGACTCTTGCGGCGCTACCACCGAACTCTATTCCCAAGGCACCATCACCGCGGCCACTGACAATACCTTCAACCTCGACGAATCGGTGCGTTTCGGCACGCGCAACCTGACGCTGGCGGTCGGCGCGATCAACATCGGCTCGGCCCAGGCCCTGGCTGCGGCCGGACAGCGCCAGGCGCTGCCCCAGGGGCTGACCCTGAACCAGCAGGTCCTTGACCGCCTGCTGCGCGGCGACACGGCCAAGGGTGCGCCGGCCCTGGAAAACCTGGTACTCAATGCCCGGGATTCGGTGAACTTCTACGAAAGCGTCGAGCTCAGCACCCTGGACCCGCTGACCGGCCAGTCCAGCCTGCAGCGCCTGGTCCTGGGGACGCCGGCGATCTACGGTTACGGCGCCGTTGGCGACCGCGCCAGCATCCGCACCGGCACGCTGGTATGGAACGGCGCGGCGACGGCACCCGGCGCGCCGTTGCTGGCCGGGCCCGGCAATGGCAGCGGGGTACTGGATATCCAGACCCAGGTGCTGGAGTTCGGCTACGGCCCCAACGCCCAGGCCAACAATCTCGACAACCTGCAGCGCCTGGCCCTGGGCTTCAGCCAGGTCAACCTGACCGCCAGCCAGCGCATTACCGCCAACCACAAAGGCGCGCTGCAGGTGTACCAGTTGCGTGGCGACTATGTCAGCGGCAAAGGCTATAGCTACAGTGGTGGCGACCTGCGGGTGAATACGCCGCTGTGGACTGGCGAGGCGGGCTCGGTCAACCGCATCACCGCCGGTGGCGCGCTGACGGTGGCGGGTATCGCCGGGCTGTCGGCCATCGCGGCCGACAACGCGGCGCTGGGGGCTGAATTGCAACTGGAGGCCGGCAGCCTGCTGCTCGACAGCACGGTGCGCCTGCCCAGTGGCAAGCTCACCCTCGGCGCCAGCGGCGACGTGGTGCTGGGGGATAATGCCCTGGTCGACCTGGCCGGGCGCGAGGTGGTCCTCAACGATGTGCGCAAGTACAGCTGGGGTGGCGACCTGATCCTCGACAGCCGTGGCGGCAATATCCGCCAGGCCACCGGTTCGACCGTCGACCTCAGCGCCCGCAACAATCGCGCCGGCCTGCTGAGCGCGATCGCCCTTGACCCCGATGCCGGCCTGATCGACCTGCAAGGACGGATCCTCGGCTCCGCCAGCGGCAGCTACAACGCCGGCGGCACCCTGGTGCCTTATGCCGGTGGCGCGGTGAGTTTGCGCGGGCAGAGCCTTGGGGATTTCGCCGCGCTCAACACGCGCCTGAACCGCGATCAGGTCTTCGGCTCGCGCAGCTTCCAGCTCAAGCAAGGCGACCTGGTGATCGGCAACGAACTCAAGGCCAATGAGATCAATGTCTCGGTGGACAACGGCAACCTGACAGTGGTCGGTACTGTCGATGCCAGCGGCCAGCAGGTCGGCAGTATCCGCCTGGCGGCCAGGCAGGGCCTGACCGTTGCCGGTAGCGCGCTGCTCGATGCCCACGGCAGCCTTCTGCGGGTCGACAGCTACGGCAAGATCATCGACAGCCCCAACCGGGCACTGATCGAACTCAACTCGGGGGACGGCCAGTTGACCCTGGCCAGCGGCGCGCGCTTCGACCTGCGCCATGGCACCGACGCGCCGCTGGGCAATGCCCCCGGGCAAAATGACGGTCGAGCCCGTGGCACTCTGGAGCTCAATGCCCCGCGGCTGCGGCTCGAGGATCCGCGATACGGCGATATCGCCATCGATGCCTCCGGCAACCTGTCGGTGCTCGGCGCGCGCTCGATCAGCGTCAACGCGATCGCCCGCTACACCGATGCCCGCGACGGCAGCACGCCGGCGGTGGACGGGCGGCCTTACCAGGTAATCGATCAGGACTACCTGAATGCCAAGCACCTCGACAGCCAGGCATTCATCGATGACGCCCTGGCCAACGGCAACCTGCTCAACGGCAAGCTGGCCGGCCTGAACAATGCGACTTACGCCGATGCGCTGCACCTGCGGCCCGGGGTGGAAATCCTCAGCAAGACGGCGGATGGCGATCTGCTGGTGCAGGGTGACCTGGACCTCTCCGGTTATCGCTACGCCAGCCTCAACCGTCATACGCAGAAGACCGATGTCTATGGCTCCGGCGAGCCGGGCAGTTTAGTCGTGCGCGCCGGCGGCAACCTGAATATCTACGGCAGTATCAGCGATGGTTTCGCACCGCCGGAGGCGGGCGATCCGGCAGAGCGTACCGATGGCAACGGCTGGTTGCTGATTCCCGGGAAACAGCCGTTCGGTGCCGACTTGGTGGTACCGGGGGCTGGCGTCGAACTGGCCGAAGGCACCCTGTACCCGGCCGGCAGCCTGCTCAACTACGACCTGCCGTTCAAGGGCGCCAGCCTGCCGGCGGGGCTCGAGTTGCCGACTGCTATGAGCCTGGGCGAGGCGCTGAACCTGCCCGCCGGTACCTTGCTGCAGGCGGCCATCCACGATGCTGGCGGCAATCTGTTGTATGCCGCCGGGACCTTGTTGAGCGAGACGGTCACCCTGCCTGCCGACACCCGCCTGGATGCCGGTACCCGACTGTCGATGGATATCACCGTCAAGGACGGCATCTGGCCCAAGGGCGTCGCGGTGCCCCGCAATGGGTTGACGCTGCGCGGGGCCATGGCGCTGGCCACTGGCGCGCTGATTCCTTCCGGCACCGACGTCAAGCTGGCCGAAGGCGTCGATCTGATCGAACTGCGTCCGGTCAACAACGGTGTCCAGGGGCGTAACTGGGCGGTGGCGAGCCTGCTGCCGGAAGGCTCGCAATCCTGGTCGATGCGCTGGGTGGCGGGGGCCGACACCGAGGCGGCCGACACCCGTCTTACCCGTCCCCACGCGGAGGCGGGCAGCCTGCAACTGGCCGACGGGCATTACCTGGCCAAGCGTGAGCAGACAGGTGGCGGAGGTGACGGAGGTGGTGGCGGCACGGGATTAGTGTGGTCACCGACCAGCAATTTCGGCACACCGGGCGATCCGGTGCCTCCAGAGATGCTGGACTTTTGTACCTGGGTGCCCGATGCGTGTGTGCCGGCGCCGGCCAAGACGCAGTTGGTCTGGTCACCGACCAGCAATTTCGGCACGCCGGGCGATCCGGTGCCTCCAGAGATGCTGGACTTTTGTACCTGGGTGCCCGATGCGTGCATGCCGGCGCCGGCCAAGACGCAGTTGGTCTGGTCGCCGACCAGCAATTTCGGCACGCCGGGTGATCCTGTGCCGCCCGATATGCTGGACTTCTGTACCTGGGTTCCTGACGCGTGCGTTGTGGCAACCGTTCCGGAGGAGCCTGGCCCTACGGATCCCGTACGCACCAAGGTCACGGTCGGCAACCAACTGTTCAGCGTCTTGCGTACCGGGACCGGGGACCTGGACCTGCTCAGCGCCGGCGATTTCAATATGCATTCGCTGTTCGGCGTCTACACCGCCGGCGCCCAGTCGGCCTCGCTGGCGCCGGGCGCCAACGACCCTTATCAGCAGGCCCGTGGCCGCCAACCCGATGGCAGTGTGCTGGGCACCGCGGGTGCGGCTTATGAATCGCTGACCACAGGCAGTGCCTATCAGGCCTGGTATCCGGAGCAGGGCGGTAATCTCAAACTGGCGGTTGGTGGCAATCTGCTCGGCGACTCGCTGGGTACCAAGAGGGACTCAAGCGGTGTCAGTGCGCCGCAGAAAACTTCGGCTTCCCTGGGCAATTGGTTGTGGCGGCAAGGCACTGGCGCCACGGCCGATCCGGCCGCGCAGATTCCTACTGCCTGGTGGATCAACTTCGGTAGCTTCGCCCAGCAGCCCTCTACCGGGGCGAGTGATCCTTACCTGACGGGTTTCACCGGGATCGGCACCCTCGGGGGCGGTAACCTGAACGTCGATGTCGGTGGGGATGCCGGCCTGATCTCGGAACAGCTCGAAGCATCGGGTACGGCCGTGGAGCGCAGCCAGGGACTGGTGCTGGCCGTGGGCAGCAGTGGCCGGGTCGCCGCCGATGGCAGTCTGGTGTTGACCGGTGGCGGTGACCTGCGGCTGCGCGTCGGCGGTGAGCTCAACCCGTCCCGGGAGGCGCGAGAAGCCGTCAACACGGTGGCCGATCTGAACGGCATGCTGGCCAACCTGCGTGGATCGTTGCAACTGCAAGCCGGGGCCATCGGGGCGTTGGGCCTGACCTATGGCAGCTATAGGGTCAGCCAGGATCCGCAAGAATCGCGGGCCTATGACGCCTATGTTTCGACCATGGCCGCCGCCCGCGGCGGCGTGACCCTGATGCCGGGGGATGCCGGCGTCAGCCTGGACAGCCGCGGCGACCTGGTGTTGCAGGGGGTGGGCGATCCGGGGCGGGTGGTGATGCAGAACTCCACCGGCTATACCGACCGTGACGGTGCCTACCGCAGCGGTGGTGGCCTGAGCCAGTTCTCCTTGTGGACCGATAATACTGCCATCGACTTGTTCAGCGTCGGCGGTAACCTGACACCAATCGTTGCCGATGAGCGTCGTGCCGGCACCAATGCGTCGACCTCCGGCGGACGTTTTGTCTATCCGTCGGTCCTGCGGGCCACTGCGGCCAATGGCAGCCTCTATTACGGGCCGTCGGCCAATGGCGTCAGCGGTCAGGCATCGGGTTTCTCGCTGATGACCGCACCTTCGGCCAATGCCGAGCTGCAACTGATCGCCGCCGATTCGATCTATGCCGGCGGTTATGCGGTGACACAGTCGGGGGCTGACCCGGCGCTATTGTCCAGTCCACTGAACCCGGGTTTCGCGGGTTATAGCGGGATCAATATCAACCCGAACTACGACAACTACGGTGCTGGGGTCGGTGTCTCGCCGAGCGAGTTTCCGTTGTTCAGTTTTGGCATCAATACCTTCAGCACCCAGCCGTACATCGGGCGTGAGCCGGTACGTTTTTATGCGGTCAAGGGCGATATCGTCGGCCTGCGTACCGGCGAAGTGATTCGTTATCCGTTGCAGGGCAACGAAGTACGCTACGAAGGTAGCGGCCCGCTGCGGGTGATGGCCGGGCGCGACATCGTCAACTCCGGCCTGCCGTTGAATACCTTTACCGATGTGCCTGTTGAAGTGAATGGGGCGGGTCCAGGGCAATCCACCGGTAACTTGATCGTGCACAGCCGGGCCGATGAGATTTCCCAGGTCTGGGCCGGGCGGGACATCCGTCTGAGTACCTTCAATATCGCCGGGCCCGGCCTGCTGGAGGTCAGCGCCGGGCGCAACCTGTACGGTTCGGGCCCGGGCGTGGGGCAGCTTTATCAGGAGAGTGCCTTCAACAGTATCGGCAATGTCGACCCCGCAGCGCGGATGCGCGACGGTGGCGCCTCGATCGCGCTGATCGCCGGGGCGGGTGCCCAGGGCCCGAATTACCAGGGCTTGCTGACGCGTTATCTGCAGCCGGGAGCGGCGCTGAAGAACTATGGCAGCGAGCTGAACCTGTGGCTGAGCCAGCGCTTCGGCTACAGCGCCGGCGAAGACCAGGCCCTGGCGTTCTTCGCCAGCCTGCCGGCGGAGCAGCAGAACGTTTTCGCCCGGCAGATCTACTTCGCCGAACTCAAGGCCGGGGGCCGTGAATACAACACCGTCGGTGGCGAGCGCAGCGGCAGTTACCGCCGTGGGCGCGAGGCGATTGCCGCGCTGTTCCCGAGCAAGGATGTGGCGGGCAACAGCATCCGCTATGACGGTGACGTCACCCTCTATGGCGGTTCGGGGATCCATACCGACTTCGGCGGCGATATCCAGGTGCTGACCCCGGGCGGGCAGCAGGTGTTTGGCATCGAGGGCGAGGCGCCACCGTCCACGGCGGGGGTGATCACCCAGGGCCAGGGCAATATCCAGCTGTACTCCCTGGGCAGCATCCTGCTGGGTCAGAGCCGCATCATGACCACCTTCGGCGGTTCGATCCTCGGCTGGTCGGCCGAGGGCGATATCAACGCCGGGCGGGGCTCGAAAACCACCGTGGTCTACACCCCACCAAGGCGTGTGTACGACAACTGGGGCAACGTGACCCTGTCGCCGTCGGTGCCGAGCACCGGGGCCGGTATCGCCACGCTGAACCCGATTGCCGAGGTGGCGCCGGGGGATATCGACCTGATTGCGCCCTTGGGCACCATCGACGCCGGCGAGGCCGGGATCAGGGTCTCGGGCAACGTCAACATCGCGGCCCTGCAAGTGGTCAACGCGGCGAACATCCAGACCCAGGGCGAGTCCTCGGGGATTCCGGTGGTGGCGTCGGTCAATACCGGGGCCCTGACGTCGGCCAGCTCGGCGGCGTCTTCGGCGACCCAGGCCGCCGAGGATGTGGCGCGCCAGCAGCAGGCGGCGGCGCGGCAGAACATGCCGTCGGTGTTTAGCGTGCAGGTGCTGAGTTTCGGCCAGGAGCGCCTGGCGCCGACCCGGGATGGCGCCAGCCGGGCCAACCCCGGCTACAACCCGGACAGCCCGGTGCAGGTGCTGGGCGCCGGGCCGCTGAGCGACCAGGCGCGCCAGCAGTTGACCGAGGAGGAGCGGCGGCAACTGACCTTATAGGTTCTCTCGTGGCAACACAGTTCGGGGCGATCGTTGATCGCCCCTTTTTTTGCAGACCTGTCACACAGGTGCCCATCACCCCTTGAAACCTAGGCGAAGGCTCTAGTCCGCGGGTTTGCCATTTTCTGCCCGGATCCATGGAGAAGACCGGCGCCTATCGGCCGGCCCGGCGGATGATTGACGGCAAAATAATGGCAAATTAACAACGCGCCACTATTTTGATATCATCTGTCTCGAGGGACCGAACATGTACTCACCCGCCTTCGCGGGGAGGTTGTGCCTGGCTTTGCTGTGCCTGACTCCACTGCACCTCGTTCATGCCGCTCCCACCCCCGGTGACACCGACCTGATCCGCGAACGCCAGGATCGCCTGCTCGAAGAGCAGCGCCGGCGCCTGGAAGAACTCAAGGACCTGCCCGGTAAAGAGGCTGCCCCTACGGCGCCGACCGCGCCTGCCGACACCCGCTGCTTCCCGATCAAGGACATCGAGCTCAAGGGCGCCGACAGCCTGTCCGCCGCCGAGCAAGCTCGCTTGCTCAAGCCCTATATCGGCCAGTGCCTGGGTGTCAGCCAGCTCAATGAGCTGCTCAAGGTCATCACCGATCACTACCTCGAGAAGGGCCTGGTGACCAGCCGTGCCTACCTGCCGCAGCAGGATCTGTCTGGCGGCCACTTGAAGGTGCTGGTGGTCGAGGGCCGGCTCGAAGGCTTGAAGGGCGCGGCCGACAGCCAGCTGTCCGAGCGCGAGCTGGCCATGGCTTTTCCCGGGAAGGTCGGCGAGCGGGTCAACCTGCGGGAAATCGAACAACTGGTGGACCAGCTCAACCGCCTGCCGTCGAACCAGGCGCAAATGGAGCTGGCGCCCGGCAACGAGGTCGGTGGCAGCGAAGTGCTGGTCAAGAACACCGCGCAAAAGCCCTGGCGAGCCGGGCTGTCACGCAGCAACGACGGCCAGCGCAGCACCGGCGAGCAGCAGTGGGGCACTACCTTTGACTGGGACAGCCCGCTGGGGCTGGCCGACCAACTGATGTTGCGCGGTGGCCACGATGCCATGAGCGATCACCAGCACACCTCCAATAACGCCATGCTCTATTACAACCTGCCCTGGGGCTGGTGGAACTTCAGTTACACCTACAGCCAGAGCGAGTACCGCTCCCAGGCCCAGGCCAATGGTTTCAGCTTCAAACAGACCGGCGACAGCCAGAACCACCAGTTGCGCGCCGAGCGGGTGATCCTGCGTGACGCGGTGAGCAAGACCTCGCTGAATGCCGGCCTGGCCTACCTGCGCACCAACAACTTCATCGAAGACAGCAAGCTGGCCTTGAGCAGCAACCGCCTCAGCGAAGCCCAGTTCGGCATCAACCATGGCCGGCGCATCGGCGGTGCCTTCGTCAACCTCGACCTGGGCATGCAGAACGGCATTGGTGCCTTCGACGCCCAGGACAATGGCCACCCGGGACCGGGCGAGCCGAATGCGCGCTACCGCAAATACACCGCCACCCTCAGTTACCTGCAGCCGTTCAAGCTGTGGGGCGAGTCGTTCAGCTTCAGCAGCCTGATGACCGGCCAGCGCAGCGAAGACGTGCTGTTCAGCCCGCAGCGCACCAGCCTGGGCGGGCAGTCGTCGATTCGCGGATACAAGGATCAGTCGCTGTCCGGCGACAGCGGCGGTTACTGGCGCAACGACCTGCGCTGGAGCCGTCCGGTGACCTGGGCCTGGCTCCAGCCACTGTTCACTGAGTACGGCAGCAGTCTGGGCTACGACCAGGGCGTCATCCGTGGCGATCGCTACAACGGCGAGCAGCACGGGCGCCTGTCGAGCAACTCCCTGGAGCTGTTCGCCCGCGGCCGGCACCTGGCGACCAGCGTGACTTTCGCCCATTCCCTTGAACGCCCGGATGTCCTGAGCGAGCGCGAAGCGCCGATCTACTTCCGTCTGGACTTCTTCCTCTGATTCGCGTTTTTCCGAGACCTTCGACATGGATGTTCGCCAATTCGCTTTCCTGGCCCGCCAGCCTTCTGCCGCTCTGAAAACCCACGAGCACTTCTGGGGCATGCCCAAGCGCGGCCTGGCGTTCCTGCTGGCCAACGCCATGTTCTGGCAACCGTTGTGGGCCCAGGCGGAGGGCATCGTGGTCAGCGCGCCGGGCACCAGCCTGGGCCAGGCGGGCAACGGCGTGCCGATCGTCAACATCGCCACGCCCAATGGCAGCGGCCTGTCGCATAACCAGTTCCACGACTACAACGTCGGCCAGCAGGGGCTGATCCTCAACAACGCCACCGACCGCACGCAGAACACCCAACTGGGCGGGATCATCGTCGGCAACCCGAACCTCAAGGGCGTCGCGGCGCAAACCATCCTCAACGAAGTCAACGGCGGCAGCCCGAGCCAGCTGCGCGGCTACACCGAAGTGGCAGGGCAGTCGGCCCATGTGATTGTCGCCAACCCCTATGGCATCAGCTGCAACGGCTGCGGCTTCATCAACACCCCGAAAGCCACCCTGACCACCGGCAAGCCGGTGATCGAAAACGGCCAGCTCAGCCGTTACCAGGTCGATCAGGGGCAGGTGACCATCGACGGGGCGACGCTCAACGCCAGCAACGTCGACAGCTTCGAGATCATCACCCGCAGCGCCAAGATCAACGCCGAGATCCAGGCGAAAAACCTGACCATCGTCACCGGCCGCAACGACGTCGACGCCCGCACCCTGAACGCCACGGCGCGCGCCGACGACGGCAGCGCCAAGCCGGAACTGGCGATCGACTCTTCGGCCCTGGGCGGGATGTATGCCGGGGCGATCAGGCTGGTGGGCACCGAGGCCGGGGTCGGGGTAAAACTCGACGGCAAACTGATCGCCAGTGGCGGCGATATCCAGCTCGATGCCAATGGCCATCTGAGCATGGTCGACACTGCGGCTGCCAATGGCGCGGTCAAGGTCACGGCGGCGAGTCTGGATGCCCAAGGATCGGTCCATGCCGGCAGCGCACTCACTGTGCAAACCCAGGGCGACTTGAACAACCGACAAAACCTGACCGCGCGCGACAGCATCAGCCTCAGCGCCGGCGGCCGCCTGACCAACAACGGCATCATCGAAGCCGGGGTCAATGCCGACAACAGCCGCAATGCTGGCGGTGATCTCACCGTCAATGCGCAGACCCTCAATAACAATGGCAAGAGCGTGGTCGCCAGCCGTAATTTGACGGTCAATGCGGTGCAGAGTCTGAACAACCAAGGCGGCACCTTGAGCGCGGGGCAGAGCGCCAACGTCAGCGCCGCGACCCTGGATAACCAGAACAAGGGCCGGGTGCTGAGCAGCGGTAGCCTGAATCTGAATGCCAACCAGTTGCTCAATAGCCAGGGTGGGCTGGTGAGCAGCAATGGTGAACTGGTCGCCAATGTGGCGGCGCTGGGTAACGCTGGCGCTGAGATTTCCAGCCTGGCCGGGGTGACCTTGAATGTTGCCTCCCTGGATAACGTCGCCGGTCTGATAGCGGCCGGTAGCGCTCTGAATATCAACTCCAGCGGTGTCTTCAATAACCAGGGCGGCCGGGTCCAGAGCACCGGCGCTGCGCTGGTCAACAGCGCCAGCCTCGACAACAGCCAAGGCACGTTGCAGAGCAGTGCGAGCCTGACAGCAAAGATTGCCGGGCACTTGCTGAACCAGGCCGGCCTGTTGTCAGCGAACGATTGGCTGGCCCTCGACAGTGCCAGTCTCGACAACCAGCTCAAGGGACGAATCGTCAGCAAGGGCGGCCTCGACCTGAACACGGCGGGCGTGCTGGATAACCGCAGCGGCAGTGTCAGCGCCGGTGGCGTCCTGACGCTCAATGCCAACCGAGTGGATAACCGTCAGGGCGGTTCGCTGGGCGCCGTCCAGGGAATGAACCTGGGGGGCGGCAGTCTCGACAATCAGGGTGGCAGCGTCTCCAGCCAGGGCTATCTGAAACTGACGGGGACCACGCTGAATAACAGCAATGGCGGCAAACTGCTCGCCAATGGCGACATCAACCTGAACCTCGAACAACTCGACAACCAACTCGATGGCCAGTTGTCCGGGCAGGCGGCTGTGCAGGTCAAGGCTGCGCGGTTGAACAACGGCCAGGGTGGCAATCTCTACGCCAAAGGCAATCTGGACCTTACGGCGAGCGAGCAGTTGCTCAACGCCCGAGGCACGCTCAAGGGTGATGGCGCCGTTCTGCTCAAGGTCGGCAGCCTGAACAACGACGGCGGCAACCTCTCCAGCGTCAAGGATTTGAAGCTCACCAGCCCGGGCACCGTCAGCAACCTGGGCGGCACTCTGGTCAGCGGCGATACGCTCGACCTCAGCGGCGGCCAGCTCAACAACGGCGCCCAAGGCAGCATCTCCAGCACCAAGGCCCTGACGGCCAGCGTCAGCGGCCTCGATCAACAAGGCGGCAAACTGTTCAGCAGCACGGGGCTGAGCCTCGACCTGAACAACGGCCAACTGAATAACCAGGGCGGCTTGATCAACGCCCCAGGCCAGTTATTGCTGAAGAACCTCAAGGGTGTCGCGAACCAGAAGGGCGAGATTTCCAGTGATCAGGGCTTCACCCTGGCCGCGCAAACGCTGGACAACACCGACGGCAAGGTGATCAGTCAGAACGCATTGGTCCTGCGCATCGACCAAGCCTTGAACAACGTCAGAGGACTGGTGTCGGCCGATGGCCTGGATGTCCGGGCCGCTAGCCTCGACAACACGGCCGGCAAGATGGGCAGCGACTCGGGCCTGGCCTTGCACGTCGAAGGTGCGGTGATCAACGTTAATGGCTCCGTTTCCAGTGCCGGGTTATCGACCTTCAAGGCGATGAGTCTGGACAATACCCAAGGCCAGCTGACGGCCGACCTTGGTCTTGGCGTCGAGTTGAGCGGGGCATTGAACAACCAAGGCGGCAAGGTCGGCTCCGGCAAGGCGTTGAACCTGGCCGCCGGCAGCCTCGACAACCGCGCGGCGGGAACGCTGCTGGCCGTCGATGGCAGCCTGACGGCAACAGTTGCTGGAGCCTTCGATAATCGGGAGTTGGGGAAACTCAGGGCCGGCGGCGGCATCGAGCTGACCACCGGCCGTCTGGATAACCGTGGCGGTAGCCTGTCCGGCAAGGATCGGCTGACCTTGCGCAGCGACCTGGCGGATAACCGGGGAGGGCTGATCCAGGCCGATAAGGACCTGAAGTTACTGGTCGGACAGTTGGATAACCGCGATAAGGGCGTGGTGACCGGCAAGGCGGCGATGGGCTATGAAGGCTCGCGACTGGACAACAGCGGCGGCCTGCTCAGTGCGGTCGGTCCGTTGACGCTCAAGGCCCTGGAAGTCACCAACAGCAAAGGCCGGATCGCCAGCCAGGGCGATCTGGACGCAACCCTCGACACCCTGAACCAGCAGGGGGGTGAGTTGGTCGCCAAAGGCAGTTTGCTGCTGACTGGCAAGACCCTCGACAATCGCGGCGGCCTGGTGGGCAGCACCCACGCATTGACCCTCAATGTCGACCAGGCGGACAACCGGGCGGGGGAGATCTCCAGTACCGAAAGCAGCCTGAGCCACACGGGCCAGCGTCTGGACAACAGCGACGGTGGCAAGCTGCTGTCCGCTAGCGACCTGCAGCTGACCGTGGCGCAACTGATCAACCAGACCAAGGGCAAGCTGTTTGCCCAGGGCGCGGCTCACCTGACCGGCACCACACTCGATAACGCCGGCGGTAGTTTCTCTGGTCTCAAGGGCCTGGATATCCGCCTGGACGGGGCCCTGCTCAACAACACCGGATTGCTCAGCAGCGAAGAGGCCCTGACCCTCAATGTCGCCACGCTGGACAACACCGCGGGCAAGCTCAGCGGCGCCCGCGCCCTGTCGCTTGCCAGCCTGGGGGCAGTGCTCAACCAGGGAGGCTCGATCATCACCGATCAAGGGTTGATCCTGTCCAGCGCCAGCCTCGATAACAGCCACAACGGCGTGATCAACGGCAAGGGCGCGACCGGTGTCACCACCGGTGTCTTGGACAACAGCCAGGGCGGCCACCTCACCAGTGACGGTACGCTGGAGCTGACTGCCACCCAGGTCAGCAACGGCGCCACCGGCCGCATTGCCAGTGAAAAGGATCTGACCGCCAGCGTCACGGGCCTGGATCAGCAAGGCGGCGAGTTCTTCAGCAAGACCCGTCTGGAGCTGGACCTGAACAACGGCCAGCTCGACAACCGCAACGGCCTGATCAACGGGCCCGTGCTGGTACTCAAGAACCTCAAGGACGTCGCCAACCAGAAAGGCGAAATTTCCAGTGCCCAGGCCTTCACCGTCACCGCGCAAAACGTCGACAACAGCGGTGGCAAGCTGCTGAGCGACCAGGGCCTGACCCTACGCATCGCCCAGCTCCTGAACAACCTCGACGGGCTGGTTTCCGCTGCGTCCCTCGATAGCTGCAGCGCCTCCCTGGACAACAGCCACGGCATGATCAGCAGCCGTGGCGCTGTCGATCTGGGCGTGGCCCAGACCTTCAACAACCGCAATGGCACGCTGATCGGCGACGGGGCAGTGCTGTTGGCGGCCAACCGTCTCGACAACCGCGATGGTTCGGTGGCCGGCAAGGCCGATGTGTCGGCCAGCCTCGGTACCCTCGACAACCAGAACGGTCAATTGATCGCCAGCGGTGCGCTGAATCTGACCGCCAGCGCGCTCGACAACCGCCAGGATGGCCTGGTGGCGGCTACAAAAGCGCTGAAACTCGAGGTCGGCGAGATCGACAACCGGGGCGGCGAACTCTCCGGCAGCGCCGGCATCAGCCTGACCGGCAACCGCCTGGACAACAGCGACAGTGGTCAAATCATCGCGGCCATGGGCTTGACCATGACCCTCGGCCAGGTGTTCAACCGCAATCAGGGCTTGATCGACGGCAAGGCGGGTTTGACCCTGGATGGCCAGACCCTGGACAACACCGCAGGTCACTTGCTCAGCGGGCAGGACCTGCGGCTGGGCCTGGGCAGCGACCTGACGAACGATCAGGGCCAGATCAGCAGCGAAGGCACACTCGATGTCACCGGCGCCAACCTGAGCAACGCCGGCGGCAGCCTGTCGAGCGCAGGCGCCTTGAAGGTCAAGGTCAGCGCTACGCTCGGCAACCAGGGCGGGAAATTGGTCAGCGACGGCAGCGTCGACCTGCACAGCGCCAGCCTCGACAACCGCCAGCAAGGCGTGATCAGCGGCAAGGGAGTGGTCGGCGTGACCACTGGCGCCTTCGACAACAGCCAGAAGGGTAGCCTGAACAGTGGCGACAGCCTGACCCTCAGTGCGGGCCAGGTCACCAATCGGGACGGCGGCAGCATCGGCAGCGTCAAGGCCCTCACGGCCAGCGTTACCGGCCTCGACCAGATGGGCGGCAAGCTCTTCAGCGAAACGAGCCTCACCCTCGACCTGCACCAGGGGCAACTGAATAACCGCAACGGCCTGATCAATGCGCCGTCGCTGGTGCTCGACAACCTCAAGGACGTTGACAACCAGGGCGGTGAAATCTCCAGTGCCCAGGCCTTCGCGCTTGTCGCCGACAGCCTCGACAACAGCAACGGCAAGCTCCTCGGCAACCAGGCCGTGACCCTGCGCGTCAATCAGGCCTTGAGCAACCTCAAAGGCCAGATTGCCGCGGCGGCCCTCGATGTACGCGCCGCCAGCCTGGACAACGCCGAGGGAACCGTTAACAGCCGTAGCGATTTGAACCTGAATATTGCCGGCCTGCTGAGCAACCGAGACAAAGGCCTGATCAACGCGAAGCAGAACCTGATACTCGGCAGCGCTGATCTGAATAACCAGGGGGGAACCCTGCTCGGTGGCAGCGCCGTGACCCTCAATGCAATGGCACTGAACAACAGCGCCAACGGCTTGATTAACAGCCAGGGCGGTTTGAGCCTGACCGCCCACAGCCTGAACTCCAATGACGGCGGGGAAGTGTCGGCCAAAGGCGACATGGCCTTGACCCTGGGGGCACTGACCCAGAATGGCGGTCGCCTGCTGGGCGACAGCGGTGTGCGTCTCGAGTTGTCGGGCAGTGACCTCGACAACCGCAATGGCTTGCTGATCGCCAAAGGCCCGCTGAGCATCAACCGCTTGCGCGACCTGAATAACCAGAATGGGGAGATTTCCAGCAGCCAGAGTTTCAACCTTATCGGTCGTACGCTGAACAGCAGCGGTGGCAAGTTGATCAGCCAGAACCAACTGGGGCTGACAGGCGACACCTTGCTCAATCAGGGCGGCCTGATCTCTGGCTGGCAGGGGCTGGCAGTCAATGGCGGCAGCCTCGACAACCGCAACAACGGTACGCTGTCCAGCCGCAGTGGCGACCTGGATGTGAATGTCAGCGGTGCCTTGCTCAACAGCAACGCCGGCGCGTTGGTGAGCCAGAAGACCCTGACCGTCAAGGCGGCCAGCCTGGATAACAGCGCAGGCATTCTGTCCAGCGGCGGGGCCCAGTTACTGACCGTTGGCGGGCTGTTGAACAATACGCTGGGTGGTTCGATCGACAGCGGCGCGGCCCTGACGTTGCAAGCCATGGCCTTGAACAACGGCGGCAACATCAATGCCCAGCAGTCGCTGGGCTTTACCGGCACCACCCTGGATAACTCCGGCGGCAGCCTGGCCAGCAATGGCGCGGTGAACCTCGACCTGCTGGGCAACCTGACGAACACCAATGGCAAACTAGCCAGTGGCGGTCCGCTGGTGATCAGCCGTAGCAGCCAGATCAACAACCAGGGCGGCCAATTGGTCAGCCAGGGGTTGCTGAGCGTGCTCAGCGGTGGCCTGGATAACCGCAATCGCGGCACTGTCGCGAGCAATGACAGCCTGGTCATCAATACCTCCGGTGCTGTCCAGAACAGCGGCGACGGCCTGATCTACAGCCAGAACGGCAACCTGCAACTCACTGCCGCCAGCCTGGGCAACGCCAAGGGCACCGTGCAAAGCCAGGGCGCGTTGAACCTGGCCGTGACCGGCGATATCGACAACCAGAGCGGTCGGCTCCTGGCTCAGAACGGCGATCTCAAGGTCAGCGCCACCAATCTCGATAACCGCGGCGGTACCCTCGCCAGCCTCAAGGGCGCGCTGGAAGCGCGTGTCGTCGGCGTGTTGAAAAATGGCTACGACCTGACCAACAACCGCCAGGGCGGCATCACTCAGGCTCAGCGTCTGAACCTCAGTGTATTGGGCGGCATCGATAACTACGGCGGGCGCATTTCGGCCCAGGGCGGCGATGCACTGATCACCACCGCCAACTTCGACAACCGTAACGGCGGCCTGTATGCCAAAGGCCTGGTCTACGTCAGCGGCAATAATTTCGACAACAGCGGTGACAACGACGGCCAGATCGCCGGTAATCGGATCGACCTCAGCCTCAACGGTCACTTGAACAACCGCATGGGCATCATCGAGAGCGACAGCACCCTCAGCGTGCGTGCCGCCAGCCTCGATAACCAGACCGGCCAGCTTCGGGCCCTGGGCACCGGCGGCAAGACCGACTTCCAGATCGGCGGCCTGTTCGACAACCGCAACGGCAAACTGGAAAGCGCCAACAGTGACCTGACCCTGAATGCCGCAAGCTTCCAGAACCAGGGCGGCAGCTTGTTGCATGTGGGCAACGGCACTTTCGATATCGCCACGGCCAACGTCACCAATGCCGGCGGCAGTCTCGTCACCCGAGGCGGGCTGACGCTCGCTGCCGACAGCTGGACCAACAGCAGCGTGATCCAGGCCGGGCGCCTGACCATCAACGTCAACAACCTGACCCAGACCGGCAGCGGGCAATTGCTGGCCTCCACCAGCCTGGTGGGCAACGGCGGTAACTGGGCCAACGATGGCCTGATTGCCAGCGACGGTACGGCCAGCCTGAACCTGGGCGGCAGTTATGGCGGCAACGGGCGTTATACCAGCCTGGGCGACCTGGGGCTGACGGCCGCTGCCGTGAGCCTGGGCAGTGCCGGCAGCGTCGCCAGCGGCGGCAATGCCACGATCAATATCGGCGGGCAGCTCAACAACTATGGGCGCATGACTTCTGCTTCCGGGATGAACGTCAATGCCGGGTCGATCAACAACTTCGGGACCCTGGGCAGCAGCGCCAACCTGCAGTTGGGGACGTCCAGCCTGCTGAACCAGAAGGGCTTGATCTTCAGTGGCGGCGACATGACCTTGAGCGTCGCCAACCTGACCAACCAGAACGGCGACCTGTACGGGCTCGGTAATGTGGCGATCGGCGGCTATGGCGGCGCTGCCCGGGCCGCGGGGGTCTACAACGTCTCCGGTTCGATGGAGAGCGGCGGGACCTTCGCGCTGAACGCCGATGTGTTCCAGAACCGGACCGATGGTGCGGTGGCGTCGGGCAGCCGTAAGCTGCTGTCGGGGTTTATCGCCAATATGTGTAATGACTGCAAAGGGAAGGTTTACACCTTCACCCTGGCGGCCCGCGAGGTCTACGAGAGCATCGACAACGACACCAGTGCCTCGGCGGTGCTGACCGCCGGCAGGGATCTGGTGTTCCAGGGCGGCAGCTTTCTCAATAGCAAAAGCACGGTGAGCGCGGGCGGCAATATCAATATCACTGCCGACAGCCTGCAGAACATCGGCGCGCAGAACGGGACCATCGAGCGCACGCGCCTGTACAAGGTCTACGACATGGGCGCAGGTGCTACCGGGCGGCTTTTCTCCGATGTCCTGACGCCCTATAACCAGCGCAACAACCCTGATTTCCCTTATGTGTATTACCTTGATCTGGCAGACAACATCCACAAGGCCATACCCAAATCGGCTTATTACAGAGAGCCGGGGCGAGACGGTCAAACGTACCAGGTGGTGTCCCTCAAAGACGCCGATACGGGGAGAACCGTCGATACAAGCAGTGTTTATAACAAAGTATTCAGCGGACTAAAGTACGGCTTCGAAAACACGACGCTATCCCAGTACGACCCGAACAACCTGCTTGAACTGCCGAGCCAGCTGTCCCAATACACACTGCTCAGCGACGTGGAAATCGCCAAGGACAGTAGCGGTGCCGCCAGTACGGCTGGCAGCCGTAATGCGGTTATCCAGGCGGGCGGCAATGTTTCGATCACCGCCGCCAAGGACCTGCAGAACAGCGTCATCCATCAGGACTACAGCGTCGGCGGTGGTACGAATAAAGTCGCCGACACCAAGGTGAATGCCAGCGGCACCACCGTTGTGCGGATCAATAGCCAACTGCCTCCCGATCTGGCCCAGCAACAGGTCAACCCGCTGAGCCTGCCCGGCTTCACATTACCAACAGGGCAAAACGGCCTGTTCCGCTTGAGTGGGCAGGGCGCAGCGGTGCAGCAGGCGACCCAGGCCAATAGCGGGCCGCAGGACTGGAGCATGGGCAGCGCCTCGGTCAGCACCGCCCAGCGTCAACAGAACCTGCCGGATATTCAGGCGCGTAGCTTCCAGATTGCCGATGTTGCCCCAGTGGCCTCCAGCGATCGACAACTGACCCGGGTTACTCGCCAGGTCACCGACAGCAACGTGGGTGCCAGTGCGCTCAATGTCAGTGCCCCGGCCGACAATGGCGGCAACCTGCTGTTGCCAGGCTATGAAGGCCATGCTGGCGCGATCACTCAGGTGGGAGCCGTGCAGGTCGAAGGCGCCAGCCATAGCGCAGTTGCCACGGGGCCGGACCTGAGCGTGCCAACGCTGCCGCTGGCCCCCTCGACCGGCGTGACCACGCCTGGGAACAGCCAAACCCCCGGTGCAATGGTCGCGACACCTGTGGCCAGCCAGACCCTGGCCCGGGTGCAGGGCCTGCCGGATAGCAGTTTCAAGCCCAATCCGCAGAAGTACCTGATTGAAACCAATCCGGTGCTCACTGACCTGAAACAGTTCATGAGCTCGGACTATCTGCTCGCCAACCTGGGCTATAACCCCGACGAGAGCCAGAAGCGCCTGGGCGATGGTTTCTATGAGCAGAAGCTGATCCAGCAGGCGGTCGTCGCCCGCACTGGCCAGCGTTTTATCGACGGCCAGACCTCGGACGAAAAACTCTTCAAGTACCTGATGGACAACGCCATCACCAGCAAGCAGCAGCTCGGCTTGTCGGTGGGCGTGACGCTGACCTCACAGCAGGTCGCGGCGCTGACCCACGACATCGTGTGGCTCGAAGAGCACGAAGTGAATGGGGAAAAAGTCCTGGTGCCGGTGCTGTACCTGGCCCAGGCCGAAGGCCGCCTCGGCCCGACTGGCGCCTTGATCGCCGGTAACGACGTCAGCCTGATCGCCGGGCAGAACCTCGACAACGTCGGCACCCTGCGCGCCACCAACAACCTGTCGGCCACGGCGGGCAAGAACCTGGTCAACAGCGGCCTGATCGAGGCCGGCAAACGCCTGGACCTGCTGGCGGGCAACGACATCGTCAACAAGGCGGGCGGCATCATCGCCGGGCGAGATGTGACGATGACCACGATTAGCGGCGATGTGCTCAACGAGCGCAGCGTCACCTCGGCGGACAGCGTGGCACGGGGCTATTCGCACAAGGATTACGCCAACAGCGCCGCGCGTGTCGAAGCCGCCAACGACATGAGCATTTCCGCCGGTCGTGACCTCAGCACCCCTGGCGGCGTGCTGCAAAGCGGCCGGGACATGAACCTGAGCGCGGGGCGCGACGCCAATCTGGTGTCCACTGAGCTCAGCAACAGCCTGGTGCTGGGTAAAAAACACTACAGCAGCGATATCACCCAGATCGGCGCCGAGGTCAGCGCCGGCCGCGACCTGACGGTCAAGGCCGGTCGCGACATCAACGTCATCGCCAGCGAAATCGAGGCCAAGCGCAACATCGCCATGGCCGCCACCGAGAACCTGACCCTGTCCTCGGCGGCCGACGAGCAGCACTCCTACGAAAAAACCAAGAAAGTCACCCGCCAGGAAGACCACGTCAGCCAGGTCGCCACCACCCTCAACGCCGGCGGCGATGTCTCGCTCAGTGCCGGCAAGGACATGGCGCTGATCTCCAGCCGCATCACCGCTGGCGACGAAGCCTACCTGGTGGCCGGTGACAAGCTTGAACTGCTGGCGGCGCAAGACAGCGATTACTCGCTGTACGACAAAAAGAAAAAGGGCAGTTTTGGCAGCAAGCAGACCCAACGCGACGAAGTGACCAAGATCACCCATGTCGGCAGCGAAATCACCACCGGTGGCGACCTGACGCTGGTCAGCGGTGGAGACCAGAAGTACCAAGCGGCGAAGTTGGAGAGTGGCAGCGACCTGACGCTGGCCAGCGGTGGGGAGATCACCTTCGAAGGGGTGAAGGATCTGCATCAGGAGAGTCATGAGAAGACCAACAACAACGCCGCCTGGGTTTCTTCCAAAGGCAAGGGCAATACCGACGAAACCCTGCGCCAGACGCAGATGCTGGCTGCCGGCGACATCGTGATCAAAGCCGTTGACGGCTTGAAGATCGACGTCAAACAGGTGGACCAACAAACTGTCAGCCAGAGCATCGATGCGATGGTGAAGGCCGATCCGCAACTGGCTTGGCTGAAGCAGGCCGAAGCTCGGGGCGATGTGGATTGGCGGCAAGTGAAGGAGATTCATGAGTCGTTCAAATACAGCAACTCCGGGCTCGGGCCGGCTTCGCAGATCATTATTGCGATCGTGATGGCGGCGGTGGTTGGGCCATTGGCGGCGGGAGCAATGGGGGGGGCTACTGGCGGGGCGGTCGCTGCTGGGACCATTTCGTCGACTACTGCGGGTGGTCTGTCAGCTGCAGCAGGGGCTGTCGCGGCAGGTGCAGCGACCAATGCCACCGTTAGCGTTATCAATAATCGCGGCAATCTCGGTGCGGTATTCAAGGACGTGACCTCTTCCGATGCGATGAAGGGGTATGCAATCTCTGGTATTACCGCGGGTCTCACGGCCGGCTATTTTGATAAATGGACTGGCACCGAAACCAACACGGCGATAGGAAAGGTCACCGTTCCGCCCTCTCTGGGTACCTGGAGTGGCGTTGGGCAGTTCGCAGCCAATCAGACGCTGCAGAGTGGTACCTCCATGTTGCTGAGCAAGGCACTTGGACAGGGTGGTAGCGCCAGTGATGCCTTGAAGAGTGCCCTGTTCAACACCTTGGCGGCTGCGAGCTTCAACGCGGTGGGTGACTACACCAAAAATGTCCTGGCGGACGGCTCGTTACCTAAGATCGCGGTTCACGCAATGGTGGGTGGATTACTGGCTAAGGCTACCGGAGGTGATTTCAAGACCGGTGCTTTGGCGGCGGGGGCGAATGAGGCGCTGGTTACCCATTTGGACAAATTGGTGGGCGGAAATGAAAACCTGCTGACCATGAGTTCGCAGATCGTCGGAGTGCTGGCGGCAGCCGGGCAGACAGATGCTGATGCGGCCAAGATGGAGAAGGGCAGTTGGGTTGCAAAGAATGCAACGCAGTACAACTGGCTTCTGCATCATGAAGCAGAGGAGATGCTGCGTGAAATTGATGAGCAAAAGACCGAAGAGGACAAAAACAGGGTTCGAGAGCGCTATGCGGAGCTAGATGAGACAAGAAACAAAGAGCTTCCAGAGCTTTGTCGGAACTCTCCTGGGTTTTGTGACCGCCTGTCACAGAAGCTGTTTCAAGATGATCCGAAGCTATTGGCGTTGGCAAAGACATTGTCAGCTAGTGGAAAATATGATCAGGCGACAGTCATCGCGTTGACTATTACCAACAGTAACCTTGCTGCTGGGAGCATTATTGCTACAGAGTTGGCGACTCTTGATGAGGGAGAGAGTGCGCGCTTCAAGAATGCGCTGGGTGGGGTGGCGCTTGGAGCCATATTGGGAGGAAGCAATCCAGGGCCTGGTGGTGCAAAAGGCATAATTAAAGCGAGTGAAACCATTGGTCAGCCAGTAGAGGCCGTGATAGGGGGGCGTAAGCGCCTGTTGCGGGTTGATATCGAACCTAATGGTAAGCTTCAAATACAGTCGGGGGGTGGGAAAGAGTCGATCGTAGACTTCAGGCCGGATCTATCCAAACCATTGGCTCCACAGATTAATACAGCATTCAAGCGACTACCTCAGTCAGCAAGAGACCAGTTGATCAGAAATGCTGAGAAAGGTCTAAAACGGTTACAAGAAACAGGAAATATGTAATGAGTAGTAGATACGCTGTTGTTTTGGGACCAGGATCTATCTTACCTGACAGAGGGTTCTTGATCAGTCAGGCTTGGGGTGATGTACCTGTCTCTTATGTTCAGGATCATGAAATTTTCAATGAGTGCAGATTTCTCGACTTGAAAATCAATAAATGGGAGCTCAATAGTCGGTGGAGTAATAAACAGGATAGCGAGCCCTGGATAAGGATTGAAATACTTAAAGGGCAAGTGCTTGAGGAATATTTGCAGAATGAAGGCTGTCCTTTGTCTGTAGAGGTTGCACGCGAAACTCTCATGATTTTTGACCTAGACGAAGGAGGGAGTGCGGTGGACGACATGTTATTGCTGCGTCTGGTGTCAGTTTTTTATGACCGCTTCAGGGTCTACAAATGGTCTGATCGTATTGAAGAAATGAGCGCAAATTCCATTGCCTCTCTACCGGCACGAGACACCATTCGTGAGCGACTGGTCAAGTGTGAGTAGGTGCATATTGATTTTTCGAAAGCTAGAAGCATCACATTTCGCACCTGATGGCGCTTTTAGGTAAGTAAAAAGACTGAATAGTTTAAAAAGGCAGCTAACTTATGGGGAGATATTTTGATGAGGGGGTGATTTCTGAGTTGGGGCAGTATATTGCGTCTGGGGAAATGGTGGTTGTTAATGATGTTAGTTGCTATGTGGATGGGATAAATTCACGGTTACCTATTAAGAATCGAAAGCTAGATTGGGGTACGAGTTTTTTAGCCTCGGGGCTTGAACTTGATCGTAGAAAAAAAGCCTCAGCATTTTCAGTTTTTTTTCAAGAGGTAAAGTTAAGGTATGGGTTGGAGGGTGAGGTTTTTTATATAGGGGGTGGAGCTACTGATATTGTTGTTGGAGATGTAGAAGTTTTTGTGAAAGTTTTGGACTGCTTTGTTTCGATTCCTCAACATCATTATTTTTTAGCGGATGACTATTCTTGGTTTATATGCTTTTCGATGGAGGGAGATATGGGGTTTAATTTTTTGTGAGGTTGGCTGTTTTCTATTTTGCCAATGTCAGCGTGAACAGAACCAATCTGGAATGTGATGTAAGCGCCAGTAAGAAGCTATTTCGGGGGGGGCACCTTCGAGGCAGATTTAATCGAGCGATTTCAGTGAGCGGTATAAAACTTTGTAAAATTAGTGAGTGGTGCATTCTGCTCGACCTAGCCCAAGAAGTGAAGATGACTCCATGAAGAGATTCATGTATCCGCGTCGTAAAGTATTCATAGCATTCTTCCTATGTCCTCTGGTACTAGGGTTTATCGCTGGCGTGATAAAGTTCATGACAGTAATTGTTCATCTAGCGAGCAATCCTCGGCTGCTGGGCGAGGTCAGAGGGGGCGAACTGCTATTGATGCCGTTAATGGCGCCTTTGATTGCGCAGCTATTGTTTCTGTTGCCATTTCTGGGATTTTCCCTAGTGGTTTCTCTAATGAGAGTTCGTAGGACGTCACGCAACTGTGTGCTTCTTGCTCTGATAGGGGGAGGCTTGTCTGCTTTATGGGCGTTACTATTTTTGGTAACTATTGCGAGTGGTATCAGCAACCTACAGCTTTCGAACTATCTTGAACTGTTAGTACTTTTTTTGCATCGGCCGTCACCTGCTGGTTGGTGGCACGCTTTTTTTTGCCGGAAGGGCATGGAGCTAATGCTTGATGTTCTCAGAACGGGATGTGCCGATGGTTTGAGTCTCAGTCATCGAGTTGATATGAGTTTTGCAATGGGACGAATAATGAGTGTTTAAGATGCGTTGTTGCTAGAGAACAGAGCTTGGTCTTTGAAACTTGCGCGATCATGTTTATACCCATAACAAATGAGAAAAGAAAAGATTCCTCGGAATTCGAGGCAGACAGCTGCGGGCAAGGAAGGCTGGGACAGTCCTTGGTTTCTGCGTTTTAAAGATGCACTCTGATTTGGCTCATGGACGGGCTTTGCTGAGCAAGGCTTGATCGGAGTTTGCCTAGTGGATTAAAAGTGGGCGGCCTGACACCGCCCGCTACTTTTTTATATCGAAAGTCTTTCTTGCAGCTTCCGTCCCGCCACATCCATCAAATCACACCCATCACGCAGCATGATGCTGCAAACCAACGTCAGTTCCTGCAGGAGAACAGGTTCGTGGCGAGGGGCATTCGCTGCCGAAAAGCTTTCCAGCAATCGGGTGACCGCGCGTATGCGATAAGCCGCTGCGTCGTGCAGCACGTCGATGGGAGCTTGGGTATCTATAAGCAAGGAAGGAATGTTGCAGTCGTTGCCGGTAATCGGCATGTAACGGTTCATACGTTCACCTCTGGTTGATTGCCTGAGCCATCATCCCTCTGGTGTCAGGTCGCCAAACCCGGTCGCCATTTGGGCGACTGGCCGACTGTAAGCCGTGCTGCGGTGGGTGGAAATAAGGGGAGTTCACCGCTGGTTGTAAGGCCTTTCTGATTATCAATGCAGCAGGCAAAGCTGCTTGAACTCGTCCTTATTAAGGGGGCATGACGACGTCGCGGCCGTTCCGGCCGATCGCAGCCTGCGGCAGCGGCTACGGGGATTACATCGGTCCGGCGTCTTTTTGTCGGGCATGTGGGCCTTCGGGCTTGGCCGCTCAACGGTCAATAGCTGGCGAGAAAATGCCTTGAAGCTCACCACCTTCCGACATAGCCGGTCGTTATTCAGCCGTGGAATGCCCCTCTCACCGACACGGTCCCTATAAAAACTGCCCATCCGGAAGGTCGAGATCGATGGTCCCTCTGGTCAATACAGAGGCTGCCGCGATTGCCTTTGCTGAAAACAGGCGCAACAGAACGACTTTACCCAGCGTATCGCTGCGTAACGCCATTTCGTTCTGATTGCCGATCAGCACTACGTCGGGCGCAATGGGCCAGCCGCCTGCCCGGGCATAGAAACGCGCCAGCGGTGGGTCGCAGGTGAAGACGCCGATATCGAGATTGCTGTGTTCCATGCAGCGCGTGGCCGCGGCGACGGTCCTCAGGCCCAGGCCTTGTCCCTGGCAAGCGGGATCGGTCATGACGCAGCTGAGCCCGGCGATGTCGAATGTGTGGCCGGCATGCTCGATCGTCTTCATGGCGACAGCGGCGTAGCTGAGCACCCGGTCGGGTGCGCAGATGTAGAACGAGAAGGTGTCGAACACGGGAGCGTGCAGCGGGGCGGCTTCGGCGTCTTCAGGCTCGTCCGGCTCGGGATAGACGCGCCGCTGCAGCAAGGCAAATGCTCGCTGCAAGGCCGAGGAGGCCCGCTGGTAGGCGATGGCGTCGACAGTCCCGGGTTCCAAGGGCCTGAGGTCTGTCATGGGGGTGTCCTTGTCTGCAATAGCCTGGTTGAGGGATCGACATTCTCGCATGCCGGCCGTGTGGCGTTCACCGCGTCACCGCCCCCCACCTTTCCACTCCATATTTCCAGGCCAGGCACCCTGGCGCCCTCTGGCCTGTCCTGGCCGAACCTTCCTGGGGTGAATGAAGCTTTTGTGACAAAAGTTCGGTAGCACTTCGCCAGTCCCGTCATGGATATGTGACGCGCTTGAGGGGGCCTTCTGGCCACTGTTCTGAGCCGAGGCGGGACGCCGGGAGTGAGGTATGGGGACTATGGAACGCTACGCGAAAGTGGGCATGCAGGAGCTGGACCAGCGGCTGTCGAAGATCGTCGAAGCCGCGCGCAAGAAGCCGGTGTCGGTCTATCGCTACGGGGCGCCGTGGGTCTGGATCGTTTCCCAGGATGACTGGCAGGGCGCCTTGAAGGAGGTGTCGAGCTATATCCCGCCGGGCCATTCGCTGGTGTTGCTGCGTCCGCAGATCGACGCCTTGCTCGACCAGCACCGCGACATTCTCCAGGGCCTGGATGCCGAGCCCGGCATGCTCATCGCCCCGCGCACGGTGATGCACATCCTGCTGTTGCAGCTGCTGTATTCGGTGCCCGGCGAGCAGCAGCTGTACGAGCAGCTCAATTACAACCTGCTGTTTCGCTGGTTCGTCGGCCTGGACCTGAACCAGAAGGTCTGGAGCCTCGGCGTGCTGAGCCGTGACATCGCCACGCTGTTGAACGATGCGCGGGCGGTGCTGCTGATCCAGAAAATCATCGGTGAAGTGTTCTGTGGCGCCTTGCTGCAAATGCCCGAGTTCTCGTTGAACTTCGCGCTGCTGCACAGCTGGCTGGCCAAGCACGCCACGACATCGACCTTGAGCAATTGAGGCGGCCAAACGCCGTACAGACGGCGACGGCGGTTTCGACGCGGTTGGACATTCTTGGAAATCTAGGGGGCGGTGTGGAGCATCTGTTCAAGAGATGGCGGCCGGGGCCGACCAGGCGCTGGCTGCCGGTGTGCGGCTGGCTGGCGCTGGTCGCGCTGAGTCAGCCGTTGTTGGCCGAGGAGGGCGGCCCGGTGGCAGGCGAGCCGGTGCAAGGCAGCGCGGCGCCAGGCAAAGCCGCGCCCGCGCGGCTGGTGGATGTGAATGAGTACTTCGTGCGCGGCAACACCGTGCTCGATGCCCGGGCCATCGAAGAGGCGGTGTATCCCTTCCTCGGCCCGCAGAAAGCCCTGAGCGATATCGAGGGCGCCCGCGATGCCTTGCAGAAGGTCTACCAGGCCCGCGGCTACCAGTCGGTGTTCGTTGAGCTGCCGGAGCAGAAGGTCGAGGACGGCATCGTCTACCTGCAGGTCAGCGAGACCAAGGTCGGGCGGGTGCGGGTGGTGGGGGCCAAGCATTATTCGCCGGTGGAAATCCGCGACGAGGTGCCGGCGCTGCAGGAAGGCGAGGTGCCGGACTTCGCCAAGGTCCAGGGCCAGCTGGCGAGCCTGAACAAGACCCCCGGGCGCCAGGTCATGCCGCTGGTCCGCGAAGGCCAGCGCCCCGGCACCATGGACGTCGACCTGCAGGTGGAAGACCAGAACCCGTGGCAGGCCAGCGTCGGCCTGAACAACGACTACAGCGCCGACACCAAGCACCTGCGGGCGGTCACCAGTCTGGGCTACAACAACCTCTGGCAGTTGGGCCACAGCATTTCCCTGACCTATTTCACCGCGCCCGAGGACCAGGACAACGCCAAGGTCTGGTCCGGTTCCTACACCGCGCCGCTGAACGAGCGCTGGAGCCTGCAGTTCGCCGGTTACCAGTCCGACAGCAACGTCGCCACCATCGGCGGCAGCAACGTGCTGGGCAAGGGGCACTCCTACGGCCTGTCGCTGATCTATAGCCTGCCGGCCAGCGGCAGCTGGGCCAATTCGTTCTCGGTCGGGGTGGATTTCAAGGACTTCGAGGAAGAGCTGAGCCTCGGCGGCGACAGCGACAAGGTGCCGCTCAAGTACGCGCCGTTCACCTTCGCCTACAACGGTTTCCGCTACACCGAGACCTCCCAGCTGGGCCTCGGCCTGAGCCTGGTGGCCGGCACCCGCAGCCTGTTCGGCTATGGCAGCTCGGACGAAGACTTCGACTACAAGCGCTACCGCGCCAACCCCAGTTTCGCCGTGCTCAAGGGCGACCTGAATTACACCTACACCTTCGCCAACGACTGGCAGACCGGGTCCAAGGCGGCCTTCCAGCTGGCCTCGGGGCCGCTGGTGTCCAACGAGCAGTTCTCCGCCGGCGGCGCCACCTCGGTGCGCGGCTACCTGGCGGCCGAGCGCACCAGCGACGACGGCTACCTGTTTTCCCAGGAACTGCGCACGCCGTCCCTGGCCAAGTACCTGGGCGGTTATGTCAACGAATGGCGTTTCTATGCCTTCGCCGAAGGCGCGCGGATGTACCTGCGCGACGAGCTTCCCGACCAGGAGGCCGACTACAGCCTGGCCAGCGTCGGCCTGGGCACCCGCGCCAGCTTGAGCAAATGGCTTTCCGGCAGCCTGGACTGGGGTTACCCGCTGCTTGATGGACCGAACACCCAGAAACAGGACTCGCGCGTGCACTTCAGTGTGCAGGCGACGTTTTGATCTTTCACGGAGTAACTTTCATGCAGCGCTTACTGATTTCCCTGTTGATCTGCCTGGGCTTCGTGCTCCCGGCGACCGCCCAGGCGTGGTGGCAGGACGACTGGCACTACCGCAAGCAGATCTCCATCGACACCACGCCGCAAGGCGCGGCCATCAACCAGGCCCTGGGCCGCACCGCGTTGCTGGTGCGCCTGCACACCGGCAACTTCAGCTTCGACGGGGTCAAGGAAGACGGCTCCGACCTGCGCTTCGTCAGCGCCGATGACAAGACCGTGTTCAACCACCAGATCGAAAGCTTCGACCCGCTGATGGGTATGGCCCTGGTCTGGGTCGACGTGCCGAACGTGGAGGGCGGCCAGCGCCAGGACATCTGGATGTACTACGGCAACCAGAAGGCCCCGGCGACCGCCAACGGCCAGCTGACCTTCGACCCGAACTACGTTGCCCTCTATCACTTCGACGGCGCCAACGGCACCCCGGCCAAGGACACCACGGCCTACGGCAACCATGCGCAGAACGCCACCGGCGCGAGCATCGACGGGGTCATCGGCCGGGCCTTGCAGTTTAACGGCCAGCCGCTGCTGTTGCCGGCCAGCCCGTCGCTGCAACACAGCGCCGACGGCGCCTTTACCTTCAGTGCCTGGCTGCGCCTGGACCAGGCCAGCGGCGAGCAGTTGCTGCTGGCCCGGCGTGAGGGAGCCAGCAGCCTGCTGATCGGGGTCAACCAGGGCGTGCCTTTTGTCGAGGTCGACGGCCAGCGCGCGGTGTCGACCCAGCCGCTCAATCCCGGGCAGTGGCAGCACCTGGCCCTGACCGCCCAGGGCAGCCAGCTGGCATTGTTGGTCAATGGCCGCGAAAGCGCCCGCCTGGCGGTGGCGCTGCCGGCGTTCAATTCGCCGCTGGCCATCGGCGCCGATTTGCCGCCGGCATCAACGCCAGGGGCAACGGCCGAGGCCAGTACCTTCCTGCCGTTCAATGGCGCCATCGACGAGCTGCGCCTGTCCAAGGTGGCCCGTCCCGCCGGCCTGCTGCTGGCCGATGCCGCGGCCCAGGGCGCCGAGTCGAAACTGGTGGTGTACGGCGTCGATGAAGAACAGTCGGGCTTCGGTTTCGGCAGCCTGGGCTTTTTGCTCAAGGCCGTGCCGGTGGACGCCTGGGTGATCATCGCGGTGCTGGTGCTGATGATGTTCCAGTCGTGGATCATCATGATCCGCAAGAACCGCATGGTCAGCCGTGTCAGCAGTGCCAACCAGATCTTCCGCGAGCAGTTCGCCCGGGTCGGCACCCGCCTGGAAATGTTCGCCGACGACCGCGATCTGGCCCAGCGCCTGGAGCATTCCTCGCTGTGGCGCCTGTACCAGGTGGCGGTCCAGGAGATCCGCACCCGCCGCGAGCAGGGCGCCGACACCTCGTCGGTCTCGGCGGCGACCATCGAGGCCATCCGCTGTTCCATGGACGGCGTGCGCACCCGCGAGAACCAGCAGCTCGGCTCCAAGCTCTCGACCCTGTCCAACGCCATCGCCGGCGGGCCCTACATCGGGCTGCTGGGCACGGTGTTGGGGATCATGGTGGTGTTCCTCGGCACGGCCATGGCCGGCGACGTGAACATCAACGCCATCGCCCCGGGCATGGCCGCGGCCCTGCTGGCCACCGCCATGGGCCTGTTCGTCGCGATCCCGGCGCTGTTTGGCTACAACCGGCTGATCACCCGCAACAAGGAAGTCAGCGCCGACATGCGGGTGTTCGTCGACGAATTCATCACCCGCCTGGCCGAGTTGCATGGCGCCAGCCAGTCCAGTGAAGCCGCGCCCGCGCGGGCTCATAACGCCAGCGTGCCGGCCTGAGGAGAAACGTCATGGCTTCTGTGAACGCCTCCCACGACGACGATGACGACGCGCCAGTGGACAGCATCAACATCACGCCCCTGGTGGACGTGCTGATGGTGGTGCTGGTGATGTTCATCCTCACCGCCACCGCCCAGGTCTCCGGGATCCAGATCAACCTGCCCAAGGCCAGCGCTTCGGTGTCGCTGTCCGAGGCCAAGACCAAGGCGATTTCGGTCAACGACGGCGGCCAGGTGTTCCTCGACGCCTACCCGGTGACGCTGCCGGAGCTGGAAGAACGCCTGCGCATGGAAAAGGCCCTGAACCCGGACTTCCCGGTGATCGTGCGCGGCGACGCCACGGTGCAGTACCAGAAGGTCATCGAGGTCCTGGACCTGCTGCGCCGGCTGGAGCTGTCCCAGGTCGGGCTGGTCACCGGCAAACCGAGCCAGGGCTGAGCCATGACCGCACAACAACCTATCCAGCTGCCGCCAGTGAAGAACCGCACGGCGCCGCGCCTGCTCAAGTGGGGCGTGGGCCTGCTGCTGGGCGCCGGCGCCGCCTGGCTGCTCTGGCAGTGGGCCAACGACATGAGCGGGGTGCGCCGGGAGGCGCCCAAGGTGCCGACCATCATCCCGCTGCCGCCACCACCGCCACCGCCGCCGGAAAAACCCAAGGAGCCGGAGCCGCCGGTCGAGGAGAAGGTGCCCGAACCGGAACCGACCCCGGAGCCGGAGCAGGTCAAGCCCGAGGAAGAGGCGCCGCCGTCGCCGGTGGACGACCTGGCCAATCCCATGCAGATGGATGGCGATGCCCAGGCCGGCAGCGACGCTTTCAACATCGGCGCCGGCAAGGGCGGCGGCATGGCCGGCTCCGGCGGTGGGCGCCTGGGCAACGGCACCTACAGCCAGTTCCTGGCCTTCACCTTCCAGCGCGTGCTGCGGGAAAACCCGGACCTGCGCAACCAGGCCTTTTCGCTGCAAACCGACGTCTGGCTGAGCGCCGTCGGCGAGATCACCCGGGTCGAGCTGGTCAAGTCCAGCGGCAACCCGCAAATCGACACCCAGGTGCTGGCCGCCTTGCGCGGCGCGGCGCATTTGACGGAGCGGCCACCGGCCTCCCTGACCCTGCCTGTACGCCTGTCCCTGCAGGGGCGGCGTCCGGGTTAACCGAACGACTGATGCAAGTTTTGCCAAAAGGAGCTGTGTGCAAATGATTTCCAACGTGAATCGATTGTCCCTGGCGATCGGCATGGTCATCGCGACCCTGGTGGGACCGGTAGCGGCCGCGCCCGCTGCGCCCTCGGAAAACGCCACGATCAATCTGATCCGTTTGCTGGTGCAGCAGGGCGTGCTGAAACAGGAGCAGGCCGACGGCCTGATCGCCCAGGCCGAGCGCGAAGCGCAGCAGGCGCGCCAGGCCAGCACCGCGGTGGCGGCAGGGCCGGCGGCGACGCCGGGGGATGTGCGGGTGCAATACGTGCCGGCCATCGTCCGCGACCAGATCCGCGACCAGGTCAAGGCCGAGGTCATGGCCACCGCCAAGCAGGAAAACTGGGCCCAGCCCAACACCTTCCCGGACTGGGTGTCGCGCATCAGTTTCGACGGCGACATTCGCCTGCGCGACGAGTCGCGCTACTACTCGGGCAGCAACAGCAATGAAATCGTCGACTTCGCCAAGCTCAACGACAAGGGCCCGTACGACGTCAACCCCAACAGCAGCTCCAACCTGCCGCCCTTGCTCAACACCCGCGAGGACCGCGAGAACCTGTTCCGCCTGCGCGCCCGGCTGGGCATGAAGGCCCAGGTCGCCGAGGACTGGACCGCCGGCATCCGCATCGGTACCGGCTCGGACAACAACCCGGTGTCCACCACCCAGACCCTGGGCGGCGGGTTCGGCAAGAAGGACATCTGGCTCGACCAGGGCTACCTGACCTGGAAGGCCACCGACGCGCTGACCCTGACCGGCGGGCGGATCGCCAACCCGTTCTTCTCCACCGACCTGCTGTATTCCAACGACCTGAACTTCGACGGCGTGGCGGCGATCTTCAACCACAAGCTCAATCGCGACTGGGGGCTGTTCGGTACGGTCGGCGCGTTCCCGGTGGAGTACACCAACGACACCTCCACCAGCAACGGCTTCGACAAGGAAGAGAGCGACAACAAATGGCTGTACGGCGCGCAGATCGGCGCCAACTGGGCGATCAACGGCAACCACCGGCTCAAGGGCGCATTGGCCTACTACCGCTTCGACGACATCGAGGGCCAGCGCTCCGGTGCCTGCGAACCCTGGGCCGGGGCGCCGGGCTGCGACAGCGACGGCAGCCGCGTGGCCTTCATGCAGAAGGGCAACAGTGTGTTCCTGTTGCGCGACATCACGCCCAACCCGCTCAACCCGGCCGCCACCGCGCAGCCGCAGTTCGTCGGCCTGGCCTCGGAGTTCAACCTGCTGGACCTGAACCTGGTGTGGGACGCCGACCTGCCGGAGAACTTCAAGCTGCGCAGCCAGGCCAACTACATCCACAACCTGGGTTACGACGAAGGCGAGATGCGCAAGCGCTCTGAAGGCCAGATCGTCAACAACCTGGACAGCAACGGCGAGCTGGAAAGCGGCGCCAACGCCTGGATGGTGCAGTTCACCCTGGGCAACAGCCTGGAGCTGGCCAAACAGGGCGACTGGAACCTGTTCGCCGGCTACAAGTACATCCAGCCCGATGCGCTGCCTGACGGCTTCAACGATTCCTCGTTCCACCTCGGCGGCACCAACGCCAAGGGTTACTTCCTCGGCGGCAACTACGGCCTGGCCAAGAACGTCTTCGCCACCGGCCGCTGGCTGAGCTCCGAGGCGGTGTACGGCGCGCCGTTCGACATCGATGTCTTGCAGCTTGAAATCAACACGCGCTTCTAGGGCGCAAGGGGCATTGTCATGACCAGTCTTGCTATGAGCAGCACGGCGATGAACACGCGAGCCAGGGCAGGGCGCTGCCTGTTGTTGGCCCTGGGCGTGCTGCTGGCCAGCGGGGCCAGCGCCGAAGGCATGGAGGAGCGCCTGCGCACTCAGTTGCGCAGCACCACCCAGCAGTTGCAGGCCCTGCAGAGCGAACAGGCCCAGGCCAGCGCGGCCCGGGTCGCCGCCGAGAACCAGGCCAAACAGGCGCAGGCGCAGATCAAGCAACTGAGCGCCGACCTGGCCAAGGCCCGCGGCGTCGCCGAGCAACTGGCCGGCCAGCAGCAGAACCTGCACAGCCAGGCTCAGGCGCAGATGGCCGCCAGCAGCGAGCAGATCGGCAAGTTCAAGAAGGCCTATGACGAGCTGCTGGTCATGGCCCGGGCCAAAGAGGCCGAGCGGGCCAGGCTTGCGGCGCAATTGAGCGAACGTGACACACAAGTGCAGCAATGTTCGGTCAAGAATCAGCAGATGTATGGCGTGGCCAAAGAGATCCTCGCGGCCTACGAGAAGATCGACGTGGCGCAGGTGATGAAAATCCGCCAGCCCTTCGCCGGCGGCGCCCGGGTCAAGTTCGAGGAACTGGCCCAGGGCTTTGGCGACGAGCTGTACAAAACCCAGTTCGATGCCCCGCGGGCAGCGAGCACCCACTGAATATCAGGGAAGAATCGAGCATGACTGAACAAGCGCAATTGATCCTCAGCGTCACCCCGCAGAGCCTCACCGAACTGCTGCAAGGCGCCGGCTACCGGGTCAACCAGACCGACCAGAACGGCATCGTGCAACTGCTCAGCGCCAGCCAGGGCATCGGCTACGCCGTGCGCTTCGGCAACGCGGCGGGTGCTGGGCAGGGCAGCTATGTGGACTTCACCTTCAGCTGCGCGCTGCGGGTCCAGGGCGAGTTGCCGGCGGGCCTGGCCGAGCTGTGGAATGCCTCGCGACGCTTTGCCCGGCTGTCGGTGCAGGGCGAGTTCCTGGTGATGGAAATGGACGTGGTGGTGGCCGGGGTCGGCCACGATCACCTGCGCAGCCAGCTGGAACTCTGGGACCGGCTGTTGCAGGAGTTCATCGTCTACCTGCGCGACTACAGCCAGCACGCCGCGCGCCTGCAGGCCCAGCCTGAAGCCACGCCAGAAACCATGCCTGAAGCAGCGCCCGAGGCCGTCGCCGAGGCTGTCGTTGAGGTGCCTGGGCAGTGAAGAAGCCAAGCCTGGTGGTCGGTGTCGGCGCCCTGGCCCTGGTGGCGCTGGCGGTGTGGCTGGGCGTGCGTCCGGGCAGCGACCCGGTGGCGGCGCAACAGCCCAGGGTGGCGCTAGCCAGCCCGATCGACGACGGCCCGGCGGTGGCGCGCCTGGGCAACCAACGGGTGGCGCCGGAGGAGCTCAAGGCGCTGTTCGCGGCGTTGCCCGAGGCGTCCCGCGAGCAGCTGCGGGGCAATCGCCCGGCCCTGGAAAACTGGATTCGCACGCGCCTGGCGGAAAAGGCCGTGCTCGAACAGGCCGATGCCCAGGGCTGGCGCCAGCGTCCGGAGGTGGCCTTGCAGACCAAGGTGGCCACCGAACAGATCGTCTTTCGCGATTACTTGCGCTCGGTCAGCCAGGTGCCGGCCGGCTACCCGAGCGAGGCCGAACTGCAGCAGGCCTACGACGCCGGCAAGGCGCAGTGGCAAACCCCGGCCTTGTACCGGGTCAGTCAGATCTTCCTCGCGGTGAATGACCCGCAGGCGCTGGAGGCGACACGCAAGCAGGCCCAGGAACTGAGCAAGAAGGCCCAGGCCGCCCCCGGCGAATTCGCCGCCCTGGCCAGCCAGTATTCCCAGGACCCCGACAGCGCCCGGCGCGGCGGCGACTCCGGTTTGCAGCCGTTGCCGCAACTGCTGCCCGAGGTCCGCGGCGCGGTGGCGCGCCTGAAGGTCGGCGCGGTGTCCGATGCGGTGCAGAGTGCGGCGGGTTTTCATGTGCTCAAGCTGACCGAGCAGCAACCGGCCCGCACGGCGACCCTGGACGAGTTGCGCGAACGCCTGACCCAGGCCCTGCGGGCGCAGCGCCAGGAACAGATCGCCAAGGCCTACCTGGAAGGCATGCTCGACACCGCGACCCTGAGTATCGACGGCGCGCAGTTGAACAAGGTGCTGGAGGAGAAGCTTTAGGCAAGCGGTGTGGCCGCTACCGCTTCGCGAGCAAGCTCGCTCCTACAGGATCGATGCAGTCCCCTGTAGGAGCGAGCTTGCTCGCGATAGACGGCAAAGCCGTCGCTGCCCGTACAACGTGCAATGGATGCCATCACCCACACGACAGGGAGTCACTCATGTCCTTTCTCGAACCCGTCCCGATCTCGGGCATCACCCCCTACATCGCCCAGGCCGAACCCCGGGAAGCCTGGCTGGCCCTGGCCGCCGGGATCGAGCCGGAGCTGGCCCAGTATTTCCTGGTCACCGCCCGTTGCGGCTGCTTCATGCAGGCGGCGCGCAGCCTGAACATCAAGTCGACGCTGCTGCGCAAACAGCTGGCGCACCTGGAGGAACAGTTGCGCCGCCCCTTGTTCAGTTTCCAGGGCAGTGCCCTGAGCCTCAGCCGCGAAGGCCAGCAGCTCAAGGCGCAGCTGATCGCCCTGGCCCACGGACGCACGCTGCCGGTGCTCGAACAGCCGCTGCTGCGCCTGGCGGTGGCCGAGTCGATCCTGCACGACATCCTCGGTCGCGACCTGATTGCCCTGTTGCGGCGCAACGCCAGCGTGCGCCTGGAGATCATCTCCATCGACAGCGAGCTGTCGCTGCGGGCGTTGAGCGCAGATGTGGTGGTGTGGCTGGGCGGGGTGGATTCACCCAGGCCGGGGCCGAGTTTCGTCACCAGCGCGCCGCAGCCGCTGGTGCGCCTGGACTACCTGCCGCATATCGCCAAGCGTTATTCGCGGGTCGCGGCGCGCCCCGACAGCCTGGCCGACCTGGCCGACTACATGCTGGTGCAATGGCAGCAGGACCGGCAGGTCGAGCCGCTGCGGCCGTGGAACCAGCTGGTGGAGCAGCGCCTGGCGGGGGTGGTGCAGGTGCATTCCTACGAGCTGATGCTGGAGATGATCCGCTGCGGCGCCTGCATCGGCCTGCTGCCTCATTACATGAGCCGCTTCGACCGCGGCCTGACGGCACTGCCCGGGCTGTTCGACGAGGCCATGGCGCGCCAGGTGTGGATGGCGGTGAACGCCGAAGTGGAGCACGACGCCGAGGTACAACAACTGGTCGACCTGATCCTCAACACCTTCCGGGAACGCAGCGAGTGGTTCGACTTCGACGGCACGCCTCCATAGGAGCGAAGCTTGCTCGCGATGGCGTTCTGCCTGATACACCGCGGCGCCGGCATCGCCAGCAAGCTGGCTCCTACAGAGAGAATCCCTGTGTCCGGCGCTCGCCATGCGCGGCGCTGGCGCTCTACACTCGACGGCCGTCTCGCATGAACCAAGGAAGACTTATGCCCGCAGAGATCCCCAGCATCGTCATCGAACGTTTCAGTGAAGCCCATGTGCCGGGCATTACCGCGCTGTACAACGACCCCGCGGTCGCCCGCCAGGTGCTGCAGATGCCGTTTCAGTCCGTTGAGGTCTGGCGCAATCGCCTGGTGCCGGACAACGAACGACGGGTGGCCCTGGTGGCGCTGCACCAGGGGGCGGTGATCGGCAGTTGCAGCATCGAGCAGTTCTCGCGCATCCGCCGCGCCCACTGCGGCAGCGTCGGCATGGGCGTGGCGGTGGAATGGCAGGGCCAGGGCGTCGGCAGCCGGCTGTTGGCGGCGGTGCTGGACGTGGCGGACAACTGGATGAACCTGCAACGGGTGGAACTGACCGTATTCGCCGACAACGAAGCCGCCCTGGGCCTGTACCGCAAGTTCGGCTTCGAAAGCGAAGGCCGGCTGCGCGACTACGCGGTGCGCGACGGCCAGTACGTCGACGTCTTGAGCATGGCGCGCCTGCGCCGCATGCTCCAGGCCTAACTCGCCCCTGTAGCCGCTGCCGAGCGCCAGCGAGGCTGCGATAGGTCCGCAGGACCTCAGCGATCTCGAGAGCGCCGCGCCCGTTCCGGGCGATCGCAGCCTCGCCAGGGCTCGGCAGCGGCTACAGGCTTGCGGATGGCCGATGATCTGCAGTCAGCCATGCCGCGCTCCATCCAAGGCAAACGCCACCGCCGCCCGCGCATGCAGCTCGGTGGTGTCCAGCAGCGGCAGGGGGCTGTGTTCGGGCTTGAGCAGCAGGCCAATCTCGGTGCAGCCGAGGATGATGGCCTGGGCGCCGCGCTCCATCAGGGCCTGGATCACCTGCTGGTAGCGCTGGCGCGAGGCCTCGCTGATGACGCCCACGCACAGCTCGTCGTAGATGATCCGGTGCACGGCCTGGCGGTCCACGGCGTCCGGCACCAGTACCTTGAGGCCGCGATCGAGCAGGCGCTGCTTGAGGAAATCCTGTTCCATGGTGAAGGCCGTGCCCAGCAGGCCCACGCTGAGGGTGCCGGCCTCGAGGGCGGCCTCGGCGGTCGGGTCGGCGATGTGCAGGAAGGGCACCGACAGCACGGCCTGAATCTCGTCGGCGACCTTGTGCATGGTGTTGGTACAGAGCACCACGCATTCGGCGCCACCGGCCTCCAGGCGGCGCGCCGCATCCACCAGGATCCCGGCCGCGAGGTCCCAGCGCCCGGCGTGCTGGGCCTGTTCGACAGGTCCGAAGTCGACGCTGTACATTAGCAACCGCGCCGAACGCAGCGGCCCGAGACGGTCCCGTACCTGCTGGTTGATAAGGCGGTAATACTCGGCGCTGGACTCCCAGCTCATGCCGCCGATAAGGCCGATGGTGCGCATACACAGCTCCTGTTGCTGACAAAACTGAATGCCGAGAGTGTCCCGTGACGCAGCCCCGCGATCTATCAAGAAATTTCACATGCCCGGCGTGCTGAGCAGCAAGGTTCTGAGCAGCCGGGGCCTGGGTCACGAGCCGCTGCGCCGCGAACTGCTGGGCGGCACGCTCGACCTGCAATTGCTGCCGCGCGCGGCCTACAGCGCGCGCGATCCGCTGCAGTGGCAAAGCCTCGGCCTGAGCCTGGAGCGCCAGCGGGGCGTGCACGCCATCGGCAGCGACCGGCGCGAGGATTTCGACAGCTGGCCGGGGACCCTGGCCTTGACCCCGGCCGGGGTCGAGGTGTTTTCCGAGTCGCCCCAGGGCGGTGAATACCTGCTGCTGCGCTGGCTGGCCGACCCCCAGGCCCTGGGCATCGCCCGCGGTTCGCGACGCTTGCAACGGCCCGGACACGCCCGGGCCCTGGCGTTGGGACGCCAGGCGCGGCGGCTGTTGCTGGAACCCGCCGGCGATCCGTTGGCCCTGGAACAATGCGCCCTGCAGTTCGCCGGCCTCGCCGCCTTCGACCCAGCACCGGCCAAGGCCGCCAGGCGTACCGAGTTCAGCCGGGTGTTGACGCTGATCGAGCAGCAGTACGCCGAGCCGCTGTCGCTCGGTGAACTGGCGGCCTGCACCGGGCGCAACGAACTGCGTTTCCTGCGGGATTTCACCCGCGCCATCGGCATGACGCCCCATGCCTGGCTGGTCGAAGTCCGGGTGCAGGCGGCGCGCCGGCTGATCGAACGCAGCGACCTGCCGCTCGCCGCCATCGCCCTGGAAACCGGCTTCGCCCACCAGTCCCATATGGGCAGCGCCTTTCGCAAGGTCCTCGGCCTGACCCCGAGCCAGTACCGCGCAGGTTTTTAGTCGTACGCCGACACCCCCCATCTGCCATGCTCAAGGTCCGCAACCGCGGTTTCTCGAAGAGGCATGAACATGGACGACGTACGGCAACTGGGCGAGATGCTTCGGCGCTATGCAGAAAGCGAAGCCCACAAGAAACAGCTGTTCGAAAGCCAGAAGGTGGTCTGGGCGAGCCGTATCACCGAGCTGTTCGAGCATATCCAGCAGTGGCTGGCACCGGTGCTGATGCCGGACCTGCTGGCCTTGAGTCGCGAACCCTACTTGGCCTTCAGCCCTAGCGTCCCGGTGAAAACCTCGACCTTCAAGACCGAGAAACTGACCCTCGTCATCGTCGGCAAACCGGTGGAGTTCGTGCCCGATGTGATGGGCGCCGCCGGGCAGATTTCCCTGGCGGTCATGGGCCTGACCGCCGCGCGGTATGGCAGCGTGTCCCTGGTGGGCTTGGCCGACGGCAGCTGGCAATGGCGCCAGGCCAACGGCCTGAAGGAGTCCGACGTCTTTACCTTCGACGGCGACTTCCTGGCGTCGCAGCTGCAGGCGCTGATTCCCCGGGAACGTGGGTGAGGCAGTAACTGTCTGGTGGCCTGGGCGTCTACCAGACCCATCAAGGGCATTCTTCAGATCTCTACATTGCCCCAGCCGGGCCTGGCGGTTTGCGGTTCCGGCGCCACGGCGTTGATTTTCTTGCCGGTGGTCAGTTCCACCCGGCGCGCCACGTCCGGGTCGTCGGCGAAGGGGATCAGGCTGGCGTCGTCGAGGCTCTTGGCCGATTGATGGCGCAGGCAGTAGCCGATGCTCAGGTAGAGGAAGGTCACGCCGAGCAGGTCAAGGGCGAATTCGATCATCGGGGGCTCGCTGTGCTGCGGGAGGGATGAGCGACGCGGGCCGGGTGTGGCCCGCGTCGTGGTCGTGGCTTGGGCGATCAGGCGATCTGGGCGTCGCTGAGGGCCAGGCGCGGGTCGGCCACGCGCACGGTGCGCCAGGTGTTGTAGGCCATCAGCAGCATGCCGCTGAGGAAGAACACGCCCCCGGCGAAGCGCACGATAAAGCCCGGGTGGCTGGCCTGCAGGGCCTCGACGAAGGAATAGGTGAGGGTGCCGTCGTCGTTGACCGCGCGCCACATCAGGCCCTGGGTGATGCCGTTGACCCACATCGAGGCGATGTAGAGCACGGTGCCGATGGTCGCCAGCCAGAAGTGCAGGTTGATCAGCGCGACGCTGTGCATCTGCTCACGGCCGAAGACCTTGGGCACCATGTGGTAGACGGCGCCGAAGGTGATCATCGCCACCCAGCCCAGGGCGCCGGCGTGGACGTGGCCGATGGTCCAGTCGGTGTAGTGCGACAGGGCGTTGACCGTCTTGATCGCCATCATCGGCCCCTCGAAGGTCGACATGCCGTAGAAGGCCAGGGACAGCACCAGGAACCGCAGGATCGGGTCGGTGCGCAACTTATGCCAGGCGCCCGAGAGGGTCATCATGCCGTTGATCATGCCGCCCCAGCTCGGTGCCAGGAGGATCAGCGACATGGCCATGCCCAGCGATTGCGCCCAGTCGGGCAGGGCGGTGTAGTGCAGGTGATGCGGGCCGGCCCAGATGTACAGGGTGATCAGCGCCCAGAAGTGCACGATGGACAGGCGATAGGAATACACCGGGCGCCCGACCTGCTTGGGCACGAAGTAATACATCATCCCGAGGAAACCGGTGGTCAGGAAGAAGCCCACGGCGTTATGGCCGTACCACCACTGGACCATGGCGTCGGTGGCGCCGGAATACACCGGGTAGGACTTGAACCAGTCCACCGGGATCGACAGGTGATTGACCACGTGGAGCATGGCGATCACCAGGATAAAGGCGCCGAAGAACCAGTTGCCGACGTAGATGTGTTTGGTCTTGCGCTGCACCACGGTGGTGAAGAACACGATGCCGTAGACCACCCAGACTACGGCCATCCACACCGCGCCGGAGAATTCGATTTCCGCGTATTCCTTGGTGGTGGTGTAGCCCAGCGGCAGGGTGACCAGCATGATCAGGATCACCGACTGCCAGCCCCAGAAGGTGAAGGCGGCGAGCTTGTCGGAATACAGCCGCACCTGGCAGGTGCGCTGGACCGCGTAGTAACTGGCGGCGAACTGGGCGCTGCCGGCGAAGCCGAAGATCACCAGGCTGGTGTGCAGCGGGCGCAGGCGGCCGAAGCTGGTCCAGGGCAGGTCGAGGTTCATTTGCGGCCAGACCAGCTGGGAGGCGATCCATACCCCCATGGCCATGCCGATCACGCCCCAGACCACGGTGGCGATGACGAATTGGCGTACCACCTTGTAGTTGTAGGCCGGTTCCATTGTTGCTGTGCTCATGGTCAATGCTTCCACGGTTGCAAAGGCTTGCCAGGCCACCCGGCCTGGCATGCCATGCACTGTAGAAAGCACGGGCGAAACAAAACAGGCTCAGAAAAACTGCATTAATACGGATCAGATTGACCGCCTGCCAGCACAGGTCTACGAGCTGCTGATACGGTTTTTTAGTGTTCACCTGAATCTGTAACGTCCTGAGCCGCAAGGGCATAGTCACCACCACACCAAAACCCCCGGATCACCCCTGGAATGCATAACCCCGTGGCCACCCTGGCCCTGTAGCCGCTGCCGAGCGCAGCGAGGCTGCGATCGGCTGCAAAGCAGCCGCAAGACCGACACATGCGTTCTGTCTGCCAGACCGCGTCGTCCGGGTTGCGAGTGCTATGTCGGGATGCCGCCCAACTCGATCGCAGCCTCGCGCTGCTCGGCAGCGGCTACAGGATTACAGCGGCTTCAGGGGCGGGATCGGGGTCAGCACTGATGAGGCCGTGACATGTATCACTATGACGAGTACGACCGGGCCCTGGTCTTTGAACGGGTGGCGCAGTTTCGCGATCAGGTCGAACGCTTCATGGCCGGCGAGCTGAGCGAAGAGGAGTTCCTGCCGCTGCGCCTGCAGAACGGCCTGTACATGCAGAAGCACGCCTACATGCTGCGGGTGGCCATTCCCTACGGCACCCTCAGTGCGCGGCAGATGCGCACCCTGGCCAGCATCGCCCGCGACTACGACCGCGGCTACGGCCACTTCACCACCCGGCAGAACATGCAGTTCAACTGGATCGAGCTGGCCCAGGTGCCGGACATCCTCGAACGCCTGGCCAATGTCGAGATGCATGCGATCCAGACCTCCGGCAACTGCGTGCGCAACATCACCACCGAAGCCTTCGCCGGGGTGGCCGCCGATGAGCTGATGGACCCGCGGCCCCTGGCGGAAATCCTGCGCCAGTGGTCGACCATCAACCCGGAATTCCTGTTCCTGCCGCGCAAGTTCAAGATCGCCATCTGCTCGGCCCGTCAGGACCGGGCGGCGATCATGATGCATGACATCGGCCTGTACCTGTACCGCGACTGGCGCGGGCAGATGCTGCTGCGGGTGATGGTCGGCGGCGGCCTGGGGCGCACGCCGATCCTCAGCCAGCAGATCCGCGACGGCCTGCCGTGGCAGCACCTGCTGTCCTATGTCGAGGCGGTGCTGCGGGTCTACAACCGCCACGGCCGGCGCGACAACAAGTACAAGGCGCGGATCAAGATCCTCGTCAAGGCCCTGGGTATCGAGGCCTTCGCCAAAGAGGTGGAGGAGGAGTGGCAGCACCTCAAGGACGGCCCGGCGCAACTGACCGAGGCCGAATACCAGCGGGTCGCCAGTGCCTTTGTGCCGCCGCTCTACGAACGCCAGCCGGCCACCGATCTCGACTACGGCAGCCGCCTGGCCGAGGAGCCGGCCTTCGAACGCTGGGTGGCGCACAACGTGCAGCCGCACAAGGTGCCGGGCTACGCCAGCGTGGTGCTGTCGACCAAGCCCGGCAGCGCCTCACCGCCCGGAGACGTGACGGCGGCGCAGATGGAGGCGGTGGCCGAGTGGTCCGAGGCCTTCGGTTTCGGTGAAATCCGCATCGCCCACGAACAGAACATTGTCCTGCCGGACGTGCCCAAGGCCGCACTGCATGAACTGTGGCGGCTGGCCGGCGAACAGAGCCTGGGTTGCGCCAACGTCGGCCTGCTGACCGACATCATCGCCTGTCCCGGCGGCGACTTCTGCGCCCTGGCCAACGCCAAGTCGATCCCCATCGCCCAGGCGATCCAGGCGCGTTTCGACAACCTCGACTACCTGCACGACCTGGGCGACATCAGCCTGAACATCTCCGGCTGCATGAACGCCTGCGGCCATCACCACATCGGCAATATCGGCATCCTCGGCGTCGATAAGAACGGCAGCGAGTGGTACCAGATCACCCTCGGCGGCGCCCAGGGCAAGCACAGCGCGCTGGGCAAGGTCATCGGCCCGTCGTTCAGCGCCGAGCAGGTGCCCGGGGTGATAGAGCGCATCATCGCCACCTTCGTGCGTTACCGGGAGAGCGAAGAACTGTTCGTCGACACCGTGCAGCGCATCGGCCTGGAGCCATTCAAGGAGCGGGTCTACCCGAAAGTGCTGGAGGCGCTGCCATGAGCCCGCAGCGCGACCATGCAATAGAAAGCACAGCCGTGAGCCAGGAGTTACAGCCGTGAGCGAGAGACTAAAACCATGAATAATCTGCTGCGTCTGCAAGATGGCCAGGCCGGGCGGGTCGAGGACGATCCCTGGAATCTGGTGCGCGAGGTGGACGGCCCGCTGCCCCAGGGCCCGTTGATTCTGCCGCTGGCCCGCTGGCTGATCCGCCGTATCGAGCACGAGCCAGCGCGGGACGGGGTCTGGCTCGGCCCGGACGACGAGGTGGAAAGCCTGCGGCCCTGGCTCAAGCTGATCCCGCTGATCGCCCTGGACTTCCCCAGCTTCCGTGACGGCCGTGCCTACAGCCAGGCCTACCTGCTGCGCACCCGGCTGGGCTGGATGGGCGAACTGCGGGCGGTGGGCGATGTGCTGCGCGACCAACTGAGCCATATGCGCCAATGCGGTTTTGACAGCTTTGCCATCCGCGAAGACAAATGCGCCGACGACGCCCTCAAGGGGCTGGCGGGCATGAGCGTGCTCTACGGGCGCTCGGCGATCGAGCCGCGGCCACTGTTCCGGCGCCGCTGAAGAGCAGCGCCTGCCCGGGCCGGCGCTTCGATCGATGCTCACAGTCGCCCGGGAACAGGGCCGGCAACGGCCATTGTCTGGCCGCCAGGGGCATTTGTCCTTGGGTCGATGATGGCGCTTTGGTAGAGTCGCACCTCTTATGACGGAGCCAGGGATCGGCGTCCGGCGATCAGTCGCCGGCGTGCCTGGCATGGGCCATCCATGGAAGAGAGTCGCGGCTGTGAGCGTTGCTAAAAAGATACTCGGGTTGTTTTCGTTGTTGCTGCTCCTGACCCTGTGGGTCGGCTATTTCTATGTGTATCAGGATGCCCGCAGCGGGCGCCTCGGCGACCCTCTCGACAGCTACGGCTGGTGCGGCCCCGCCGCGGATTCGCCGCACTCCTTCAAGCGCGACTACCTGCTGCTCAGGGTGACCAACAGCACCCAGGGCGAGTTCAAGGTCTCGGGGGAGGTCAACGTTTCCGAGCGCACCTACAACCGCTACGAGCTGGGCCGCTACCCGCTGAAACTGCGCCTGGAACCCTTGCAGTCCACCTACAGCATGCCGCCGTTGTTCTTCGAAGAGGTCAAGGTCAAGCCCTTGAACCGCAACTTCAGTTCGCCGCACAAGAATGCCTACGCCGACCTGGAAAACCGGCCGATCCGGGTCAACGGCGAGTCCAGCCGGTTTCCCTTCGAGGTTTACCGTTACGGCTACAAGCCGGTGCTGTACATCCTCAAGGGCAACGAGCAGGTCGACCTGCCGTTCAAGCGCATCACCACGCAGCTGAACCTGTCCAATACCTTTACCCCGACCCGCCTGTACAACCCGGCGGACTATATCGCCGAGCAGAACAGCCTGGTCCAGCCCGGCGACTATCCCGCCTATGGCGCCAGCGAGTGCGCCTTCAGCATCGAGCGCAAAGGCTCGTTCAAGATCATCGTGCTGCTGTTATTGCTGGTGCTGTGCCTGCCGCTGTTGATGGTGCTGTATCGCGACGAGCCGACCATCGACTTTCTTGCCACCTTGCTGGGCGTGGCGGCGGTGCGGGTGTTCCTGGTCGGGCCGCTGCAGGACTACCAGTTGTACGGCATCGACTTCGTATTTGGCGCCGTGATCATCCTGGCCGGGACCTTTTCCCTGCTCAAGGCCATGCGCATCAACGCCTTGCGCGAGGCGGCGGCAAGGCGCGGAACCACCTGGTAATGGGGAGAGGTGCAGCGTTGACGCTGCACCTGTATCTTTCCGATCTGCCAAGAATTCTCTGGCCTGCTTTGGCGATTAATCCGCTTTTGCTGTGCTGATATGCCCGCTATTGGCTATACCTACACTTCCTCAAACCAGTAGCGCTTCCGGATTTCTGACAGGAGTTACCCCATGAAGCTCGCATCAATGATGAGCACGCTGTGCCTGGCCTCCCTAGGGTTGGTGGGCTGTTCCAGCAACGTCACCCAACCCGACGAGTACTCCGGTTTTCTCGGCGACTACAGCCAGCTCAAGGAAGCCAAGTCGCCGTCCGGCGTCGAGGTGATGCGCTGGGTCGATCCCAAGCTGGACCTGAAGCAGTACCGCAGCGTCTATATCGAGCCCACCCAGTTCTACCCCAAGCCGCAGCCGACGGTGAAGATCCCGCAGAACACCTTGTACGGTATCAACCGCTATTACGACGAAGCGCTCAAACGCGAGATCGGCCAGGACTTGCCCCTGGCCACCGCGCCGGGGCCGGGGGTGATTGTGGTGCGCGCGGCGATCACGGCCGTGAGCAGCAAGACCGAAGGCCTGAAGCCCTACGAAATCATTCCCATCGCCCTGGTGGCGGCGGCGGTGAGCACGGCCAGCGGCATCCGCGACCAGGAGACCACCCTGGGCACCGAGGCGCAGTTCATCGACGGCGGCAACAACAAGGTGATCGCCCAGGTGGTGCGCAAGGGCAGCGGCAAGCCGCTGCAGAACGACACCCAGGTCATGCAGCCTTCGGACGTGAAAAACGTCATCGACGGCTGGGCCTCCGACCTGCATCAGTCCTTCCAGAAACTGAAAAAACAGTAGGGCCGGGGTTTCTCCCCGAGCTTTTTTGCCCACTGCGTCGGGGTCAGGGCGAATACCTGACCCCTTCACTGAGCAGTTCCGGCAAGTCAATCAAGAACACAGGTTTCGCTGGCGAGGCGAGGGCGCAAGGCCTGCTGTCCGTGACAGGTTTTCACGTCCGCGGCAGGGCAGCGTGCTCCAGGGTCGAGTGGCAGCGAAGCTTCAGGCGGCGCCTTCCGGTTCATGTGGATTATGATTATTTCCATGCTTTTAGAGTGGTTAACTTAAAGTGATTTATTGATTTAAATAAATTCAATAAAAGCAGATAGATACAGAATATTTATGATGTATTGAGTGAGATTGTGTTGAGGCTTTCAAGAGGTTTTTCCAGCATGCCTGTGCTCGAACGCATGACTTTCATTGCCGGTCGCAGCCCGGCTCAGGTGCTGGATTTCTGTCTTGAAGGCGCCAACTTCCCGAAGATCTTTCCCGAGCGCACCAGCCCCTTGCGGGGCGTGGATATCAATGACCTGCGGATCAGCGCCGGGCGCGAGTTCAGCTTTCGCCACTGGCTGTGGGGTGTCATACCGGCGACATGGACGGTGGTTATATGTAAATACCGACCGGGTGACCTATCGGGCGCTGGGCGGCGCACCTGTGGAATGGCTGCTGGTCAATGCCTGCATGCGCGCATTTTCGGGTTCCGGCATCGCACTCTGTTGCGCTTGCTAGGTTGAAGCAGGCCTTTGTAGCCGCTGCCGCAGGCTGCGATCGACCGCAACGCGGGCGCGGGATGCCGATATCGCCGAAGGCCTGCGGCCTTATCGCAGCCTGCGGCAGCGGCTACAGTGTTTTCGCGTTCCGCCGGTATTTCGATGGCCTCCAGCGTTGCGCTCCGCTCTCGGGGCTTGTTCTACAATTTGTATCCCGGGCATAGGTGGCCGGGCCATTTCATGTTTAACTTCCGGCCTCTCGATTTTCTTTACAGCTGTTCAATGACCATCGTTTATAAGGACTCCGTTCATGGCTCAAGTCACCCTTAAAGGCAACCCGGTTCAAGTCAACGGCCAACTGCCACAAATCGGCGCCAAGGCGCCCGCGTTCTCCCTGGTGGGCGCCGGTCTGGCCGACATCACCCTGAGCAGCTTTGCCGGCAAGCGCAAAGTGCTGAACATCTTCCCAAGCGTCGACACCCCGACCTGCGCCACCTCCGTGCGCAAGTTCAACGCCCAGGCCAGCGGCCTGAACAACACCGTGGTGCTGTGCATCTCGGCTGACCTGCCGTTCGCCCAGGCCCGTTTCTGCGGCGCCGAAGGCCTGGACAACGTGCAGAACCTGTCGACCCTGCGTGGCCGCGAGTTCATCGAGAACTACGGCGTGGCCATTGCCGACGGCCCACTGGCCGGCCTGACCGCCCGCGCGGTGGTGGTGCTGGACGAGAACGACACCGTGCTGCACAGCGAGCTGGTCAAGGAAATCGCTGAAGAACCGAACTACGACGCGGCCTTGGCCGTTCTGAAGTAACAGGTTTTACAATTATTCACGGCCTGGCCCTGTCCAGGCCGTTTTTATTTGTGCTTCAGTGGCTTAGCAGACACTTGCAAACGTAAGCCCAAGGTAAATTGCCGGTAAAGGCGCTTTGCTAAACACCGGCCAGTGCTTATCTTTCAGCCTTCTGAAAAAGATCCCCTCGCGCCCAATGGTTGATCACTCCATGCAATCCTCCGTTTCCCGCAACTCCCGTCGCTGGCTGCTCGGCCTGCTTGTCCTGTTGGCCATCGTCGGCCTGTGCTGGAAGTTCTGGCCGGCCTCGACCACCCCAAAGGATGCCGCCGGGCAAAAGGCCGCGGCCGGACACTCCGGTCGCAGCGGGTCTATGCGGCCGGGGTTTGGCGGCGCGAGCGGGCCGATCCCGGTGCGGGTGGCGCCGGCCACGCGCGGGGACTTCGCGCTGTATTACAAGGCGCTGGGCACCGTCACCGCGCTGAACACCATCAATGTGCGCAGCCGGGTGGCCGGTGAGCTGGTCAAGGTGGCCTTCGAGGAAGGGCAGATGGTCAAGGCCGGCGACCTGCTGGCGGAAATCGACCCGCGGCCTTACCAGAACGCCTTGCTCCAGGCCGAAGGCACGCTGTTGCAGAACCAGGCGCAACTGAAGAATGCCCAGGTCGACTACGAGCGTTATCGCGGCCTGTATGCCCAGGACAGTATCGCCAAGCAGACCCTGGACACCGCCGCGGCGCTGGTCGGCCAGTACCAGGGCACGGTCAAGACCAACCAGGCGGCGGTCAACGACGCCAAGCTCAACCTCGAATTCACCAAGATCCGCGCGCCGATCACCGGCCGCGTCGGCCTGCGCCAGCTGGACGTCGGCAACCTGGTGGCGGCCAACGACACCACCGCGCTGGCGATCATCACCCAGACCCAGCCGATCAGCGTGGCCTTCACCCTGCCGGAGAACAACCTGAGCAGGGTGCTGGAGCGTTATCGCAGCGGCGCCAGGCTGCCGGTGGAAGCCTGGGACCGCGGCGACCAGACGCTGCAGGCCAGCGGCGTGCTGCAAAGCCTCGACAACCAGATCGACACCACCACCGGCACCCTGAAGTTCAAGGCGCGCTACGACAACCGCGACCAGGCGCTGTTCCCCAACCAGTTCGTCAACGTGCGCGTGCTTGCCGACACCCTGAAAAACGTGGTGCTGGCGCCGTCGGCGGCGATCCAGTTCGGCACCAACGGCACCTTCGTCTATGCCCTGGACGGCGCCAACAAGGTCAAGATCCGCCAGCTGCAGGTCGGCGACAGCAACGGTGATTCCACCGTGATCAAGGCCGGCCTGGAAGCCGGCGACCGCGTGGTGCTGGAAGGCACCGACCGCCTCAAGGACGGCAGCGAAGTGGAAGTGGTCAACACCCCCGAAGAAGTGCCGGCCACCCCGACCCAGCACCTGCAGGGCCAGCCGGCCAGCTCGGCGACCACGCCGGCCACCGAGACGCCGGCGGGCAAGGTCGGCGCATGAATATCTCGCGGCTGTTCATCCTCCGCCCGGTAGCCACCACCCTGAGCATGCTGGCCATTGTCCTGGCCGGCCTGATCGCCTATCGCCTGTTGCCGGTCTCGGCGTTGCCCCAGGTCGATTACCCGACTATCCGGGTGATGACCCTGTACCCCGGCGCCAGCCCCGACGTGATGACCAGCGCGGTCACCGCGCCCCTGGAGCGCCAGTTCGGGCAGATGCCCGGCCTGACCCAGATGGCCTCCACCAGCTCCGGCGGCGCCTCGGTGCTGACCCTGCGCTTCAACCTCGACATCAATATGGATGTCGCCGAGCAGCAGGTGCAGGCGGCGATCAATGCCGCGACCAACCTGCTGCCCAGCGATCTGCCGGCGCCGCCGGTGTACAACAAGGTCAACCCGGCGGACACCCCGGTGCTGACCCTGGCCATCACCTCCAAGACCATGCTGCTGCCCAAGCTCAACGACCTGGTCGACACCCGCATGGCGCAGAAGATCGCGCAGATCAGTGGCGTTGGTATGGTCAGCATCGCTGGCGGCCAGCGCCAGGCGGTGCGGATCAAGGTCAACCCCGAGGCCCTGGCGGCCAACGGCCTCAACCTGTCGGACGTGCGCACCCTGATCGGCGCCTCCAACGTCAACCAGCCCAAGGGCAACTTCGACGGCCCGACCCGGGTGTCGATGCTCGACGCCAACGACCAGCTGACCTCGCCCAAGGACTACGCCGAGCTGATCCTGGCCTACAAGAATGGCGCGCCGCTGCGCCTGAAAGACGTCGCGCAGATCGCCGGCGGCGCCGAGAACGAACGCCTGGCGGCCTGGGCCAATGAAAACCAGGCGGTGCTGCTGAATATCCAGCGCCAGCCCGGGGCCAACGTGATCGAGGTGGTGGACCGGATCAAGGCGCTGCTGCCGAGCATCACCGACAACCTGCCGGCCGGCCTCGACGTCACCGTGCTCACCGACCGCACCCAGACCATTCGCGCCTCGGTCACCGACGTGCAGCACGAATTGCTGATCGCCATCGCCCTGGTGGTGATGGTGACCTTCCTGTTCCTGCGCCGGGCCAGCGCCACGGTGATCCCGTCGATTGCCGTGCCGCTGTCGCTGATCGGCACCTTCGGCGTGATGTACCTGGCGGGCTTCTCGGTCAACAACCTGACCCTGATGGCCCTGACCATCGCCACCGGCTTCGTGGTCGACGACGCCATCGTGATGCTGGAGAACATCTCGCGCTTCATCGAGGAGGGCGACAGCCCGATGCAGGCCGCGCTCAAGGGCGCCAGGCAGATCGGCTTCACCCTGGTGTCGCTGACCCTGTCGCTGATCGCCGTACTGATCCCGCTGCTGTTCATGGCCGACGTGGTCGGGCGGCTGTTCCGCGAGTTCGCCATCACTTTGGCGGTGGCGATCCTGATTTCCCTGGTGGTGTCCCTGACCTTGACGCCGATGATGTGCGCGCGCCTGCTCAAGCGTGAGCCCAAGGAGGAAGAGCAAGGCCGGTTCTACCGTGCCAGCGGCGCCTGGATCGACTGGCTGATCGCCAGCTACGGTCGGTGGCTGCAATGGGTGCTCAAGCATCAGCCGCTGACCCTGCTGGTGGCCATCGGCACCCTGGCGCTGACCGTGTTCCTTTATATGGTGGTGCCCAAGGGCTTCTTCCCGGTGCAGGACACCGGGGTGATCCAGGGCATTTCCGAAGCGCCGCAGTCGGTGTCCTTCGCCGCCATGAGCCAGCGTCAGCAGGACTTGGCGAAAATCATCCTGGCCGACCCGGCGGTGCAAAGCCTGTCGTCCTATATCGGCGTCGACGGCGACAACGCCACCCTCAACAGCGGCCGGCTGCTGATCAACCTCAAGCCGCACCGCGAACGCGACCTCAGCGCCGCCGAGGTGATCGCGCGCATCCAGCCCCAGGTCGACCGGTTGGTGGGCATCCGCCTGTTCATGCAGCCGGTGCAGGACCTGACCATCGAGGACCGGGTCAGCCGCACCCAGTACCAGTTCAGCCTGTCGTCGCCGGATGCCGACCTGCTGGCCCTGTGGAGCGGGCGCCTGGTGGATGCTTTGGCTCACCGCCCGGAACTCACCGATGTCGCCAGCGACCTGCAGGACAAGGGCTTGCAGGTGTACCTGGTGATCGACCGCGACGCCGCGTCGCGCATCGGTGTCTCGGTGTCGAACATCACCGACGCGCTGTACGACGCCTTCGGCCAGCGGCAGATTTCCACCATCTACACCCAGGCCAGCCAGTACCGCGTGGTGTTGCAGGCCCAGGCCGGGGAAACCATCGGCCCGCAGGCGCTGGAACAGATCCATGTGAAAACCACCGACGGCGGCCAGGTGCGCCTGTCGAGCCTGGCCCGGGTCGAGGAGCGCCAGGCGCAATTGGCCATCGCCCATATCGGCCAGTTCCCGGCGGTGATGATGTCGTTCAACCTGGCGCCCGGCGTGGCCCTGGGGCAGGCGGTGGACATCATCGAACAGGTGCAGCAGGACATCGGCATGCCGGTGGGCGTGCAGACCCAGTTCCAGGGCGCGGCCCAGGCGTTCCAGGCCTCGCTGTCGAGCACCTTGCTGCTGATCCTGGCGGCGGTGGTGACCATGTACATCGTGCTCGGGGTGCTCTACGAGAGCTACATCCACCCGATCACCATCCTCTCCACACTGCCGTCGGCGGCGGTGGGCGCCTTGCTGGCGCTGATCCTCAGCGGCAACGACCTGGGCATGATCGCGATCATCGGCATCATCCTGCTGATCGGTATCGTCAAGAAGAACGCGATCATGATGATCGACTTCGCCCTCGACGCCGAACGCAACCAGGGCATGGCCCCGGAGCAGGCGATCTACCAGGCGGCGCTCCTGCGTTTCCGGCCGATCCTGATGACCACCCTGGCCGCGCTGTTCGGTGCCGTGCCGCTGATGCTGGCCACCGGTTCCGGCGCTGAGCTGCGCCAGCCCCTGGGCCTGGTGATGGTCGGCGGCCTGTTGCTGAGCCAGATCCTCACCCTGTTCACCACGCCGGTGATCTACCTGTACTTCGACCGTCTGGGCCGGCGCTGGCGTTCGGCGCCTGAACCCGCGGAGCCGGTAGAACAGCCATGAACCTGTCCGGACCCTTTATCCGCCGGCCGGTGGCCACCATGCTGCTGAGCCTGGCGATCATGCTCCTGGGCGGTGTCAGCTTCGGCCTGCTGCCGGTGTCGCCGTTGCCGCAGATGGACTTCCCGGTGATCGTGGTCCAGGCCAGCCTGCCGGGGGCCAGCCCCGAGGTGATGGCGTCCACCGTGGCCACGCCCCTGGAGCGTTCCTTCGGCGCGATCGCCGGGGTCAACACCATGAGCAGCCGTTCCAGCCAGGGTTCGACCCGGGTCATCCTGCAATTCGACCTGGATCGCGATATCAACGGCGCGGCGCGGGAAGTGCAGGCGGCGATCAACGCCTCGCGCAACCTGCTGCCCAGCGGCATGCGCAGCATGCCCACCTACAAGAAGGTCAACCCGTCCCAGGCGCCGATCATGGTGCTGTCGCTGACCTCCGACGTGCTGGAGAAGGGGCAGCTGTATGACCTGGCCTCGACCATCCTGTCCCAGAGCCTGTCCCAGGTGTCCGGGGTTGGCGAGGTGCAGATCGGCGGCAGTTCGCTGCCGGCGGTGCGTATCGAGCTCGAGCCGCAGTTGCTCAACCAGTACGGCGTGGCCCTCGACGATGTGCGCAAGACCATCGCCGAAGCCAATGTGCGCCGGCCCAAGGGCTCGGTGGAGAACAGCGAGCAGATGTGGCAGGTGCAGGCCAACGACCAACTGGAGAAGGCCAAGGACTACGAGCCGCTGATCATCCACTACAAGGACGGCGCGGCCCTGCGCCTGAAAGACGTGGCCAAGGTCAGCGACGGCGTCGAGGACCGCTACAACAGCGGTTTCTTCAACGACGACGCGGCGGTGCTGCTGGTGATCAACCGCCAGGCCGGGGCCAACATCATCGAGACGGTCAACGAGATCAAGGCGCAACTGCCGGCGTTGCAGGCGGTGCTGCCGGCCAGCGTCAAGCTCAACCTGGCGATGGACCGTTCGCCGGTGATCAAGGCCACCCTGCACGAGGCTGAGATGACCCTGCTGATCGCCGTGGCCCTGGTGATCCTGGTGGTCTACCTGTTCCTCGGCAATCTGCGCGCGTCGCTGATCCCGACCCTGGCGGTGCCGGTGTCGCTGGTGGGCACCTTCGCGGTGATGTACCTGTACGGTTTTTCCCTGAACAACCTGTCGCTGATGGCGCTGATTCTCGCCACCGGGCTGGTGGTGGACGACGCCATCGTGGTGCTGGAGAACATTTCCCGGCACATCGACGAAGGCATCGCACCGATGAAAGCGGCCTACCTGGGAGCCAAGGAAGTCGGCTTCACCCTGCTGTCGATGAACGTCTCGCTGGTGGCGGTATTCCTGTCGATCCTGTTCATGGGCGGGATCATCGAAAGCCTGTTCCGCGAGTTTTCCATCACCCTGGCGGCGGCCATAGTCGTGTCCCTGGTGGTGTCCCTGACCCTGACCCCGATGCTCTGCGCCCGCTGGCTCAAGCCCCATGTGCCGGGCCGGGAGAACGGCCTGCAGCGCTGGAGCCAGCACGCCAACGACTGGATGGTGGCCAGATACGCCAGCAGCCTGGACTGGGTGCTGCGCCACAAGCGCCTGACCCTGCTCAGCCTGTTCGTGACCATCGGCGTCAACATCGCGCTGTACGTGGTGGTGCCCAAGACCTTCATGCCGCAGCAGGACACCGGCCAGTTGATCGGTTTCGTGCGTGGCGACGACGGCCTGTCGTTCACCGTGATGCAGCCGAAGATGGAGATCTTCCGCCGCGAAGTGCTCAAGGACCCGGCGGTGGAGAGCGTGGCCGGTTTCATCGGTGGCAATAACGGCACCAACAACGCCTTCATGCTGGTGCGCCTCAAGCCGATCAAGGAACGCAACATTTCCGCGCAGAAGGTCATCGAGCGCCTGCGCAAGGAAATGCCCAAGGTGCCCGGCGCCCAGCTGATGCTGATGGCCGACCAGGACCTGCAGTTCGGCGGCGGCCGCGAGCAGACCACCTCGCAGTATTCCTACATCATCCAGAGCGGCGACCTGGGGTCGTTGCGCGAGTGGTACCCGAAAGTGGTCACCGCGCTGCGTGCCTTGCCGGAGCTGACGGCGATCGATGCCCGCGAAGGGCGGGGCGCCCAGCAGGTGACCCTGGTGGTCGACCGCGACCAGGCCAAGCGCCTGGGGATCGACATGAACATGGTCACCGCGGTGCTCAACAACGCCTACAGCCAGCGGCAGATTTCCACCATCTACGACAGCCTCAACCAGTATCAGGTGGTGATGGAGGTCAACCCGAAATACGCCCAGGACCCGGTCACCCTCAACCAGGTGCAGGTGATCACCGCCGATGGCGCGCGGGTGCCGCTGTCGACCATCGCTCACTATGAAAACAGCCTGGAAGACGACCGGGTCAGCCACGAAGGCCAGTTCGCCTCGGAAAGCATTTCCTTCGACATGGCCGAAGGGGTGACGGTGGAGCAGGGCACGGCGGCCATCGAACGGGCGATCGCCAAGGTCGGCATGCCCGAAGACGTGATCGTCAAGATGGCCGGCACCGCCGACGCCTTCGCCGCGACCCAGAAGAGCCAGCCGTTCATGATCCTCGGCGCGCTGCTGGCGGTGTACCTGGTGCTGGGCGTGCTCTATGAAAGCTACATTCACCCGCTGACCATTCTCTCCACGCTGCCGTCGGCCGGGGTCGGCGCCTTGCTGTCGATCTACGTGCTGGGCGGCGAGTTCAGCCTGATCTCGCTGCTGGGCTTGTTCCTGCTGATCGGCGTGGTGAAGAAAAACGCCATCCTGATGATCGACCTGGCGTTGCAGCTGGAGCGTCACCAGGGCCTGGGCCCGCTGGAGTCGATCCGCAGCGCCTGCCTGCTGCGCCTGCGGCCGATCCTGATGACCACCCTGGCGGCGATCCTCGGCGCCTTGCCGTTGCTGCTCGGCAGCGCCGAAGGCGCGGAAATGCGCCAGCCCCTGGGCCTGACCATTATCGGCGGCCTGGTCTTCAGCCAGGTCCTGACCCTCTACACCACCCCGGTGGTCTACCTCTATCTCGATCGCCTGCGCCATAAATTCAACCACTGGCGTGGGGTCCGTACCGATGCCGCTCTGGAAACGCCGCTATGACTGACTGCTCGCCCCGCAACCTTCCTCAGCGCCTGGCCCTGGCCCGCGGTTCGCGGCTGTTGAGCCTGAGCTTGAGCCTGGCGCTGCTCAGTGCCTGCGCCATTGGCCCGGACTATCAGCGCCCGACCGTCGCCGAGCCCGCGCAATACAAGGAAGCCGCAGGCTGGCGCCAGGCCAGCCCCAGCGATTCCCTGGCCCGCGGCGCCTGGTGGGAGCTGTACGGCGACCGCCAGCTCAACGACCTGATCGACAAGCTCAACAGCGCCAACCAGAGCGTGGCGCAGTCCGAGGCCCAGTACCGCCAGGCCCAGGCCCTGGTGCGCAGCGCTCGTGGCTCGCTGTTCCCCACGGTGGACCTGAGCGCCGGGAAAACCCGCGCCAGCCAGGGCACCGGCAGCAGCAGTTCGGCCCTGAGCAGTTCCTCCAGCGGCATTCGCGACACTTACAACACCCAGCTCGGGGTGAGCTGGGAGGCGGATGTCTGGGGCAAGCTGCGCCGCGGCCTGGAAGCCAACGAAGCCAGCGCCGAAGCCAGCTTCGCCGACCTCGCGGCGATGCGCCTGAGCCAGCAGTCGGAACTGGTGCAGAACTACCTGCAACTGCGGGTCATGGACCAGCAGAAGCGCCTGCTCGAAGCCACGGTGGCGGCCTACCAGCGTTCGCTGACCATGACCGAGAACCAGTACCGCGCCGGCGTCTCCGGCAAGGACGCGGTGGCCCAGGCGCAAACCCAGCTGAAAACCACCCAGGCCGACCTGATCGACCTGATCTGGCAGCGCGCCCAGCTGGAAAACGCCATCGCGGTGCTGATCGGCCTGCCGCCGGCCGAGTTCAGCCTGGCCGAGACCCAGGACATCCCGGCCTTGCCCCAGGTGCCGCTGAGCCTGCCGTCGCAGCTGCTGGAACGACGCCCGGACATCGCCTCGGCCGAGCGTTCGGTGATCGCCGCCAACGCCAATATCGGCGTGGCCAAGGCCGCCTATTACCCGGACCTGACCCTGAGCCTGGCGGGCGGCTACAGCAGCAGTACCTACGCCGACTGGATCAGCCTGCCGAACCGCTTCTGGTCGGTGGGGCCGAAACTGGCCATGACCCTGTTCGACGGCGGCCAGCGTTCGGCGGAAGTCGACCGCACCGAGGCGGCCTACGACCAGACCGTGGCCAAGTACCGCCAGACCGTGCTCGACGGCTTTCGCGAGGTGGAGAACTACCTGGTGCAGCTCAAGGTCCTGGAAGACGAGGCCGCGGTGCGCCAGCAGGCCCTGGATTCGGCGCGCGAGTCGTTGCGCCTGACCGAGAACCAGTACAAGGCCGGGGTGATCGCCTACCTGGACGTGGTGGTGGTGCAGGCCACGGCGTTGAGCAACGAACGCAGCGTGCTGAGCCTGCTGCAAAGCCGGCTGGTCACCAGCGTGCAACTGATCGCCGCCCTCGGCGGCGGCTGGGACGGCCAGCTGCAGGCCAGCAAGGAGTAACAGGCTGAATCCGCGATCCGCCTGTTTTACCAGCGCTACGCGCTCGATCGCAGGCTGCGCCAGCGGCTACAGACAGCGTGTAGCCGCTGCCGAGCTTGCGAGGCTGCGAACGGTTCGCGCAGCGACCGCAAACCCTGAATCCGCGCTCCATCTGGCCTCACACATTGTCCGTCCTACGACCGCTATGCGCTCGATCGCAGGCTACGCCAGCGGCTACAGACAGCGTGTAGCCGCTGCCGAGCTTGCGAGGCTGCGAACGGTTCGCGCAGCGACCGCAAACCCCGTATCCGCGCTCCATCTGGCCTCACACGTTGTCCGTCCTACGACCGCTGCGCGCTCGATCGCAGGCCGCGCCAGCGGCTACATCGATAGCGGCGTCCCTGGCGTTGTGTCACTGTTGCCAGCGGTCGAGTCGCTGTAACCGGTTTGTTTTATCAAGCGGCTACTTTCGTCCGACTGATGGCTTTTTGCTTACTTTGTGAGTGTGTTTCTGTACGCAAGCAGTACAATTGCGCCTTTTTACCGCCGGGCATGGACGCTTCCGGCTAACGCCACGAGACGTTCATGCTCACCGGTACCTACTCTCCCGCCCTGGTTCTGATTTCCCTGTTTGTGGCGATTCTCGCCTCTTACACCGCGCTCGACCTGACCGGTCGCATCGCCACCACGCGTGGTCGAGCGGCGTTGCTGTGGATGGCCGGCGGCGCCCTGGCCATGGGCATCGGGGTGTGGTCGATGCACTTTATCGGCATGCTCGCCTTCAGCCTGCCCATCGACCTGGGCTACGACACCGGCATCACCGCGCTGTCGCTGCTGATTTCCGTGCTGTCCTGCGGTTTCGCCCTGTGGCTGGTGAGCCAGCAGAGCCTGCCGCTCTGGCAGCTGGCCTTCGGCGCGCTGGTCATGGGCGCCGGGATCAGCGCCATGCATTACACCGGCATGGCGGCGATGCGCATGCAGCCGGGCATCGACTACGACCCGAGCCTGTTCGGCGCGTCGCTGCTGATTGCCGTCGGCGCCTCGGCCGCGGCGCTGTGGATCGCCTTCCGCCTGCGCCGCAATACCCCTTATGTCCGTTTGGCCCGCGGTGGGGCCGCGGTGGTGATGGGCATCGCCATTGTCGGCATGCACTACACCGGCATGGCCGCGGCGCGGTTCGTCGACGGTAGTTTCTGTGGTGCGGCGGTGGATGGCCTGAGCGGCAAGGGCCTGGACAACCTGGTGCTGATCACCACCCTGGCGGTGCTGATCATTGCCTTGCTGACCTCGGTACTCGACGCGCGCCTGGAAGCGCGCACCGCGGTGCTGGCCGAGTCGCTGACCGTGGCCAACCGCGAGCTGACCCAACTGGCGCTGCACGACACCCTGACCGGCCTGCCGAACCGCACGCTGCTGGCCGACCGTATCGACCAGGCGATGCAGCGGGTGACGGAGCAGGGCGGTTGTTTCGCGCTGATGTTCATCGACCTGGACGGCTTCAAGCCGGTCAACGATGCCTTCGGCCATCACATGGGCGACCAGTTGCTGCGCGAGGTGGCGGTGCGCCTGCGCGAAGACCTGCGCAGCCAGGACACCCTGGCGCGGATCGGCGGCGACGAGTTCGTGCTGCTGGTGCAACTGAACGAGGCGGACGATGCCTTGCGCCTGGCCGCGCGCCAGGTGGGCCTGATCGGCCAGGCGTTCCGGGTTGCCGAGCACGAGCTGCAGATCTCCGCCAGCGTCGGCATCGCGGTGTACCCGGGCAACGGCCTGACGCCCCAGGAACTGCTGATGAACGCCGATGCGGCGATGTATCACGCCAAGGGCACCGGCAAGAACGGCTACAGCTTCTTCGACGCCTCGATGAACAGCGACGCGCGCCGGCAACTGCAACTGCTGCAGGACCTGCGCCATGCCGTCGAGCACGGCGAGTTCAGGCTGTATTACCAGCCCAAGTTCGATGCCGCCAATGGCTTGCCGGTGGGCGCCGAAGCCTTGTTGCGCTGGGAGCACCCGCAACTGGGGCTGCTGCTGCCGGACAAGTTCATTGACCTTGCGGAAAAGACCGGGCTGATCATCCCCATCGGCGAGTGGGTGCTCAACGAGGCCTGTCGGCAGATGCGCGAGTGGTACAGCGAAGGTTATGAAGGCTGGCGGATCGCGGTGAACATCTCGGCGTTGCAGTTCTGTCATGCCGGGCTGGTCGACAGCGTGGCCAGGGCGCTGAGCCTGCACCGCTTGCCGGCCAACAGCCTGACCCTGGAGATCACCGAGACCACGGCCATGAGCGATGCCGATGCCAGCATGACCGTGCTCAAGCAACTGGCAGAGATGGGCGTGGACCTGTCCATCGATGACTTCGGTACCGGTTATTCGAGCCTGATGTACCTCAAGCGCCTGCCGGCCAACGAATTGAAGATCGACCGCGGTTTCGTCCGCGACCTGGAGCACGACAGCGACGATGCGGCGATCGTCTCGGCCATCGTCGCCCTGGGCCAGGCCCTGGGCTTGCGTATTGTCGCCGAGGGCGTGGAAACCGACGTGCAGCAGAACTTCCTGACCCAGTTGGGCTGCGATTCGCTGCAAGGTTATTTCCTCGGCCATCCGCTGCCGGCCGCACGGTTCATGCAGAACATCCATCAGGCCGAACAGCTGGCACTCTGAGCGCCTCGAAAAGCCTGCCTGCTTCGCCGGTTCGCAGCCTGCGGCAGCGGCTACAGAGACTTCTGTAGGAGCGGCCGGTCCACGCTCGATTGACCAGGCAGCGTCGACCCATAAGGATTTGCTGGCGTGAGAACGCCACGGCCGTACCGGCCGATCGCAGCCTGCGGCAGCGGCTACATCGATCGCGTTGCAGCCGACTCCCGTAGCCGCTGCCGGGCCTGCGAGGCTGCGAACGGTTTGGGCGGCACTCCGACGCAGTGAGCGCAAACTCCAAGCCCGCGATCTGCCTGGATAGACACGCCGACCGGCGACCAGCCACGGGGCGGAGAAGGTTTGCAACGCTCGCCCCAGGGTGTTTAATTGGCGGCGTTCAAAGATCAGCGAGGGAGTTGGCAGCATGGACAAAGTCATCCTCATCACCGGTGGCGGTCGCGGTATTGGCGCGGCCACCGCGCTGCTGGCCGCGCAACAGGGCTACCGCATCTGCATCAACTACCAGGCCGACGAACAGGCGGCCTTCCAGGTGCTGGAGCAGGTGCGTGGCCTGGGCGCCCAGGCGATTGCCGTGCGGGCCGATGTCAGCATCGAGGACGAAGTGATCGCCCTCTACCAGCGGGTCGATGCCGAGCTGGGGCGGGTCACCGCGCTGGTGAACAACGCCGGGACCGTCGGGCAGAAGTCGCGCCTCGACGAAATGTCCGAATTCCGCATTCTCAAGACCATCAAGACCAACGTGCTCGGGCCGATCCTCTGCGCCAAGCACGCGGTGCTGCGCATGTCGCCAAGACATGGCGGGCAGGGCGGCAGCATCGTCAACGTGTCCTCGGTCGCCGCCCGCCTGGGCTCGCCCGGCGAGTACATCGACTACGCCGCCTCCAAGGGGGCGCTGGACACCTTCACCATCGGCCTGTCCAAGGAAGTCGCCGGCGAAGGCATCCGCGTCAACGGCGTGCGCCCGGGCTATATCTACACCGACTTCCACGCCCTGAGCGGCGACGCCGACCGCGTCAGCAAGCTGGAGTCCGCCATCCCCATGGGCCGCGGCGGCCGTCCGGACGAAGTGGCGGAGGCGATCATCTGGCTGCTGTCGGACAAGGCCTCCTATTCCACCGGGACCTTTATCGACCTGGGCGGCGGCCGCTGAGAGCCTCACGCGTGTAGCCGCTGCCGAGCCCGCGAGGCTGCGATCGACTGCGCAGCAGTCGCAAGGCCGGACAGCACGTCTATCCAGACAAATCGCAAGTTCAGGATTTGCGGTCGCTACGTCGGAGTGCCGCCCAAACCGATCGCAGCCTGCGGCAGCAGCTACAGGGCGCGGGATCGGTGTAGCCGCTGCCGCAGGCTGCGATCGGCCCGGAACGGGACGCGCTCTTGAGGCCGTCGAAGGTCCTGCGGACCTTGTCGCAGCCTCGCAGGCTCGGCAGCGGCTACAGGTTCCACATTTACGTGGAGCGCTGGCCCGGCTTCAGAACGACCGCACGATCCGTCCCAGGGTTTCCATGGCCTGTTCCGCCGCTTCGTTCCACGGGCTGCCGTAGTTGAGGCGGATGCAGTTTCGAAAGCGTTGGGTCGGCGAGAAGATCGGTCCCGGGGCGATGCTGATGCCCTGGGCCAGGGCCATCTGGAACAGCTTCAACGAATCCATCTGCGCCGGCAGTTCCAGCCACAGGAAGTAGCCGCCGGCCGGCTGGCTGACCCGGGTCTGCGCCGGGAAGTAGCGGGCGATGGCGGCGAGCATGGCGCTCTGCTGTTCTTCCAGGGCGTAGCGCAGTTTGCGCAGGTGGCGGTCGTAGCCGCCGTGTTGCAGGTAGTCGGCGATGGCCGCCTGGGCCGGCATCGAGGCGCACAGCGAGGTCATCAGTTTCAGCCGTTCGATCTTCTGCGCGTAACGCCCGGCGGCGACCCAGCCGATGCGATAGCCCGGTGCCAGGCTCTTGGCGAACGAGCCGCAATGCATCACCAGGCCCTCGGTGTCGAAGGCCTTGGCCGGTTTCGGCGCTTGCTGGCCGTAATACAGCTCGGCGTAGACGTCGTCCTCGATCAGCGGTACCTGATGGCTGCGCAGCAATGCCACCAGTTCCTGCTTCTTCGCCTCGGGCATGGTCGCGCCCATGGGGTTCTGGAAGCTGGTCATGCACCAGCAGGCCTTGATCGGATGCCGTTCCAGGGTCTGCGCCAGCACTCCCAGGTCGATGCCGTCCCGCGGGTGCACGGGGATTTCCACCGCCTTGAGTTTCAGGCGCTCCAGCACTTGCAGGCTGGCGTAGAAGGCCGGGGCCTCGATGGCCACCAGGTCGCCGGGTTCGGTCACCGCCTGCAGGCACAGGTTCAGGGCTTCCAGGGCGCCGTTGGTGATCAGCAGTTCTTCCATGGGCAGCATCAGCCCGCCGACCATGTAGCGCAGGGCGATCTGCCGGCGCAGCTGCGGGTTGCCCGGCGACATGTCGGTGACCACCACCCGTGGGTCCATCTCGCGGCTGGCGCTGGCCAGGGAGCGCGACAGGCGCTGCAGCGGGAACAGGGTCGGGCTGGGAAAGGCCGAGCCGAACGGCACGGTGGTCGGGTCCTTGATCGAGTCCAGCACCGAGAACACCAGTTCGCTGACATCGACCTCGGTGGACTCGTTGACCTGGCTGCTGATCACCGGCTCCGAGAACGGGCTCGGCGCATGGGTGTTGACGAAGTAGCCGGAGCGCGGCCGGGCGCGGATCAGGCCGCGCCGCTCCAGCAGGTAATAGGCCTGGAACACCGTGGACGGGCTGACCCCATAGGTCTGGCTGGCGTAACGTACCGAAGGTACGCGCTGGCCGGGGCCGAGCACCCCGGAGCGGATCAGTTCTGCGATGTCGTCGGCGAATTTTTCGTAGCGTTTCATGGGGCGGCTCGGGTTGGAGGCTGCGGTGGCTGAGCGATTTATCGCGAGCAAGCTCGCTCCTACAAGGACCAATGCGCACCTGTAGGAGCGAGCTTGCTCGCGATAGCCGCAAAGCGGCGCCCAGTCTAAGGGATCAACGGTTCAAGGGCGCAACAAACCGGCTCTTGGCCACGCTGTAGATCTGCGGCTGGTCGGCGTCGACCACCTTGAAACTCAGCTCCTGGGAACTGCTCTGCGGCTGCTCGGCGATCATCGCCACCGACACCGGCAGGTCGACGATCTCGCCCGCGGCCAGGCTGACTTCGGTCTTGCCTTGCAGCTGGAAGCCGTCGCCGTCCACCAGTTGCAGGCGGTAATCCTGGCGTTGCTGGGTCTTGTTGATGATCTTCAGGCTGTAGATGTTCTCGATCTGGCCCAGGCTGTTTTCGCGGAACAGGCCACGGTCCTTGCTGACGTCCAGCGACACCATCGGCCGCTCCACCAGCGCCAGGGCCAGGGCGCCGATCATCACCAGCAGCACCGCGCTGTAGCCGATCAGGCGTGGGCGCAGCAGATGGGTCTTGCCACCCTGCAACTGGTGCTCCGAGGTGTAGCTGATCAGGCCCCGGGCATAACCCATCTTGTCCATGATCGAATCGCAGGCGTCGATGCAGGCGGCGCAGCCGATGCATTCCATCTGCAGGCCGTCGCGGATGTCGATGCCGGTCGGGCAGACCTGCACGCACAGCTGGCAATCGATGCAGTCGCCGAGGCCGATATTGGCGGGTTTCACGCCACGCTTGCGCGGGCCGCGAATTTCGCCGCGGGCCGGGTCGTAGGAAATGGTCAGGGTGTCCTTGTCGAACATCACGCTCTGGAACCGCGCATACGGGCACATGTGCATGCACACCGCCTCGCGCAGCCAGCCGGCGTTGAGGTAGGTGGCGCCGGTGAAGAACAGCACCCAGAACAGGCTGACGCCGCCGATTTGCAGGGTCAGCAGTTCCTCAGCCAGCGGCCGGATCGGCGTGAAGTAACCGACGAAGGTCAGGCCGGTGAGCAGGCTGATGGCCAGCCACAGGCTGTGCTTGGCCGAACGGCGGATCAGTTTGTTCAGGTTCCAGGGCGCGGCCGCGAGTTTGATGCGTTGGTTGCGTTCACCCTCGGTGATCTTCTCGCACCACATGAACAGCCAGGTCCAGGAGCTCTGCGGGCAGGTGTAGCCGCACCAGACGCGGCCGGCGAACACGGTGATGGCGAACAGGCCGAAGGCGCAGATGATCAGCAACGCCGAGAGCAGGATGAAATCCTGTGGCCAGAAGGTGGCGCCGAAGATGTGGAACTTACTCTCCGCGAGGTCCCAGAGCACCGCCTGGCGGCCGCCCCAGTTCAACCACACGGTGCCGAAGAACAGCAGGAACAGGAAGCCCGCGCCGCTCATGCGCAGGGTGCGGAACAGGCCGGTGAAACTGCGGGTGTGGATCAGGTTGTCGCTGGATTTGGCCTTCGTCTTTGGGCGCGCAGGCTCGAATGTTTCTACTAATCGGACGGGGATTCTTTCGCTCATGGTCGTTCGCTCATCAGCCTCCATCAGGCAGACGAACTATGCCCAGCGATCTGTTTGCATAACAGACTCAGGTATCGCAATAAAAAGCAGATCAGATGCCCGTCAGGCGCCGCCCTGCGACAACTTGCCATACCCGGCCAAGCGCCCGCTATCGGGCGCCGTCGGCGTCTGGCACAGGCCTGCGCCGGGTGCCGTGATGCAGATCAGTCAAATCACCGAATCACTGTCGCTGGCGCGCAGATGACGCCGGCCGTCGGTGGCGCCTGCTACGGTCAATGCGTCGGCTTCTGCTTCGGTGATGTAGATGCGCCGGCCTTCGAGGTCGACCGCCGACATCGACTTGGCCGCGTCGGTGATCACGATCAAGGCGCTGGCTGGCAGGCGGGCGTGAAGGTCTTCGGTGTCGAAATGGCAGATCCGGTTTTCGATGCGCAGGCTCATGGTCGAATCCTGTTGTGCGGTGGGTACGGTTTTTAGGGCCCGGCTGCCGTCCGGGGTTCTGCCCGACCGATCAATGGTCGCCCGCTGGCGGATCGCACCTTTTGCCCGGCGTCGCTGTCCTTTGATTAAGGAGGGCTGCCTCGTCGCCCGCCCGCCAGCCAATAAGAACCTGAGAACCCGAACGGAAAGGACCTGCGCATGAACGCCTGGTGGCATGAAGTCTGGGACACCCTGCAAGCGGAGTTCGCCGACATCGGCGATGCCCGGCAACTCACCCAGATCACCGTACGCCTGCTGATCGCCGCGCTGCTGGGCGGCATTCTCGGTTTCGAACGCGAGCACAAGGGCAAGGCCGCCGGGGTGCGCACCCATATGCTGGTGGCGCTGGGGGCGGCGCTGTTCGTGCTGGTGCCGCAGATGTCCGGCGCCCAGGCCGATGCCATGAGCCGGGTGGTGCAGGGGGTGATCGCCGGTATCGGCTTTCTTGGCGCGGGCACCATTCTCAAGGGCAAGCAGGACGAGGAAGGGCACGTAAAAGGCCTGACCACCGCCGCGGGACTATGGATGACCGCGGCGATCGGCGTCTCGGCGGGCGTCGGCCGCGAAGCCACGGCGGTGTTCAGTACCCTGCTGGCGCTGGCGGTCTTCAGCGTGATGCCCTGGATAGTGCGCAAGCTGGAAGGCGACGATGAACCGCCCGGATGAACGCCCTGAAGCGTCGCGGGCACACTCGCCGCCAGCAACGAAGGGATGCCCGCTGCCGGTTGGCGACGGCAGCGACGGGCAACCGATTGTCTACGCTTGTCATGGTTTGGGCGTAATGCTGTGACCGCAAGCGATGACCGGTGCCGGATCGATCGGCGGCTCCTCCTTGGGCGGTGGGGTAGTTTCGGGTGGATCTTCCTCGGGCACCGGTTGCGGCTCGGTTGGCGGCAACGTCGGGTGGTCGATGTTCGGATCGGGCGTTTCCGCGGGGATTGGGATACTCATCGGCATGGCCTCCTTTGTGCTTGGTTTTGCACAGTCTCCCAAGGTGGACCCTCGCCCCGGCGATTTGATTCCCGGCGCGAAGGGAGGCAAATCCGGGTGAACTTTCCCGGCCCTGGTGTCTCGGAACCTAAGTGCTTCGCTGATCCGCGCGGGTGGTTGCCGACCCTGGGGGCCGCTCTCAAAAGAGGGCCCGCGCCGGAATAGACCAGCAACAGAGCGTCCATGGGGCGTAAGGAGTGATGCTCGATGACTGCCGAAAAAAGACCGACTGAACTGCAATACAACCCGAACCTGCCCCTGTCGCAGGCCTTGCTGCTGCCACGCATCGTCATCGAGAACACCCGGCCGCTGATCGACGGTGGCCAGTTCGCGGTCAAGGCGGTGGAGGGGCAGGTGGTGAAAGTCAGCAGCAAGGTGTTCGCCGACGGCCACGACAAGCTGGCCGTGCGCATCCGCTGGTGCGCCGAAGCCGACAGCCACTGGCACAGCGAAACCATGGAAGACCTCGGCAACAATAGCTGGGAAGGCCAGTTCACAGTGCCCAGCCAGGGCCGCTACCTGTATTGCATCGAGGCCTGGATCGATCAGTTCGCCAGCTTCTGCTACGAACTGCAGAAAAAACACCAGGCCGGCGTCGCGGTCAGCCTCGAATTGCAGGAGGGCCGCAGCCATGTGCTGCACGCCGCCGAGCGCAGCGAAGGGCCGCTGCGCGAGCAGTTGCTGGCGCTGCACCATGAGCTGGCGACGCTGCTCGAAGCCGAGCAGGTGGCGCTGTTCCTGCACGAACGCAGTGCACGGCTGATGACCGAGGCCGACCACCGTCCCTACCTGAGCCTGAGCCCGGAATACCCGCTGGACGTGGAACGCGAGCGCGCGCAGTTCGCCAGCTGGTACGAGCTGTTTCCCCGCTCGATCACCGATGATCCGGCCCGTCACGGCACTTTCAATGATGTGCACTCGCGCCTGGCGATGATCCATGACATGGGTTTCGACGTGCTGTACTTCCCGCCGATCCATCCCATCGGCCGCAGCTTTCGCAAGGGCCGCAACAACTCGCTGACCGCCGGCCCCGACGAGCCGGGCAGCCCCTATGCGATCGGCAGCGAAGAGGGTGGCCACGAGGCGATCCATCCGCAGCTCGGCAGCCGCGAGGATTTCCGCCGCCTGGTGGCGGCCGCCGCCGAGCACGGCCTGGAGGTCGCCCTGGATTTCGCCATCCAGTGTTCCCAGGACCATCCCTGGCTCAAGCAGCATCCAGGCTGGTTCAACTGGCGCCCGGACGGCAGCATCAAATACGCCGAGAACCCGCCGAAGAAATACCAGGACATCGTCAACGTCGACTTCTATGCCATCGAGGCCATCCCCAGCCTGTGGCTGGAGCTGCGCGACATCGTGGTCGGCTGGGTCGAGGAGGGGGTGAAGATCTTTCGCGTGGACAACCCGCATACCAAGCCGCTGCCGTTCTGGCAGTGGCTGATCGCCGATGTGCGGGCGCGCTACCCGGAGGTGATCTTTCTCGCCGAGGCCTTCACCACGCCAGCGATGATGGCGCGCCTGGGCAAGGTCGGTTACTCCCAGAGCTACACCTATTTCACCTGGCGCAACACCAAGAGCGAACTGGCGACTTACTTCACCGAACTCAACCAGTCGCCGTGGCGCGAATGCTACCGGCCGAACTTCTTCGTCAACACGCCGGACATCAACCCGTTCTTTCTCCATGACTCGGGGCGCCCGGGGTTTCTCATCCGCGCCGCGCTGGCCACCATGGGCTCGGGCCTGTGGGGCATGTATTCGGGGTTCGAGCTGTGCGAGGCGGCGCCGGTTCCGGGGCGCGAGGAATACCTGGACTCGGAGAAATACGAGATCCGCCCCCGGGACTTCAGCGCCCCCGGCAACATCATTGCCGAGATCGCCCAGCTCAACCGTATCCGCCGACAGAACCCGGCGCTGCAGACGCACCTGGGCTTGCAGGTCTACAACGCCTGGAACGACAACATCCTGTATTTCGGCAAGCGCACCGCCGACCTCAGCAACTTCATCCTGGTGGCGGTCAGCCTCGACCCGTTCAACGCCCAGGAGGCGCATTTCGAATTGCCGCTGTGGGAACTGGGCCTGCCCGACGATGCGCAGACCCAGGGCGAGGACCTGATGAACGGCCATCGCTGGACCTGGTACGGCAAGACCCAGTTCATGCGGATCGAACCCTGGCAGCAACCGTTCGGCATCTGGCGCATCAGCGTTGCCTGATTCACACCGGTAGCCGCTGCCGCAGGCTGCGATCGGCCCGGAACGGGGCGCGCTCTTGGGGCCGTTGAAGGTCCTGCGGACCTTGTCGCAGCCTCGCGGGCTCGGCAGCGGCTACAGGCCGATCGGTGTAGCCGCTGCCGCAGGCTGCGATCGGCCCGGAACGGGACGCGCTGTTGAGGCCGTCGAAGGTCCTGCGGGCCTTGCGCAGCCTCGCGGGCTCGGCAGCGGCTACAGGGCAGTTACACAGCCACGGATCAATGAATTTTTCAGGAGTTACCCATGGCGAAGAAAACCAGGTCAGCCACCTTCATCAAGGACCCGCTCTGGTACAAGGATGCGGTGATCTATCAGGTTCACGTCAAATCCTATTTCGACTCCAACAACGACGGGATAGGCGATTTTCCCGGGTTGATCGCCAAGCTCGACTACATCGCCGACCTGGGGGTGAACACCATCTGGCTGCTGCCGTTCTATCCCTCGCCGCGCCGCGACGACGGTTACGACATCGCCGAATACCGCGGCGTCAGCCCCGACTACGGGACCCTGGCCGACGCCCGGCGGTTTATCGCCGAGGCCCACAAGCGCGGGCTGCGGGTGATCACCGAGCTGGTCATCAACCACACCTCGGACCAGCACCCCTGGTTCCAGCGGGCGCGCAAGGCCAAGGCCGGCTCCAAGGCGCGGGACTTTTATGTGTGGTCCGATGACGATCAGAAGTACGACGGCACGCGGATCATCTTTCTCGACACCGAGAAATCCAACTGGACCTGGGACCCGGTGGCCGGCCAGTACTTCTGGCACCGCTTCTATTCCCACCAGCCGGACCTCAACTTCGACAACCCGCAGGTGATGAAGGCGGTCCTGTCGGTGATGCGCTACTGGCTGGACATGGGCATCGACGGCCTGCGCCTGGACGCCATTCCCTACCTGATCGAACGCGACGGCACCAACAACGAGAACCTGCCCGAGACCCACGACGTGCTCAAGCAGATCCGCGCCGAGATCGACGCCAACTATCCGGATCGCATGCTGCTGGCCGAAGCCAACCAGTGGCCGGAAGACACCCAATTATATTTTGGCGATGTGAAGGGCAATGACGGCGACGAATGCCACATGGCCTTCCACTTCCCATTGATGCCGCGCATGTACATGGCGCTGGCCCAGGAAGACCGCTTCCCGATCACCGACATCCTGCGCCAGACCCCGGAGATTCCCGCCAACTGCCAGTGGGCGATCTTCCTGCGCAACCACGATGAGCTGACCCTGGAGATGGTCACCGACCGCGAGCGCGACTACCTGTGGAACTACTACGCCGCCGACCGCCGCGCGCGGATCAACCTGGGCATTCGCCGGCGCCTGGCACCGCTGATGGAGCGCGACCGGCGCCGCGTGGAACTGCTCAACAGCCTGCTGCTGTCGATGCCGGGCACGCCGACCCTGTATTACGGCGACGAGATCGGCATGGGCGACAACATCTACCTGGGCGACCGCGATGGCGTGCGCACGCCGATGCAATGGTCGATCGACCGCAACGGCGGCTTCTCCCGGGCCGACCCGGCGAGCCTGGTCTTGCCGCCGATCATGGACCCGCTGTACGGCTACCAGTCGGTGAATGTCGAGACCCAGGCCGGCGACCCGCATTCGCTGCTCAACTGGACCCGGCGCATGCTGGCGATCCGCAAACAATCCAAGGCCTTCGGCCGCGGCAGCCTGAAGATGCTGTCGCCGAGCAACCGCCGGATCCTGGCCTATACCCGCGAATACACCGGGCCGGACGGCAAGCACGAAATCATCCTCTGCGTGGCCAACGTGTCGCGCAGCGCCCAGGCGGCGGAACTGGACCTGTCGGCGTTCGCCGGCATGGTGCCGGTGGAGATGCTCGGCGGGAATGCCTTCCCGCCAATCGGCCAGCTGAATTTCCTCCTGACCCTGGCGCCCTACGGTTTCTACTGGTTTGTCCTGGCGGCGGAAAACCAGATGCCGAGCTGGCATGTGGAGCCGGCCCAGAGCCTGCCGGACTTCACCACCCTGGTGCTGAAAAAACGCCTCGAGGAATTGCTCGAAGCGCCGTCGCGCGCCACCCTGGAGCAGAGTTCGCTGCCGACCTGGCTGCCCAAGCGTCGCTGGTTCGCCGGCAAGGACAGCGCCATCGAACAGGTGCACATCGCCTATGGCGTGCGCTTCGGCGATCCGCAGCATCCGGTGTTGCTCAGCGAGCTGGAGGTCAGCGGCGGCGGCCAGAGCGGGCGCTACCAGCTGCCGTTCGGCCTGCTCGGCGAAGAGCAGATCGGCGCCGCGCTGCCGCAGCAACTGGCCCTGGCGCGGGTGCGCCGTGGCCGCCAGGTGGGGCTGATCACCGACGCCTTTGCCCTGGAAAGCTTTGTCCACAATGTCCTGCAGGCGATCCAGACGCACACCGTGCTGCCGTGTGGCGAGGGCGAGATCCGCTTCGAGGCCACGGAGCGACTGGCCGGGCTCGGCCTGGGCGCGGAATCCGAAGTGCGCTACCTGTCCGCCGAGCAATCCAACAGCTCGGTGGTGATCGGCGGTAGCCTGGTGCTCAAGCTGATCCGCAAGGTGGCCAGCGGCGTGCACCCGGAACTGGAGATGAGCGCCTACCTGACCGCCGCCGGCTTCCAGCACATTTCACCCTTGCTCGGTTCGGTGATCCGCCGGGACGGGCAGGGCGAGGACAGCCTGCTGATGATCGCCCAGGGTTACCTGAGCAATCAGGGCGATGCCTGGGAGTGGACCCAGAACAACCTGGAGCGGGCGATCCGCGACGAACTGGCCGACGCCATGTCCGAGCAGGACCAGCATTACAACGCCCTGGGCGAGCTGCGCGACTTTGCCGGCATGCTCGGCCAGCGCCTGGGGGAAATGCACCAGATCCTCGCGGCGCCGACCGCCAACCCGGCCTTCCGCGCGCGGCCGAGTACCGACAAGGACGCCCAGGCCTGGGCCAGGCAGATTGGCGCGCAACTGGAACGGGCCTTGCACTTGCTCAAGCAGCATCAGACTGAGCTGACGGCCGAGGATCGACAGCGCGTGGCGTCGTGGAGCCAACACAAGAAGGCGATCCTGGCGCATATCCAGGGCCTGGCGAAACAGGCGGTCGGCGGTTTGCGCATGCGCGTCCACGGCGACCTGCACCTGGGCCAGGTGCTGGTGATCAAGGGCGATGCCTACCTGATCGATTTCGAGGGCGAACCGGCCCGGCCGCTGGACGAGCGCCGGGGCAAGCACAGTCCGTACAAGGACGTCAGCGGCGTGCTGCGCTCCTTCGACTATGCCGCGGCGCTGGCCCTCGGCGGCCAGAGCCTCGACGCCTCGGCCCACGCCCTGGCGGCCCGGCAGCGGGTCACCGAGCGTTATCTGCATGAAGCCCGCGAGTCGTTTGTCCAGGCGTACCGGCTGGCGGCAGCTAGTCTTGCTCATGCCTGGCAGGAAAAAAATGGCGAGGACGCCGCGCTGGCCTTGTTCAGCCTGGAGAAAGCAGCCTACGAAGTGGCGTATGAAGCGGAAAACCGTCCGGCCTGGCTCGCGGTGCCGCTGCGGGGGCTGCATATTTTGTTGAGTGATGTGAAACCCTTTTCCGATACAAAAAGTGCTGGAGAGCAGTCATGAGTTTCTCGAACAAGGAACAGGGTGAGGTCAAACAGGCAATGCCCGCCGCGCGGGATGTCGAGGCATTGGTGAGTGCCGAGCACCAGGACCCCTTTGCCGTGCTCGGCCCCCATGGCGACGACGTCGGTGGCCAATTCATCCGTGCCTTCCTGCCGGGCGCCCTGAGTGTGCAGGTGCTGGCTCGCGATGGCGTGACAGTGCTGGGCAGCCTGGAGGGCACCGAGGTGCCGGGGTTGTTCGTCGGGCACTTTGCCCAGGCCCAGCCCTATCTGCTGCGCACGCAATGGGCCGGTGGCGAGCAGATTGGCGAAGACCCTTACAGCTTCGGCCCGTTGCTGGGGGAGATGGACCTGTACCTGTTCGCCGAGGGCAACCACCGCGACCTCAGTGCCTGCCTCGGCGCGCAGCTGAAAACCGTGGAGGGTGTCGACGGTGTGCGTTTCGCGGTCTGGGCGCCGAATGCCCGGCGGGTCTCGGTGGTCGGCGACTTCAACGTCTGGGACGGGCGGCGGCACCCGATGCGCCTGCGTCATCCGTCCGGGGTCTGGGAGCTGTTCATTCCGCGCCTGGGCCCGGGCGAAGCCTACAAATATGAAATCCTCGGTGCCCACGGCATCCTGCCGCTGAAGTCCGACCCGGTGGCGCTGGCCACCCAGCTGCCGCCGGATACCGCCTCGAAAGTCGCCAGCCCGCTGAGCATCGACTGGCAGGACCTCGACTGGATGCAGGCCCGCGGCGAACGCCAGCGCGCGGATGCGCCCTTGTCGATCTACGAACTGCATGCCGGCTCCTGGCAATGCGAGGTGGACGATCTGGGCGAGGTGGCGCGCCAGTACGACTGGCACGAGCTGGCCGAACGCCTGATCCCCTATGTGCAGAACCTGGGGTTCACCCATATCGAGCTGATGCCGATCATGGAGCATCCCTTCGGCGGTTCCTGGGGCTATCAGCCGCTGTCGCAGTTCGCCCCCAGCGCCCGCTACGGCAGCGCCGACGACTTCGCGGCGTTCGTCAACGCCTGCCACCTGGCGGGCATCGGGGTGATTCTCGACTGGGTGCCGGCGCACTTTCCCACCGACGCCCACGGCCTGGCGCAATTCGACGGCACCGCGCTGTACGAGTACGGCAACCCGCTGGAAGGTTTCCACCAGGACTGGGACACCCTGATCTACAACCTGGGGCGCACCGAGGTCCATGGTTTCATGCTGGCGTCGGCGCTGCACTGGCTCAAGCATTTCCATGTCGACGGCCTGCGGGTGGATGCCGTGGCCTCGATGCTCTATCGCGACTATTCGCGCAACGCCGGGGAGTGGGTGCCCAATCGTCATGGCGGGCGCGAGAACCTCGAAGCCATCGATTTTCTCCGTCACCTGAATGACGTGGTGTCCCTCGAGGCGCCGGGCGCCCTGGTGATCGCCGAGGAGTCCACGGCCTGGCCGGGCGTCAGCCAGGGCACCCAGCAGGGCGGTCTGGGCTTCGCCTATAAATGGAACATGGGCTGGATGCACGACTCGCTGCATTACATCCAGCAGGACCCGGTGTACCGCGCCCATCACCACAACGAACTGAGCTTCGGCCTGGTGTACGCCTGGTCCGAGCGCTTCATCCTGCCGATCTCCCACGACGAAGTGGTGCACGGCAAACGCTCGCTGATCGACAAGATGCCCGGCGACCGCTGGCAGAAGTTCGCCAACCTGCGGGCCTACCTGAGCTTCATGTGGACCCACCCGGGCAAGAAGCTGCTGTTCATGGGCTGCGAGTTCGGCCAGTGGCGCGAATGGAATCACGATCAGCAGCTGGACTGGTACCTGCTGCAATACCCCGAGCACCGCGGCGTGCAGAAACTGGTGGGCGATCTCAACCGGCTGTACCGCGAGCATCCGGCGCTGCACGACCAGGACGACGCACCCCAGGGCTTCCAGTGGCTGATCGGCGACGACGCGATCAACAGCGTCTACGCCTGGCTGCGCTGGAGCAAGGACGGCAAGCCGCTGCTGGTGGTGGCCAACTTCACCCCGGTGCCGCGCCAGGCCTACCGGATCGGCGTGCCCTTCGCCGGGCGCTGGGGCGAGTTGTTCAACAGCGACTCCGATACCTACGCCGGGTCCAACTATGGCAATGGCGGCGGGGTGTTCACCGAGGACGTGGCGAGCCACGGCCAGGCGTTGTCGCTGGCGTTGAACCTGCCGCCGCTGGCGGTGCTGATCCTGCAACCCGAAGCGTGATATCGACTGGCCGCTGCGCGCAGCGGATCGCGAGCAAGCTCGCTCCTACAGAGGTTGCGCGTTCCCTGTAGGAGCGAGCTTGCTCGCGATGACATCCGCCCAGACACCCTCAAGTTGTCCCTGAAAATCCAATCCCTGTAGCCGCTGCCGCAGGCTGCGATCGGGCTCGCAGAGCCCGCAACCCGGACGACGCATATGGCCGATGCTCCCTTTGCCTCGGCTGCGCCGCCTATCGCAGCCTGCGGCGGCTACAGGTTTTTACCAGCGCATCCGCACACCCAGGCTGCCGATCAGCCCGTTGAGGTCATTGTCATCCACATCGCTGCTGTAGTCGGCGCTCACATACAGGCTGACGACGGGGGTAAGCCTGGCCACCAGGCCCAGGCCGACTTCGACCGTGGAGGACTTGCGGCTGCTGCTGATCTTGTCGACCTTGTCCAGGGTCAGGGTGTCGCCGCTGTACACCGTGTGCCACAAGCTGGTGCGCACATAGGGTTCCACCGAGTGCCCGGCGACGTCGTAACGGCCTTGCAAGTGGGCCCCGACGCGGCCGCTCCAGGCGTTCAGGTTGCCGGCGGAGCGGCTGCTGCTGTCGGCATTCGGGTTGTCCAGGCTGACGCGCTGGTTGATTAATTGCGCCTGGGGTTCGACCACCCAGTTATCGCTGATGCCGATGGGAATCCCGCCTTGCACCGACAGGGTCACCGCGCTGCCTTCGGCGGCTTGCCGCTGGCCTTGCTCGGTGCGGCTGAAGCCGCTGACCCGGGCGCCGCTGGCCGACAGATCGACGTGCCAGCCCTGCGGGCCGGTCAGGCTCCAGAACGCGCCAAGACTTTGACCCTGGACACTGAAACGGTCGTTACGCGGGTCGCTGAAACCGCCGGGCACGCCCTGGCCGTTGGCCTGGAACTGGCTCTGGCCGCCCAGCAGGCCGATGCGCTGGGTATGCCCGCTGCTGCTTTCCAGGGTGTAGAGCACCGGGCCGCCGGGCGTGCCGTTGATGCTGCTGGCAAAACGCGAACCGAGGTAGCCGGCTTCGGTCTGCCGCGCCGCGGGCCCGTACAGCGGGTCCCAGACCTGCGGGCTGCCTTGCACGATACCCAGGCTGTTGCCCTGGGGCTGGCTGGCCGGTATGGGCGTCGCGGAGGGCGCGGGTGTCAACAGGCGGTTCAGGAGCAGGTCCTGGCGATACCAGAGCTGCGCCTCGTCCTCGGCAGGGGACGCTTGTACCTCCATGGACGCGCACAGCAATACCGAAGCGGAAACTGTGCACAGAATGATCTTGATCTCTTGTGGGGTGAGTGAAGTTTTCATGGAGGGCTACCTTGCAATCGCATGCCGTGTCTCGCCGTGGCGTCTCTCCTACCCCGAATGAGGGGCGACCGAGTTCGTTGAGGCAAGGCTCGGCGACCCGCTCTAGAGCAGGTATCCGAGGCTTGCCCCTGGTTGTATTTCCGGGGGTAGTAAGCTGTAGCTAAGGAGACGACTCCGTTATCGTCAAGAAAATGACCGACCAATGGCGTAGGTAATTCAGGCGGTGTAACCGACTGAAAAAGCGCGATTCTCTAAGTTCTTGTTTGTGCGGAAAAACGTCGGCAGAGGCGGGGAAAAGCGATTTTCGGTAGCCCACTACCGACTCGTCCTGTGCGGGCGAGTCGGTAATTTTCCTGGGCCAAGGGCCGCGTCAGGCCTTGGCCAGCGCGCTGGCCGCTTCGTCCATCAGGCCGGCGACCGCGGTTGCCGGGGAGGCGAGAGTGGCCTGGTTGGCCGCCAGGCAGATGATCCTCGATGCCTGGGCGAAGGCATCAGAGGTGCACTTCCACCGCCAGCGGCAGGTGATCCGACAGGTGAGTCCAGGGCTTGTGCCCGAGGATCTTCGGTGCGTGGCTGCTGGCATTGCGCAGGTAGATGCGGTCCAGGCGCAGCAGTGGCCAGCGCGCCGGGTAGGTCTTGGCCGGCCTGCCATGGTGGCGTTCGAAGGCTTCGTGCAGGTCGTCGCGGCGGGCGAGGGTGGCATTGCCATGCAACTGCCAGTCGTTGAAGTCGCCGGCGATGATCACCGGCGCATCGTCCGGCAGCGACTCGAGCAACTGGCACAACAGCGCCAGTTGCAGCTGGCGATGGCTTTCCAGCAGGCTCAGGTGCACGCAGATCGCGTGCACTTCGGCATGCCCCGGTACATCCAGCACGCAATGCAACAGCCCGCGGCGCTCCGGGCCGGTGATCGAGACATCGAGGTTGCGGTACTGGCGGATCGGGTATTTCGACAGCAGGGCGTTGCCGTGATGACCATCGGGATAGACCGCGTTGCGCCCGTAGGCGAAGTCGCTCCACATGCTGTCGGCGAGAAACTCGTATTGCGACTGCTGGGGCCAGTTGCCGTAGCGGCTGGCGTGGCGGTCGTGCTCGCCCAGCACTTCCTGGAGAAACACCAGGTCGGCCTGGGTGCTGCGGACCGCGTCGCGCAACTCTGGAAGAATGAAACGGCGGTTCAGGGCGGTGAAGCCCTTGTGGGTGTTGACGGTCAGGATGCGCAGGCGATGGATCGCCGGGGTTTCGTCTGGCGCTGCCGACGTGACCGGACGCCTGGTTGAATCGGTGCTCACGCTCACTCCTCGTAATCAGGGCGGTTACTCATGCGACTGACACTTTGCCGGTCAGTTCAGGTTTTCCCCCGGTCTGCCTGCATCGGGGCAGCCCTACATGAAAAAGATTTCGTAGGACTGGCGCAGCCGCTCCAGCACCACCGGCGTCAGGGTCGGGGCCAGGCCGATGCCCGGATCGCCCTGCAACTGGCTGGCATAGGCATGCGCCGCGTGGCGCTTGCGGGCCACGGTCCAGGTGTCGAGGCGCAACTTGCGGGCGCGATGCCAGGGCAGCAGCTGTTCATCGCGCGCCGGCCAGTGCCAGGCCCACACCGGCACTTCATGGAACGCCACGCCGGCCTGGGCCGCGGCCTTGGCGCTGGCCCGGCCGACGGCGTCGTGATCGTCGTTGCCGTCTTCGCGCCAGGTGCTGAACACCACGTCATCGGGGCGCAGGTAACGGCCAATGAACTGGCTCAACTGATGCTCGCGTTCCTGCAGCCCACTGTCGGCAAAGCCGCCGCGAATCCACTGCAGGCTGTGCAGGGGCAAACCCAGGCGGCGCAGGGCCTCGACGCTTTCCTGGGGGCGGAACACACTCAGGCGCCGCTCCGACCACAGGTCGGAGCCGGGGTGGCTGGCGCTGCCGTCGGTGATGGAAATCAGTTGCAGCGGATGGCCATGGTGGGCCAGTACCTGCAGCAGGCCGCCGCAGGTCAGCACTTCGTCGCCGGGGTGCGGGGCGATGACCACCGCGCGAAATCCGGGCGGCACCAGGCTGGCAAGATTGATGGAGGGGACGTCGAGCAGTTGGCGGGCGCCGTTCCAGACCTGCTCCGGCCAGTTGTCGCTCAGGGGTATGGATCTCATGGGTGTCACATCCTTGTTCCGGGGCAGTCGGCGCGCGGTGATGGACCGGGCCGCTTGGGTCCGCACCCGGTATCGGTCCGGGTGCCGGCGCTCCATACCTTGGATTGCCGTCCTGCAAGAGCGTTCAATCATACACAGCCGTTGGCCACCATCGCAGGGGCCAGCGATTTTTTCCAATGGCGACGCTCAGCTGTTCAAGATAGCGGGGAATGGATATCCGACACCATCGTACATATGTCTGATGGGCTGGCCACTGCCCGTCATGCAATCCGGCAAATGGCCAATGACCTGTTCAATCGTCATCCTCGTGCTGCAGTTCGAACAGCAGCAGCGAGCGCCCGGTCACCGAGTACCGGTGGCCGAACTCGAAGCGTTCCTGGCCTTTCACCGAGGGCTGGTTGGTGTCGATCATGCAGGTCCAGAAACCGCCGTCGGGCACTTCCGGCAGGCTGAAGTTGACGATGTCGTGATGGGCGTTGACCACCAGCAACAGGGTCGCGTCGGCACCGGGGCGGCGTATCCCGGTTTCCTGGGCGCGGCCGTCGAGCAGCATGCCCAGGCAGCGGCCGTGGCTGTCCTGCCATTGTTCGATGGTCATCTCGCTGGCGTCCGGGGCGAGCCAGGTGACGTCCTTGACCCCGATATCCTCGTTGTAGTTGCCCACCAGGAAGCGTCCGCGGCGCAGGATCGGGTAGGTCATGCGCAGCTTGACCAGGCGCTTGACGAACTTCAGCAGCGACTTGCCGTCCTCGTCCAGGTCCCAGTTGACCCAGCCGATTTCGCTGTCCTGGCAATAAGCGTTGTTATTGCCGTGCTGGGTACGGGCGAACTCGTCGCCGGCGACGAGCATCGGCGTGCCCTGGGCCAGCAGCAGGGTGGCGAAGAAGTTGCGCATCTGGCGCAGGCGCAGCGCATTGATCTGCGGGTCGTCGGTAGGGCCTTCGACGCCGTGGTTCCACGACAGGTTGTGGTTGCTGCCGTCCTGGTTGTCCTCGTCGTTGGCTTCGTTGTGCTTGTCGTTGTACGACACCAGGTCATGCAGGGTGAAGCCGTCGTGGGCGGTCACGAAATTGACAGAGGTATAAGGCCGCCGGCCGCGCTGGTTGAACAGCTCGCCGGAGGCGGTCATGCGCGCGGCGAAGTCGGCGAGCTGGCCGTCGTCGCCTTTCCAGAAGGCGCGCACGGTGTCGCGGAACTTGTCGTTCCACTCCACCCATCCCGGCGGGAAACCGCCCACCTGATAACCGCCGGGGCCGATGTCCCACGGCTCGGCGATCAGCTTCACCTGGCGCAGCACCGGGTCCTGGCGGCAGGCCACGAGGAAGCTGTGGCGCTCGTCGAAGCCATCGTGGTAACGCCCGAGAATGGTCGCCAGGTCGAAGCGAAAACCGTCCACGTGCATTTCCGTGGCCCAGTAGCGCAGCGAGTCGGTGACCATCTGCAGCACGCAGGGATGGCTCAGGTCGAGGGTGTTGCCGGTCCCGGAATCGTTGATATAGAAGCGTTTGTCGTCGGGCATCAGGCGGTAGTAGGAGGCGTTGTCGATGCCGCGCATGGACAGGGTCGGGCCTTGCTCGTTGCCCTCGGCGGTGTGGTTGTAGACCACGTCGAGTATCACTTCGAGCCCGGCTTCGTGCAGGTGCGCGACCATTTCCTTGAATTCGGCGATCTTGCCGCTGGCCAGGTAGCGCGGGTCGGGGGCGAAGAAGGCGATGCTGTTGTAGCCCCAGTAATTGGTCATGCCCTTGTGCAGCAGGTGCTGGTCGTTGACGAAGGCATGGATCGGCAACAGCTCCACCGATGACACCCCGAGCTTGCGAATATGCTCCAGCACATCGTCCACCATCAGCCCGGCGAAGGTGCCGCGCACCGCCTCCGGCACCGAGGGATGACGCATGGTGAAGCCGCGCACGTGAGTCTCATAAATGATCGTTTTATCCCAGGGCACGCTGACCCGATGATCGTGGCCCCAGGTGTGGGCCGGGTCGATCACTTTGCATTTGGGCACGAAGGGCGCGCTGTCGCGCTCGTCGAAACTGAGGTCGGCGTCGGGGTGCCCGATGGTGTAGCCGAACAGCGCCTCGGACCATTTCAGCTGGCCCACCAGCTGTTTGGCATACGGGTCGATCAATAGCTTGTTGGGGTTGAAGCGATGACCGTTGGCCGGGTCGTAGGGGCCATGCACCCGATAGCCGTAGATCAGCCCGGGGTGGGCGTCGGGCAGGTAGCCGTGGAAGATCTCGTCGGTGTATTCCGGCAGTTCGATGCGTTCCAGCTCGACTTCGCCCGTGGCATCGAACAGGCACAGCTCGACCTTGGTGGCATTGGCCGAGAACAGGGCGAAGTTGACCCCCAGGCCGTCCCAGGTCGCGCCGAGCGGGAAGGGCAGGCCTTCGCGGATGCGCGAGGGCTCGGTGGCTTGCGGGGTTTTCGGCGTGGCGGCTGCTTTGGCGGTGGTCATGGGTGCTCCTGCGAATCAGATGGGCGAATGGGCTCCCTGTGGCGCTCGGGCGCGCCACGCACATGGGCAAGGTCGGCAGTGGAGGGTGGCGCGAACGCCTCGCGGCAGAGGCGTCAGCTGGTCGCTGGCTTGCGCGGTGCCCGCGGCTTTTTCGCCGCGCTGCTTTTGCTCCCGGGTGGCAATCCTTTTTCTGCGGGAGGCCGCTTTTCTCCAGGAGGCACCCTTTCTCCAGGAGGTACCAGGGGTGCTGCCGCCGCGGGTTTGGCGACGGCCTTGGGCTTTGCCGCGGGCTTGCCAGGCTTGGCGCTGGCGGCACGGGTCGCCCTGGGAGGTTTGCTCGGGGCCAGGGCCTCGGCTTCGGCCAGCTTGCGGGCCATTTCCCAATGCCGGTGTTCCTGGCCGTCGGGCCGGCCTTCCGATTCCCAGATTTGGTAGGCGAACTCACGAATGCGTTTGTCGTCGGTACTCATCGCAATGCTCCTGAACTGAACTCAAGTTTGGATGAAGAGGTTGACCGGGAAATCCCGCAATGCGCTGCTGATCATCAGATCCTTGTGGGGTGTGACTGCCCCCGTGGAAAAAAGTCCCTTCAGGTTTTGTCCTGGCGCGGCGAATGGCAGATGCACACGCGTATCGCCCCAATCCGGCGCGTCGACCCGGGGTTGCGCGCCGCTTTCCAGCAGCCCGGCGACCAGCCTGGGCACGATCACCACGGCGCGCTGGCCCTGGTGTTCGCGCATGAAGGCCAGCACCTTGTCGGCGTGTCGGCCCTGTACCGGCAGCGGCTGGTAAGTGCCCCGGCGAAACAGTTGCGGGTATTCGCCCCGGCGCGCCAGCGTGGCGGCGATCAGGGCCTGCTTGATGCGCCCGTCGCGCCAGTTCGCCAACAGTTCCATGGTTTCGCCGCAAGGGTCCAGAGCCTGCTGTCGGGCGGCGAAGTCCACCGGGCGACGGTTGTCCGGGTCCACCAGGCTGAAGTCCCAGAACTCGTTGCCCTGATACAGGTCCGGCACGCCGGGCACGGTCATGCGCAGCAAGGATTGAGCCAGGCCGTTGAGGGCGCCAGCGGGCGCGATGACCTGGACGGCTGTGCCGATGGCGCTGCGCAACGGCAGGCCCTCGGGGCTGAGCAACAGGCGCTCGATGAAGTCGTGCACGGCACTTTCATAGGCCTCGTTGGCCGCCGCCCAACTGCTGTGCAGCTTGGCTTCGCGCAGGGCTTTTTCCTGCCATTGCCAGAGGCGCTGGGCATAGTCGCGCAGGCCCTGGCGGTCGTCGCTGTGCAGTTCCAGCGGCCAGCTGCCGAGCAGGGCCTGATAGAGGATCAATTCGTCGCCGGCAGCGGGCGCCTGGGGATCGCTGCGCAGGGCCTGGGCCAGGCCGCGCCAGTGTTCCACCTGTTCGACGTACCAGGGGCCGAGTTCGCTGAGCACCGCCAGGCGCGCGCGGGCATCTTCGCCGCGCTTGTGGTCGTGGGTGGCGCTGGCCAGCAGGTTGTCGGGGAAAGCCTCCAGGCGTTCGCGGCAGGCGGCGTGGAAGTCTTCCACCGGGGCGCAGAACTGCTCGGTGGAAAAGCCGACGTCGTTGCGTGACAGCAGCACCGCCGAGCGATAGAGCGCGGTGTCTTCCACCGCCTTGGCCGCCGCCGGCGAGGTCAGTTGCTGGAAGCGCACGCAGGCATGCTTGAGCACCTTGCGCGGGCGCCCCGGTGGCAGCTGGCGCCAGCCGCGGCCGCCGAGCCACTGTTGCAGGTAGGCCAGCACCGGCCAGTCGGCTTCGCCCAGGGTGTCGCGGGCGCCTTGCAGGGCCTGCTGGAAAAAAACCTCGTCCGCCGCCGAGCGCCCGCAGGCGCCGATGTAGGTGCGGTACACCGGGAAGTGCACGATCAGTTCCTGCAAGGCACGACGGATGGCGCCGAGGGTCAGGTCGCGGCTCATCACGTCGTTGCGCGCCACTTGCAGCAGGGCCTGGGCCACGCTTTCGAAGTCGCTGGCCAGCGAGCCGTTGAGCAACTGCTGGCGCGCCAGCCGGGCCTCTTCGAGAAAGGCCGCCGGGCGTTCGCTGTGCCGGCTCCAGAGTTCGGCCAGGGGGGCGGCGCCTTGCGGGTCGTGTTGCAGCAGCGACAGCTGGTTCATGAACTCGTAGCCGGTGCTGCCGTCCACGCCCCAGTCGCGGCGCAGGGTTTCGCCAGCGCCGAGGATCTTCTCGACGTAGATCGGCAAGTGCTGGCCGGGGCGCAGGGCGTCGACCCGGCGCCGCAGTTTGCGGCAGTAGCCGCGGGGATCGGCCAGGCCGTCGATATGGTCGATGCGCAGCCCGTCCACCAGGCCGGCGGCGATCAACTGGAAGATTTTGCCGTGGGTGGCCTCGAACACCGCTGGGCGCTCGACCCGTAGCCCACCCAGTTCGTTGATGTCGAAGAAGCGCCGCCAGTTGATGTCGTCCGCCGCGGTGCGCCAGCTGGCCAGGCGGTAGCTCTGCTGCTCCAGCAGGGCGTGCAGGCGGGCGAAGCCCTGCGGCTGGCGCGAATCGTAGCGCGCCAGGTGCTGCTCGATGGCCGCGCGGACCTGCGGTTCACGGGCGGCTTCCTGCAGTTGTTGTTGCAAGGACTCGGCCTGGGTGTGGGCGTCGGGCTGGTAGCGCAGGGTGCTGAAGGCATCGGCCAGTGGCTTGAGGCGCTCGGCCGGCGCGGCGTCGGTCTCGCCCTGGAGCCGCAGCAGTTCGCCATAGTCGCTGGGGCAGATCGGGAAATGATGCTGGTAGTGCTCGACATGAAACTCGCCCCGTTCGGCATCGAAGCACAGCTTCAGCGCGCCTTCCTGCAGGGCTACGCCGTAGTCGCTGCCGAGGAACGGCAGCAGCAACTGGCCTTCCATCAAGGGGTCGGGGGAGTGCCACTGGATATCGAAAAATTCGCCGTAGGGGCTCAGGCGACCCCAGCGCAGCAGGTCATGCCACCAGGGATTGTCCGCGCCGCCGACCGCCATGTGGTTGGAGACGATATCCAGCAGCAGGCCCATGTCGTGCTGGCGCAGGCTGCGGACCAGGCGCTCCAGGGCGGCCTCGCCACCCAGTTCGGGGTTGACCCGGGTCGGGTCGACCACGTCGTAGCCGTGCATCGAGCCGGCTCGGGCGCACAGCAGCGGCGACGCGTACAGGTGGCTGATGCCCAGGCGGGCGAAGTAGGGCACCAGCGGCACCGCGTCGTCGAGAGTGAAGCCGCGATGAAACTGCAGGCGCAGGGTCGCCCGCATGGGCGGGCTGTGGTGCGTGGAATCCTTCATCGGTCGCGCTCGTGGGCCTGTTGCCGGGCGCAGGCCAGCAGCTCCAGGCGGCGCGCGGCGTCCGGGTCGTCGAGCAAGGCTGCGCTGCTGCCGGCCAGGCGCCGACGCCAGTTGGGATGGCTGTCGAGGGTGCCGGGCAGGTTGGCCTGTTCGTCGATGCCCAGGGCGTCCTCCAGGGGCAGCAGCACCAGCGGTGCGCGGGTATGGCCGAGGAAACGCACGCTGGCGTCCACCACCTGGTCGGCTTCGTGGGTGTCTTCTCGAAAGTTCTGCGGGTCGCGACTCAGGGCGTGGCGCAGGCCCTCGCGTTCGCGCTGGCGATGTTCGCGCCAATGGGTTTCGCCGCTTTCGTCCACCAGGCCCAGGCGCGCGCTCCAGTCAATGTCGCGGCCTTGCCACCAGCCGTTGAGGGTCGGCAGGTCATGGGTGCTGGTGGTGGCCAGGGCGTTGTCCGGCCAGTCGAGGATCGGCCGGAAATGCGTGCCGTGCTCCTGCTCGAACAGCAGCACGCGCATGCCGAGCATGGCCCGCGCGCTGAGTTTTTCCCGCAGGCCGTCGGGCACCGTGCCGAGGTCCTCGCCGAGGACGATCGCCTGGTGCCGGTGCGACTCCAGGGTCAGCAGGCGCAGAAGGTCGTCCACCGGGTAATACAGGTAGGCGCCGTCGCAGGGTGGGGCGCCGAGGGGGATCACCCACAGCCGCTGCAACCCCATCACATGGTCGATGCGCAGGCCGCCGGCATGGGCTAAGTTGGCCCGGAGCATTTCGATGAAAGCGTGGAAGCCATTGCGCACCAGGCCCTCCGGGGAAAAGGCGGAGATGCCCCAGCCCTGGCCCTGGCGATTGAGAATGTCCGGCGGCGCGCCGACGGTCAGCGCCGCCAGCAGTTCGTCCTGGCGACTCCAGGCCTGACTGCCGCCGCCGTCGGCGCCCACCGCCAGGTCGGCGATCAGGCCGATGCCCATGCCGCTGCTGCGGGCGGTGGCCTGCACGCGCTCCAGGCAACGGGCGATCAGCCATTGGCAGAAGGCATAAAAGCCGATATCGGCGGCATGCTCCTCGGCGAACTGCGCCAGCGCCGGGCTGCGTGGGGTGCGCCAGGCGTCGGGCCATTCGCGCCAGTCGAGGCTTTCGCCACGGGCGGCGCGCTGGGCCTGGATGGCTTCGAAGCGGCAGTGGTTTTCCAGGGCCTCGCCGCTGGCGTGGCGGAAGCTGGCGAAGTCCTGGTGCAGCGGATGCTCGCCCTGGCAGAAGCCGTCATAAAGCGCGCGCAGGACTTTCTGCCGGGCCTGGGCCGCCACCGGCCAGTCGACCATTGGCTGTTGTTCCAGCTGTTGCAGTTGCGGCCCGAGGCCGCTGGCATCGATCGCGCTGCGCCAGGCCCGCTCGCCGAGAATGGTCCCGGGCGCGGCGTACAGGCTGTTGAGAAACAGCCGGCTGGACGGCGAATAGGGGCTGTAGCGGCCGGTGTCGCTGCTGAACATGGCATGCAGCGGGCTGATGGCCACGGCCTCGGCGCCCCGTTCGCCGGCGACCCGGACCAGGTCTTCCAGCGCTTGGGTGTCGCCAAAACCACCGTCGCCGCTGCGCCGTAGCGAATACAGCTGTACGCTCAGGCCCCAGGCGCGGGGCGTGGCCTGGTCCACGGCGTCGGCGACGCTGTAGCAGCGCTCGGGCGCCACGGCCAGGGTGAAGTGCTGGCCGGCGATGCTCACCTCCTGGTAACCCACCGGGACCAGGCCCGGCAGCATGGAGTTGGCGTCCAGCCTGAGGTTGAGCACACCGCCGTCTTCGAGGTGGATTTCGCAGGGCGTGTCCGGGGCGAAGTAATGCCCCAGGTCCAGGCCCTGGCCGGCGTCGGCGGTCAGCAGCGGCGGCAGTTGCCGGCTCTGCTGCACCTGTAGCAGCTGGCGCAGGCTGGCTTCGATCTGCCGGTCGTTGTCGGCCGGATGGCCGAGGCTGGCCAGCACGGCTCGCAATACCCGTGGCTCGACCCGTTGCGGGCGGCCGTTGGCGTCGATCCAGTCGACGGCCAGGCCGGCCCGGCTGGCGAGGATTTCCAGTTGCGCGTCGCTCATGGGTGTTCTCCGTCAAGGTCTGGCGTGGGGGCGACTGCGTCGAGGCTGACCAGCGCGCTATAGGGGGCGAGAGTGCCTTGGCGCAACCGCTCGAACGCCTGGGCCGGGTATTCGAACAGGCGCTGCGCCGCGCTTGGCGGCTGTTGCTCGACATTGTGCGGGCTCAGGTTGAGGTCGATGCGCAGCTCCTGGCCATTGCCCAGGCGCCAGCGGGCACAGAGCGCGCCTTCGGCCAGCACCTCGGCGCCCAGGGCTTCGGCGCCGGGCAGGTAGGGCACGATGTGCTCGCGGCGCAGTTGCAACAGCTGGCGATACAGCGCCAGGGTCTGCTCGCCCTGGGCCGGGTCCGCCTGCGGCCTCGACGCGAGGAAGGTGTCCGGCGCATTCGGGTCGGGAATCTGCTCGCGTTTATGCGGATCGGCGAAGGCGCTGAAGGCGGCGAATTCGTCGCGCCGGCCCTCGCGCACCGCGTCCGCCAGTTCGCCGTGGTGGCTGGTGAAAAACAGGAAGGGCTGCGGCGCCGCCAGTTCGTCGCCCATGAACAGCAGCGGGATCATCGGCGACAGCAGCAACAGCACCGTGGCCGCCTGCAATGCCTGTGGCTCGGCCAGGCGCACCAGGCGCTCGCCGAAGGCACGGTTGCCGATCTGGTCGTGGTTCTGCAAAAACAGCACGAAGGCGCTGGGCGGCAAATGGCTGCTGGGTTCGCCGCGAGGGGTGCCGTGGCGGGTGACGTGGCCCTGATAGACGAACCCCTGGCTCAGGCAGCGCGCCAGTTTCTCGGTGGGGCGCTCGGCGAAGTCGGCGTAGTAGGCGTCGGTCTCTCCGGTGAGCAGCACATGCAGGGCGTTGTGGCCGTCGTCGTTCCACTGCGCGTCGAAGTGCTGCTCCAGCAGGCTGGCCTGGTTGTACTCGTTTTCCACGGTCAGCCAGACCTGCCGCGCCGGGTCGATCCGGCGGCGTACCCGCTGCGCCAGTTGTTGCAGGAAGTCGGGGTCGTCGATGGCATGCACGGCGTCCAGGCGCAAGCCGTCGAAGCGGTACTCCAGCAGCCACATCAGGGCATTGTCGATAAAGAAGTCGCGCACGGGCTGGCGGCGAAAGTCGATGGCCGCGCCCCAGGGCGTGTGCCGGTCTTCCCTGAAGAAGGCCTTGGCGTAGTGGTGCAGGTAATTGCCGTCGGGGCCGAAGTGGTTGTAGACCACGTCGAGTATCACCGCCATACCCAGGCCGTGGGCGCTGTCGATGAGTTGCCTGAGGTCGTCGGGCGAACCGTAGGAGGCTTCCGGCGCATAAGGCAGGACGCCGTCGTAGCCCCAATTGCGATCGCCGGGAAACTCCGCCAGGGGCATCAGCTCGATGGCGGTGATGCCCAGCTCGGCCAGGCGTGGCAGATGTTTTTCCACTGCGCGGTAACCGCCGAGCACGCCCACATGCAGCTCGTAGATCACCGCTTCGTGCCACGGCCGGCCTTGCCAGTGTGGGTGCCGCCAGCGATAGGCCCGGGGATCGACCACCAGGCTGGGGCCGTCGATGTCGCCGTCCTGGGCCCGGGACGCCGGGTCGGGGACGCGCAGGTCATCGTTGATCTTAAAGCGGTAGCGGGTGCCGGGCGGGCACTGGCCGATGAGCATGAACCAGCCGTTGGCCTGGGGCTGCATGGGCAGTGACACGCCGTCTTCGAGTTCGACGCTGACGTGTTGTGCGTCCGGCGCCCAGAGGGCAAAGCGGGTGCGCTCGGCATCGAGCGCAGTAGCGCCGTGGGGCCAGGTTTCCAGAGTCCTTGACGGCATCCAGGGTGCCCTCTCAGGGTTTGGCCGATTTTCCCAAGGCCTTGGCCACCAGCTGTTCATAGAGTTCGGCGTAGGGTTCCACCGCCTTGCACCAGTTGAAGGGCGCGGCCATGGCCCGGCAGCGCATGGCGTTGAGCAACTGCGGATAGGCGAACACCTTGAAGGCGCGGCCCAGGGCCTCTTGGTAGCTGGCCACGGTGGATTCGTCGAACAGAAAACCGGTGACGCCGTTCTCGATGGTGTCGGCCAGGCCGCCGGTATTGCGCGCCACCGGCAGCGAACCGAAGCGCTGGGCGTACATCTGGCTCAGGCCGCAGGGCTCGTAGCGCGAAGGCATCAGCAGGAAGTCGCTACCGGCGAACATGCGGCGGGCGTCGGTTTCGTTGAAACCGATGTTCACTCCGATGCGCCCGGGGAAACGCGCGGCCAGGGCGCGCATGGCCTGTTCTTCCTCCGGCTCGCCGCGGCCGATGATGGCGATCTGGCCGCCGGACTTGACGATGTACTCGGCCACGCCTTCGGTAAGGTCCAGGCCTTTCTGGTAGACCAGCCGCGAGACCACCGCGAACAGCGGGCCGCTGCTGGGGTCGAGGTCGAACATCCGCCGCACATGGGCGGCATTGGCGGCCTTGCCTTGCCAGTCGCCGATGGCGAAGGGGGTGGACAGGTGCGGGTCGGTGGCGGCGTCCCAGCTTTCGTCGATGCCGTTGGGGATGCCGCTGAGCTGGCCTTGCTGGGTCTTGCTGGCGAGGAAACCGTCAAGCCCGCAGCCGAAGGCCGGGGTGGTGATTTCCTGGGCATAGGTGGCGCTGACGGTGGTGATGTGGCTGGCGTAGGCCATGCCGGCCTTGAGGAACGACAGCTTGCCGTAGAACTCCATGCCTTCCTGTTGCAGGGCATGTTCGGGGATGCCCAGCTCCGGGCAGGAAGCCAGGCTGACCACGCCCTGGTACGCCAGGTTATGGATGGTGAACAGGGTTGGCGTGCGTTGCCCGCGCCAGTGCATATAGGCCGGCGCCAGCCCGGCGGGCCAGTCATGGGCGTGCACCAGGTCCGGGCACCAGTGGATCTGTGCCAGGTTGGCGGCGATGTCGGCGGCGGCCAGGCCCAGGCGGGCGAAGCGGATATGGTTGTCCGGCCAGTCGCGGCCGTTGTTGGCGCCGTAGGGCGAACCTTCGCGCTCATAGAGTTCGGGGCAGATCAGCACATAGATCACAAGGCCGTCGGGCATGTCCATGCGCCCGATCTTGCAGGCCGGCAGGGCCGCGTGGCCGCCCAGCTCGCCAATGATATGAATCGGGTTTTCGCTGTGCATCACCTGCCGGTAGCCGGGGATCAGCAGGCGTACATCGTGCAGGTGCGCCATGGCGCGGGGCAGGGCGGCCGACACGTCGCCCAGGCCGCCGGTCTTGACCAGGTCGGCGATTTCCGAAGTGACGAACAGGACCTTCTTGCGATTGGGGTTGTGGCGGATCAAGGGCAGTGACGTCTTGCCACCAGGGGCGAGAATCGATGTGGAGACCGTTTCACCGGCCAGCGGCAGAGGATGCTTTCCCTGGGTTTGCAATACGGCACTGGTCATCTGTTTCTCCCGTTTTATTGATCTGTTCCTGGCATCTGCCGGCGGTGTCAAAAGGCCAATCCGCTGGCCGGGCACAAAAACGTTGCGCATGCGAAAGCCGAACGCAGCCTCATGCGTCGACGCAAAGAGGGTGAAGGGGCCGTTGCAAGGATTGCACCAGTCGCGAAGGCCCTACCTTTAACCTGACCCAAGGCGTGAGCCAAAAGTTTCGACTTTATTTCCCTGGGAGTGACTGTCCGGTCACTTTTCGAATTCCAGTCTAGGACAGAAGTTAGAGCGCGGGCGTGACGATTAGGTTTTCTCGGGGCGAAGGTTGCGCTGCCCCGGAATAAAGCCGACGAAAGGCAGTCTCGCGCACCGGGCGGGGGCGAGGCTTTTTCGCCTTGGCGCGAAAACGGTGAGGGGCTGCAAGGGAGCGGTGCGGGGCGAACGCGCCAGCGCTCGATGATGGTGCAGGGCAGTGCTGGCGCAATGCCCTGGCGTGGTTCAGCCCAACTGGCGGATCGGCTGGCCGGCGGCCCAGGCCTGGATGTCTTCGATCATCTGGGCGAAGAACTGCCGGTAGTTCTGTTGGCTGACATAACCGACATGGGGCGTGGCCAGCACGTTGGGCAGGCGGCGCAACGGATGATCGAGGGGCAGCGGCTCCTGCTCGAACACATCCAGCGCCGCGCCGGCCAGGCGCCCGCGTTCGAGGGCGCTGATCAGCGCCGCTTCATCGACGATCGGCCCGCGGGCGGTGTTGACCAGCAGCGCCGAGGGCTTCATCCAGGCCAGTGCCTGGGCGTCCACCAGGCCGCGGCTGCGTTCGCTGAGCACCAGATGCACCGAGAGCACGTCGGCCTGTTCGAACAACTGTTGCTTGTTCACGTAGGTCACGCCGGCCGCCGCGGCCCGTTCGGCGGTGAGGTTCTGGCTCCAGGCGATCACCCGCATGCCGAACACCTGGCCGAACTGCGCCACCCGCTGGCCGATGCTGCCCAGGCCGAGAATGCCCAGGGTCTTGCCGTGCAGGTCGCCGCCCAGCCCCTGTTGCCAGAGGCCGGCGCGCAGCGCGCTGGCTTCGCTGAGCAGGTTGCGGGTCTGGGCCATGATCAGCGCCCAGGTCAGCTCCGGCGCCGCGTGCTTGTAACTGTCGGTGCCGCACACCTGGATGCCCAGGCGGGTCGCGGCGGCGAGGTCGATGGCGGCATTGCGCATGCCTCCGGTGAGCAACAGCTTGAGCCGCGGCAGGCTGCGCAGCAGGGCCGCGTCGAAACGGCTGCGCTCGCGCATCACGCAGATCACCTCGAACGGCGCCAGGCGCTCGCTCATGGCGGCGGTGTCGCTGGGGTAGTCATGGATAAAGCTGACCTGGCCGATGCCCGCCAGCACCGACCAGTCGACGACGTCACGGGCGACGTCCTGCCAATCATCGATTACCGCGATCTGCACACTCATGAAGGCTCCGGGGAAAACGCATCAATGTGACGCCAGCCAGCCCAGCAGGGCCTGGTGGAATTGCGCCGGTTGTTCCATCTGCGGGGCGTGGCCCAGGCCCGGGAACTCGATCAGGGTCGAGTGCGGGATAAGCCCGGCCACTTGCTTGCCCAGCACCTGGTAGTTGCCGATCCGCGCCTTGACCGTCGGCGGCGCGATATCGCTGCCGATCGCCGTGGTGTCGGAGGTGCCGATCAACAGCAGGGTCGGCATCTTCAGGTCCTTGAACTCGTAGTACACCGGCTGGGTGAAGATCATGTCGTAAATCAGCGCCGAGTTCCACGCCACCCGGGTGTGCCCGGGGCCCTTGTTGAGGCCGGCGAGCATGTCCACCCAGCGCTCGAATTCCGGCTGCCAGCGGCCGCCGTAATAAGTGCTGCGCTCATAGTCGCGGATGCCCTCGGCCGACAGCTTGAGCTCGCGGGCGTACCACTGGTCGACGCTGCGGTAGGGCACGCCGAGGGCCTTCCAGTCTTCCAGGCCGATCGGGTTGACCAGCGCCAGTTGCTGCACCTGCTCGGGGTATTGCAGGGCATAACGGGTGGCCAGCATGCCGCCGGTGGAATGGCCCAGCAGGCTGACCTGCCGGACGCCCAGCCGGTCCAGCAGTTGCCGGGTGTTCTGCGCCAGCTGCTGGAAGCTGTATTGATAGTGCTCGGGCTTGCTGGAGGTGCAGAAGCCGATCTGGTCCGCGGCTATGACCCGGTAGCCGGCGTCGCTCAGGGCCTTGATCGAGGTGTCCCAGGTCGCGCCGCAGAAATTCTTGCCGTGCATCAGCAGCACGCTGCGACCGTTGGGCGTGCCCTTGGCCGGAACATCCATATACCCCATCTGCAAGGCCTGGCCCTGGGACTCGAAGGCAAAGTGCTGCAGCGGGTAGGGATAGTCGAAGCCTTGCAGCTCGGGACCGTAGGCCGGGCCTTCGGCGGCAAGGGCGGGCAGGGCGGCGGTCAGCAACAGGCCGGGTAACCAGCAGGTGAGGCTCCAGCGGGTGGGGCTTAGGGACATACATGACCTCCGAGAGAAATGAGCCGATCCTGGCGCGGCGTGATTAGGGCGACATTAATAAGCAGAGGCCATCGCCAGGGCGAAACGTTCCCTTCGTGGTCATGCTTATAAGCCTGGAGGCGTGCCCCGTCAGCTCAGCCCACCCAGCCGAGGGTCATCCAGGCCAGCACGCCATAACGCGCACCCTTGGCCAGGGTGACGATCAGCAGGAAGCGCTTGAGCGGTTCGCCCATGATTCCGGCCACCAGGGTCAGCGGGTCGCCGATGATCGGCAGCCAGCTCAGCAGCAGGGACCAGTGGCCGTAGCGTTGGTAATGGCCGCGGGCCCGTTGCAGATGACGTGGGCCGACGGGGAACCAGCGGCGGTCCTTGTAGTGTTCCAGGCGCTGGCCCAGCCACCAGTTCACCAGGGACCCCAGGACATTGCCGAGGGTGGCGACGGCCAGCAGCAGCCAGACCGGGTGCTGGCCATTGAGCAGCAGGCCCACCAGCACGGCCTCGGATTGCAGCGGCAGCAGGGTGGCGGCGCCGAAGGCCGCCAGGAACAGGCCGAGGCAGGCGGTGAAGATCAATGGGCCGGGTAGTCCGCGACCACCACGTCCTTGCCGTCCCTGGTCAGGCCGATGACCTGGTAGGCATCGGCGGGCATGCCGTCCATTTCCATGCCGGGCGAGCCCATGGGCATGCCGGGGGCGGCGACGCCGAGCAGGTCATCGCGCTTGCTCAGGGCCAGCACCTGGTCCGCCGGTACATGGCCTTCGACGAATTTGCCGTTGATCACCGCGGTGTGGCACGACGCCAGGCGCGGGGCCACGCCCAGGCGCTGCTTGACTTCGCTCATATTGCTTTCGACGTGGTCGTTGACCTTGAAGCCGTTGGCTTGCAGGTGCTCGATCCATTTCTTGCAGCAGCCGCAGTTGGCGTCGCGGTGCACATCGATCGGGATCAGGTCGGCGGCCTGGGCCAGGGAGCCGACGAGCAGGGCAGACAGGGCTGCCAGGCGCAGAGTGTTGTTCATAGGGAGTCTCTTGATCATCAGGGCGCCTCGGGGGCGCGGTGTTGGACCGACAGGGTTGCGTATTTTGCTACTTTTCTCGAGCGCGGCGCAGCGCTTGTGTTTCAACGTTATACCAAGTGCTGGCCATTCGGGTTGTCTGGTCCTGCGCGTTGTCGTTCATTGCGGGCATGCCTCGTTCCTACAGAAGCATGCCCGCGATAGGCGTTCATTCGGGAGCCGGGCTCAGGATGCCAAGCGTGGCCACCAGGCCGACAATCAGCAGGGCCGCCGCCAGTTCCAGGAGCATGCTGCGACGCAAGGCGGGCAGGGCCGCTGCGGGTGAGCCATGGTGCAGCGCCTGTTCCAGCTGCGGGACCAGATGGAAACGGTTCAACGCGGCGAACACCAGCATGCTGGCGAACACCGCCACCTTCAGGCTGAGGAGCAGGCCATAGGTGCTGGCGCTCAACGTTGCCGGGTCCGGGCCGACGATCAGCAGGTAGTTGAGCACGCCGCTGATGGTCAGGACGATCACGATCAGCGTGCCCAGGCTGGCAAACCCCTTCAGGGCATCGAGCAGGTGGCCTGCCTGCGGTTCGTCTTCGCAGGCGTCACGACGCAGCAGCAGGGCGAAAGCCGCCAGGGCTCCCAACCAGGCGCCGGCACCCAGCAAATGCAGGATGTCGCTGCCCAGATGCAGGTAACGCCGGGCACCTTCGCTCATTGCCCCGTGGCCGCCCCAGGCCAGGCTGGCCAGGGCTGCCGCCGCGCACAGAATCAGGCCGTAGAGGGTGAACCTCGGCCAGCCACTGCTGAACAGAAGCAGCCCCCCCGCCAGCAGCAACGCCGCCAGGCGCAGCAGCCAGCTTTGGCCGACAGCGGTTTCCAGCATGAGCGCAGACAGCAGCGCCGGGTCCAGTTCGGCCAGGCTGGTCGCACCACTCATCGACAGCGCCAGCTGCAGCAGTGCGGCGCCCGACAGCAACGCGCCCAGCACCAGGGCGGTCGCCAGGGACCGGCGAAAACGCCAGCGGCTCTGCGCGCCACGCAGCCCGTAAAGGCTGAACAGCGCCAGGCCGAACAGCAGCGTCAGATCGAGGTACAGGGCAAAACGCAGGGCGACGTTGATGAGTTCGCCCATGGCTCAGTTGACTTCGAAGGTCAGGTTGCCGGTGATCGGATGGGTGTCGGCGGACACCGCCCGCCACTCGACTTTGTAGCTGCCCTTCGCGAGCGGGGCGGCGGGGCTGATGATCATGCTTTTCGGATCGCTGCCGCCGGCCACGCTGGCCTTGACCGGCATCGGTGCGTGGCTCATCCCGGGCATGCCGGTCATCAGCAGCCGAGCCCCGGAGAACTTGGTGGTAAGGGGTTCCGAGAATTGCAGTTCGATCTTCGCCGGCGCCGCGCCCTTGGCGCCTTCGGCCGGGGTCGAGGCCAGCAGCTTGGGGTGCGCCTGGACGACGCCGGCGAGGGTCAGGCCGGCACCGAAAGTGACGGCGATGGCGAGATGCTTGAGGTAGGACATGCAAGGCTCCAGGCGGCATTGGCCGCGTGATGTTTTTAGTTATCTATTGAAGGGAAGTCAGAACCACAGGCGCACACCGAGCACCAGGCGGGCTTCGCTGTTGTCTTCGCCTTCTTCTCGGGCGTAGTCCGCGGTCTTGCCGTAGCTGCGGCTCCAGCTCACGCCGACGTAGGGCGCGAACTGGCGGTGCAGCTCATAGCGCAGGCGCAGGCCGGCCTCCAGCGAGGAGAGTCCCGAGCCGATGCCCCGTTGCGGGTCGTTCTTGCCGTACAGGCTGACCTCCGCGTTGGGTTGCAGGATCAGGCGGTTGGTCAGCAGGATGTCGTATTCGGCCTGGAATTCCAGGGCGCTCTGGCCGCCTTCGCCGAGGTAGGCGGTGGCCTGGCTTTCGAAGTTGTACAGGGCCATGCCTTGCAGCCCGAGGGCGGCCCAGGTCTGTGGCGCGCCGGGCTTGAAGTCCTGGCGCACGCCACTGACCAGATCCCACCAGGGGCCGATGGCATGGCCCCAGAGCGCTTCGACCTGGGCGTTTTCGGTCCGGCCGTTAGTGCGCTCGCCCTCGCTGCGCAGCCACAGCCGGTCGATGTCACCGCCAATCCAGCCGTTCATTTCCCAGGCCAGGGCACTGCCGTCATCGGCGTCCTGGTATTCCAGGCGATCGACCAGCCACAGCGAGTTGATCGCCTTGTCGTGCACGCCGTGGCCGGCCACCGGCGGGAAGGCGGCGCGGCGGTCGGCATCGGTGAGTACCGGGATCGGCGTGCGGCTTTGGGTGGGCGCCGCGGATTCCATGGTCTGCAAGGGTTCGCCGTCCATGCCGGTCATCTGGCTGTGGTCCATGCCCGGCATCGGGTTGCCTGGCATGGAGGAGGCCGGCATGGACGAATGATCCATGCTGGAGTGATCCATGCTTTCGGCGGCCTGCAGGGTGCCGGCGCTGAGGCCGAGCAGGGTGGCGAACAGGGTCAAGGCATTTTTCGGCATCATGCGGCGCTCCCGGCTTCGTCCACGCGTACTTCGCGAAACATGCCCATCTCCATGTGGAACAGCAGGTGGCAGTGATAGGCCCAGCGCCCCAGGGCATCGGCGGTCACCCGGTAGCTGCGCTTGCTGCCCGGTGGCATGTCGATCGTGTGCTTGCGCACCAGGAAGCGCCCCTGTTCGTCTTCCAGGTCGCTCCACATGCCGTGCAGGTGGATGGGGTGGGTCATCATGGTGTCGTTGACCAGGGTGATGCGTACCCGCTCGCCATAGGTCAGGCGCAGGGGCTCGGCGTCGCTGAACTTGATGCCGTCGAACGACCAGGCGAATTTTTCCATGTGCCCGGTCAGGTGCAGCTCGAGGGTGCGGCTCGGTTCGCGCCCGTCGGGGTCTTCGAAGGTGCTGCGCAGGTCGGCGTAGGTCAGTACCCGACGGCCGTTGTCGCGCAGGCCGATACCCGGGTCGGCGAGTTTCGGCGTCGGGCTCATGGTCTGCATGTCCACCAGCGGGTTGCCGTCTTCCGAGGCCGGGTGGCTTTGCATGGCGCCACCCATGGCGCCGTGGTCCATGCCCGACATGCCAGCCATGCCGCTGTGGTCCATGCCAGCCATGTTGCCCTGATCCATCCCCTGCATCTGGCTGTGGTCCATGCCCTGCATCTGGCCATGATCCATGCCGGGCATGGCGCCCATGCCAGCCATGCTGCCGTGGTCCATGCCCATGTCGGCCATGCTGATCAGCGGCCGCGGGTCCAGAGGCGGCACGGGCGCGCTCAGCCCCGGACGCTGGCTCAGGGTGCCGCGGGCGTAGCCGCTGCGGTCCATGGCCTGGGCGAACAGGGTGTAGGCTTCCTGCGAGCCGGGCTCGACCAGCACGTCGTAGGTCTCCGCCACGGCGATGCGCAGTTCATCGACGCTGACCGGCTGCACATACTGGCCGTCGGCGGCGACCACGGTCATCTTCAGGCCGGGAATGCGCAGGTCGAAGTAGCTCATGGCCGAGCCGTTGATCAGGCGCAGGCGCAGCTTCTCGCCCGGTTTGAACAGCCCGGTCCAGTTGCCGCCCGGGCTCTGGCCGTTGATCAGGTAGGTGTAGGTATGACCGCTGACGTCCGCCAGGTCGGTGGGGGTCATTTTCATCTGCGCCCACATCTTGCGATCGGCGAGGGTGGCCGCCCAGCCGTCGCGGCTGACGTCCTCGATAAAGTCACCGACCGTGCGCTTGTGGAAGTTGTAGTAGCCGGGCTGCTTTTTCAGGATGTGCATCAGGCGCTCGGGCGCCTCGTCGCTCCAGTCGCTGAGCATCACCACGTAGTCGCGGTCGTACTGGAAGGGTTCCGGCTCGCGGGCCTCGATCACCAGTGGCCCGTAGACCCCGGCCTGTTCCTGCAAGCCCGAGTGGCTGTGGTACCAGTAGGTGCCGTTCTGCCGGACCTTGAAGCGGTATTCGTAGAGGCCGCCGGGGGCGATGCCGTGGAAGCTCAGGCCGGGCACGCCGTCCATGTTGGCCGGCAGGATCAGGCCGTGCCAGTGGATCGAGGTATCCTCCTTGAGGCGGTTGCGCACCCGGATGGTCACGGTGTCGCCCTCGCGCCAGCGCAGCAGCGGGCCGGGCAGGCCGCCGTTGATGGTCATCGCAGTGCGGGATGTGCCGCTGTAGTTGACCTGGGATTCACCGATGAACAGGTCGAACTGCTGGCCGCTGAGGGCGGGCAGCTGACCGTCCTCGCTGCGTGCCCAGAGCGGCTGTTGCCATAGCCCGGTGCCGGCCAGTACGCCACCGGCGGCCAGGCCCTTGATAAAACTGCGTCGTGTGGGTTTCACATGCATGCCCCAAGGCTCCCTCGATCCTGCTGGTCAGGTATGAGGCGACCTTAAGCGGCGCGGCCTGTCAGAAAACTGAGGTGAAGATTACAGATTTGTCAGCCAGCGCCGCGCCACCCGTTGCCGGATCAGTGGGCGATCTTTTCCAGGTTGCGCTTGAGGTTGACCATGGCCAGTTGGGACAAGTGCTCGATACGCGGGCGCAGGCTGAGCAGGTTGAGGTCGGAGCAGTAGTGCAGGGTGCGCTTGAACAGGGTTCCGTCCCCGTATTTGCACAACTGATAGTGGATCGAGCCGTCTGCTGGCGCAGAACTGAAGACGATCTTGAACTCCTTGGGAAATACCGCGACCAGTACCCGGCAGCTCATGTGGATCTGCAGGCCGAGCAGATCGATGGTTTTGCTGAAGCGATGCCCCGCCGGCAACGAGCCAGCGAGGCCGGTGTCGGCGCGCAGGGAAGCGGGATGCCACTCGTGCCAGCGATCCGGCTGAGTCACGTAGTAGTAGACGGTATCGATCGGCGCGTCGATGTAGAGCTCATGGAAGATGAGCTCGTCCAAAAGGTGCTGCTGACGTTGTTCCATGATGCACCTCCTTGCAGTAGGAGCATCAAATATAGTTGCCCGCGCGCCTGCCATGGAGGCGCGTAAATCGACCATTCAGCGGACTTCGCGGTGGCTCATCAAGAGGGTGATGCACGGCTTTTCCCGTTGTAAGGGGGAGGGCACCATGCACAGTTGGGGCGTCGCGCGGCAATGTCGTGGAAGATCCCCGCAAGATAGCGTCATGAATGCTTGGAAGATCATCTGATCGCAACTAACCATTCGGTACATTAATAGCTGTAAGTTGTCGCTTAGTTGTCACGGGTTGGATTGTTAAACAATTGTTTCAGCTAGAAAAACCGTGGCTTCCAGGCATTTGTATCGGAAATGTACAAAAATTGTAAAAAGCCGAAATATTTGTTGGAGAGGTGCTTTGGCGCGCCGATACTCACGGGCATCGTTTTCCCTCAATCAGGCTTTTCAGACGCTTATTAGTTGAACTTGCGCAACCCTCTAGTTGGCTGTGCAAGTGGATATAAGGCCATGGAAAAGCCCGTACACAGGAGTCTTTTATGACAATTGGATATGTCGGCGGCTGGACCAGCAAGGCCGGTCTGCTGGTGCAGGACACTGGCACCCGCGGCAAGCCGGTCAGCCAGAGCGTCAAGGTCAAGCAGATGCTCGCCCTGGTCGGCCAGAACCCGCTGGCGCTGAACGTGTTCAAGATGGACGAAATGAAGCTGCACAAGCAGATCAAGGGTTTCGATCCGGAGAATGTCAGCGCCAAGCAGCTGGGCAACATGAGCACCTTCCTCAAGCAGAAGGGGCTGATCAGCGACGTGACGGCGATGACCCTGCTCAACGCCGGCGACAAGTTCGACCGCTTCGGCGTGCAGGCCGATCCGGATGCCAAGTTCAATGCCCTGGAGTACTTCGCGATCCAGCTGGACAACATCCAGACCAACAACCTCAAGGGCAACAAGTACGCCAGCTACCTGATCCCCGAGTACAAGAAAGCCATCTATGTGCTGCAGAACCTGCAAAGCTACGGCAAGGGCAACGGCACCACGGTGACCGACAAGAATCACTCCGCCAAGGCGTGAGGCGACAAACAACGGCCCTCGACCGATCAACCGGTCGAGGGCCTTTTTTGTGGCGGGCTGTTTACCGGTCGAGCAAGGCCATCACTGCGTGCGGGTAACGCTCGCCGGCGGTGGCGTCGGGTGTGAAGATCCGTTCCAGGGCCTGCAGTTCGTCGGCGCCGAGGCGGACCTGCAGCGCGGCGACATTCTCCTCCAGGTACTTGCGTTGCTTGGTGCCCGGAATCGGGATCAGGTAGTCGCCCTGCGCCAGCACCCAGGCCAGGGCCAGTTGCCCGGCGGTGATGCCCTTGGCCGCCGCGAGTTGCTTGACCTGTTCCACCAGCAGCAGGTTCCTGGTGAAGTTCTCACCCTGGAAGCGCGGGCTGAAACGCCGGTAGTCGTCGGCGGCGAAATCCTCCGGGCTCTTCAGGGCGCCAGTGAGAAAGCCTCGCCCCAGCGGGCTGTAGGGCACAAAGGCGATGCCCAGGCGTTGGCAGGCCGCCAGGCAGCCGTTGTCTTCCTGGTCGCGGCTCCACAACGAATATTCGCTTTGCAGGGCGCTGATCGGATGCACCTTGTGGGCCCGCTCCAGCGTTGCCGCCGAGGCTTCGCTGAGCCCCAGGTAGCGGACCTTGCCGGCTCGCACCAGCTCGGCCATGGCGCCGACGGTTTCCTCGATGGCCACGTCCGGGTCGATGCGGTGCTGGTAATACAGGTCCAGGGTGTCCACACCCAGACGCTGCAAGGTGCCGTCGATCGCCTGGCGAATGTAGTCGGGGCGGCCGTTCACTCCGCGCGCCGCCGGGTCGCCGGGGTTGCGGACGATGCCGAACTTGCTGGCCAGGAATACCTGGTCGCGTTTGCCGCGGATCGCCTGGCCGATCAGGATTTCGTTGCTGTGGGGGCCGTACATGTCGGCGGTGTCCAGCAGGTTGATCCCCAGTTCCAGGGCGCGATGCAAGGTGGCGGTGGCTTCCCGGGTATCGGTGCCGGTGGTGTAGAAATCGGTCATGCCCATGCAGCCAAGGCCGATGGCTGACACTTGCGGGCCGTTCTTGCCCAGTTGGCGGGTTTGCATAGGAGAAGCTCCAGTGGATGGGGTGGCGGCCATTGTTCTCCTCGACAAAAACAAGATAAACCGGCTAAAAGCGCTATCACTATTCGTGATTTCTAAATAATCCGTGACAGGCCAAGCCAATGGACCGTTTTAATGCCATGCGTGTGTTCACCCGCATCGTCGACCTCGGCGGTTTCGCCAAGGCCGCCGACAGCCTGCAGATGCCCCGGGCCTCGGTGACAGTGCTGATCAAACAGTTGGAGGCGCATCTGGGCGTGCAGCTGCTGTTGCGCACCACCCGCCAGGTCACGCCGACCCTGGACGGCGCCGCCTATTACCAGCGCTGCGTGCGGCTGCTGGCGGACCTCGAGGAAACCGAAGCGGTGTTTTCCGTGGCGCGCCACAACCCGCGCGGCACCTTGCGCATCGACATGCCGGCGGGGATCGGGCGGCTGGTGGTGATCCCGGCGTTGCCGGCGTTCTCCGAGCGCTACCCGTTGATCGACCTGGAAATCGGCCTCAACGACCGGCCGGTGGACCTGATCCGCGAAGGGGTGGACTGCGTATTGCGCGGCGGCCTGTGCCTCGACGACTCGCTGGTGGCCCGGCCGTTGCTGGCGCTGGAGCAGGTGACGTGCGCCAGTCCCGCCTACCTGCGCCAGCGCGGTGTGCCGCAGAGCCTGGACGAGCTGGCCGGGCATCAGATGATCGAGTATTTCTCCAGCGTCAGCGGCAAGCGTTATGGCCTGGAGTTCGAGGTGCAGGGCCAGGTGCTGTTGCCGGAGTTGCCCAAGCAGGTGTCGGTCAACAGCGCCGATGGCTACCTGGCCGCCTGCGAGGCCGGCTATGGGTTGGTGCAGACGCCTTACTATCACGTCGCCCAGCAGCTGGCCGAAGGTCGCCTGAGCGAAGTGCTCCGGCACATCCCGCCACCCAGGATGCCGTTGAGCGCGCTGTACCCGCCGCACCGGCACCTGTCGACACGGGTCCGGGTGTTCGTCGACTGGCTGGTGGAGTTGTTCGCCCAGCCGGGGATTCACAACACCCGGCTGGCGTAGCTCGACAGTAAAGACAGACGCCCGCGGCGAGGCGGGCGTCGGGCAATTTCGTGGTGGGTTACAAGGGGGAAATACTGGCGCTCTGGATGACTTAGCGGTGGTAGTAGTAGCCGGGGCCGCCGTCGTAATGGCGGTGATGCCAGCCGTCGTGAGGGAAGATGATGCAGCCGGACAGGGCCAGCATCGCCAGCAGGGGAATCAGCCGGGTGATTCGACGGAACATCGTGCAGTCCTCAAAGGGCTCTCGGGGTTTTAACCGCCGCAATGCAGCGAAAACTCTTCGGCGGCTGTAACATGAGACCCCGTTCGCCCGCGCCCATCCCCGATTCTCGGTAGGCGTTTGGCATCTGTTTCGATACAGAATCGATACATTTACACGCGGCATTTTCAGGCCGCACCTTTACAGGTTCAGGAACCCGCAATGACCCAGAAGCAACGCTTGATCTATTCGATTGTGATTTCCCTGGTGGTACTGGGAATCATGCTTGGCCTTTCTTACCTGCAGAACGCCGGGATGATCACCGAGAAAATGTTCCAGTACATCGCCATTGGCGTGGCGGTGACCGTGGTCGTGATCAATGGCGTGATGCGGCGCAAGGTCAAGCCTTGAGAGACACCCCCCGACGGCCTCAGTCGCGGCCGTCGAGTATGGCTTCAGCCTGTTGATGCAGGCTGAAGCTCTTGTCCGCATTGAGGGTGATCACGCCTTCGCTGCACAGCCGCTTCAACACCTCGCGCACGCTGAGGAACGACAGCGGGATATCCAGCTCCAGCAAATGACTGTGAATGCCTCGCACCCCCAGGGCACGCTGGCTTTCGGCTGCCTGCAGCAAGGCATCGATGACTTTCAGGCGAATCAGGCTGGTGCGCAGGCCGAAGCTCTTGAGCAGGTGCCTGATGCGTTCGTTGCGGTTGCGCTCGGCTTGCTTGCCGAAGACACCGGCGCCGGCGTTCAGGGAGGACGCGGGTTGTGCGGTGTGGCCATCCGTTGGCAGTTGCGGGTCGTACATGCAAAAACTCCTTTTCAGAGCCTGATCAGGAAAATGACGGGTGCTCTCACATAACTAGACGAACGAGCCGCGCAAATCATGAGGAATCAGTTGTAGAAAATTTGTGAGGGCTTTGTCGTCGCCAGGTTGGCCGGGCGATCGGCGTCTGGCGCGAGGGCGCTAAATTTTCCGTGGCGGTTTCGTCTGTAAGGGCAGGCGGGCTTTGGCTGATGCCGGGTCGCGCCGTCCTTTCCAGGCTGGAATCCGTGTCCTTGTGCCGCATCTCGCGCCAGCTCGGGTTCTGCGTTTTTTCGATCAGGAGTCGGCGTGATTATTTCCAGGCAGTTGCCCAGGTTTTGCCTTGCGGGTTTGTTTCTCGGGTTGAGCCTTGCGGCTCAGGGACGCGAGGTCCAGGGCGGCGAGGCAAGCGCCGATATTCGCCGCACCGGTTTTGGCGTCCCGCATATTCGCGCCGCCGATGAGCGCGGACTGGGTTACGGCATCGGCTATGCCTACGCCCAGGACAACCTGTGCCTATTGGCCAACGAAGTGCTGACGGTCAATGGCGAGCGTTCGAAGTATTTCGGCCCGCAGCAGCAGACCGTCGAACAGCGGGAAAACCTCACCAGCGATTTGTTCTTCAACTGGCTGAACACGCCCCAGGCGGTGTTCGGCTTCTGGCAGGCGCAGACGCCGCAGGTGCGGCAACTGATCGAAGGGTATGTCGCCGGCTATAACCGCTCCCTGGCCGAGCGCCGGGCCCAGGGCCTGCCCGAGCAGTGCCAGGGTGACTGGGTACGGCCGTTGACCGCCCTGGACCTGGTCAAGCTGACTCGCCGGCTGTTGGTGGAGGGCGGCGTCGGCCAGTTCGCCGAAGCCCTGGTGGGCGCGACCCCGCCATCCGCCACGGCGCAGCTGAAGCCATCGGCCCAGGCCTTCGCCCAGGCGGATGCCCGCGGCCAGCGGTTCGCCCTGGACCGCGGCAGCAACGCGGTGGCCGTGGGGCGCGAGCGCTCGCTCAATGGTCGCGGCATGTTGCTGGCCAACCCGCATTTTCCATGGGTGGGCGGCATGCGCTTCTATCAGATGCACCTGACCATTCCCGGCAAGCTGGACGTCATGGGGGCCGCCTTGCCCGGCTTGCCGATGATCAATATCGGCTTCAGCCAGCACCTGGCCTGGACCCACACGGTGGACACCTCCAAGCATTTCACCCTGTACCGCCTGCAACTGGACCCCAAGGACTCGACCCGCTACCTGCTCGACGGCAAGTCCCTGCCGCTGGAGAAACAAACGGTCAGCGTCAAGGTGCAGGGCGAGGACGGCCAGCTCACGACCGTCAGCCACAGTGTCTACAGCTCGCAATTCGGCCCGCTGGTGCAGTGGCCCGGCAAGCTGGACTGGGACAACCGTTTCGCCTACAGCCTGCGCGATGCCAACCTGGAAAACGACCGAGTGCTGCAGCAGTGGTACGCGATGAACCAGGCCCGCAGCCTCAAGGAGTTGCAGGCGTCGGTGCATCGGCTGCAGGGCATTCCCTGGGTCAATACCCTGGCCGTGGATGACCAGGGCCAGACGCTGTACATGAATCAGTCGGTGGTGCCCAACGTCAGCGCGGAAAAACTCGCTCACTGCAGCGACCCGCGGATCGGCACCCAGCTGATCATTCTCGACGGTTCCCGTGCGGCCTGTGCCTGGGACATCGACCCGGCCGCCGCGCAAAAGGGCATCTATCCGGCCAGCCAGCTGCCGCAACTATTGCGCAGCGATTACGTGCAGAACTCCAACGACTCGGCGTGGATGGTCAACCCGGCCGCGCCGTTGCAAGGTTTCTCGCCGCTGATCAGCCAGCAGGACCTGCCGCTGGGGCAGCGCGCGCGTTTTGCCCTGAATCGCCTGATCGGCACGGGCAAGGGCGAGCCGCTGAGCGCCGCCGACCTCAAGCACATGGTGATGGACGACCAGGTGTACCAGGCCGGGCAGGTGATGCCGGACCTGCTGCAGTTCTGTGCCGCCGACCTGGGCAGCGATGCCCAGGCCCTGGCGCCGCTGTGTGCCAGCCTCAAGGCCTGGGACCGCAGCGCCAACCTGCAAAGCGGGTTGGGCCTGGTGCATTTCCAGAACGTCATGGAACAGCTGGAGGCGATCGACGATCGCTGGCGCGTGGCCTTCGACGCGCGGGACCCGCAGCACACGCCGCGCGGCCTGGCGATCGACCGGCCGCCGGTGGCCAAGGCGCTGCGCGCGGCGATGCTGGCCTCGGTGCAACAGGTGGCCGAGTCGGGCCTGAAGGCTGACAGCCGTTGGGGCGATATCCAGGTGGTCAGCAGCGGCGGCCGGCAGACGCCGATTCATGGCGGCCCGGCCAGCCTGGGCGTGTACAACGCGATCCAGAGCGTCCCCGCGGCCGACGGCAAGCGTGAGGTGGTCAGCGGTACCAGCTACCTGCAAGTGGTGACCTTCGACGAGCAGGGGCCGCATGCCCAGGGCCTGCTGGCGTTTTCCCTGTCCAGCGACCCGGCGTCGCCGCACTCGCGGGACCAGACCGAGGCGTTCTCGAAGAAGCAGTGGAGTGTGTTGCCGTTCACCGAGCAGCAGATCCAGGCGGACCCGCAGTATCGGTTGCAGGTGATTCACGAAGTGGACGATCGGTTGCGCAAGGTCGCGACCCAGTAAGCGCGTTCAATCTGCCGTCAAGCGCAGGCCGCACCCGCGAGGGTAGCGGCCTTCAGCTTTTTGGCGCGGTGCCTGGCAGCGAGTTGATGACCGGATTGCCGTCCTGGTTGCGGGTCAGGTACACCGGCAATACCTTGGGCAGCGTGGTCACCAGGCTCTTGACCGCGGTGACGTCGTAGATGCCGCCGACCCGAATGTTGCCCGTGGCGCTGTCGGCCAGCATCACCGGCTTGCTGAGGTAGCGGTTGATCAGCGGCAGGGCCTCGCCGAGCGCCAGGTTGTCCAGCACCAGCTTGCCCTGGCGCCAGGCCAGCGAGCTGTCGTTGGCAGCGGTCTGGCTGATCAGTGGCTGGTAATCGCCTTGGCGATAACGCGCCTGCATGCCCGGATCGAGAGGCACGCCTGCGTCGGGGTGGCTGTTGTCGCTGTTCACCAGCACCGAACCTTCGAGCAGGGTGACCCGCACCTGATCCTCGTACATCCAGACATTGAACTCGGTACCGGTGACCCGGACCTGGCCGCTGGCCGCCTTGACCACGAACGGATGGGCGCTGTCGTGGCTGACCTTGAAGAAGGCTTCGCCTTTTTTCAGGGTGACCCGGCGCTGGTCCTTGTAGTTGCTGTAGGTCAGCTCGGTGCCCAGGTTGAGTTCGACCTGGCTGCCGTCGGCCAGGGTTACCTGGCGCATGCTGCCGTCGGCCTGAAAGTGCTCGTAGGAGGAGGGCAGCCAGCCCAGGCTCCAGCCGCTGTAGGCGGCCAGGGGCAGGGCCAGGGCGCTGATCGCCGCGGCCATGCCGTAGGCGCGCCAGGGTTTGCGCGGCGCCGGCAAGGGCAGGACGGTGGTGGCTGGCGGACGTGGCAGATGGTCGGCGACCTCCCAGATTTCCTGCATCGCTTCGTATTCGAAGGCATGCAGCGGGTGGGCATCGCGCCATTGCTCGAAGGCCTGGCGTTCGGCGGCCGTACAGTCCGCGGCATGCAGACGCATGCACCACTGCGCGGCGGCATCGGTGATGGCGTCGTATTCGGCTTCTGTGAGGTGCTGTTCGCTCATTGGCTCTTCCTGGTTTCGCGCATTCTACCCTTCGCAGCCAGGCTTGTAGAACCGCCGTCATGGCTAATGCATATCAAAGTGCGGGTTATTTTTGGAGCAAAGCCTCTGAAACACAGGACTTTTGTCAGCAGTATCCACAGCGGGAGTGAAAAAATGATCAAAAATACCTTGGCCGCTGTCATCGCCACTGCCACCTTGCCGAGCTCCGGCGCGCGATCCTCGGCTGACAGCGTGTTGGTGGCGGCTCTGTCTCTTCCTGGCATCGCCTGTGCAAGGCCATGCCCGAGGTTGACAGGGCGCGCGCAAAGCGTTGTTTAATCGTCGGACGCACTCACCTGGGTGCCTTCTCATGCGCTGTAGCCCATTCCAATAATTAATCCGGAGCTCCAGATGTCTGTATCGCCCCCGGCTGTTGCAACACCGCAGGAACACCTGTCGCTCGAGGCACTGGTGAAACTGCTGGAAACGATCTTCCTGCGCCATGGCACCAGCGCCGAAGTGGCGCGTTGCCTGGCGCACAACTGTGCCGCTGCCGAGCGCGACGGCGCCCACAGCCATGGCGTGTTCCGTATTCCCGGTTATGTCTCGACCCTCGACAGCGGCTGGGTCAACGGCAAGGCTGTGCCGGTGGTCGAAGACGTGGCCCCGGCCTTTGTCCGGGTCGATGCCGGCAACGGTTTCGCCCAACCGGCGCTGGCGGCGGCGCGCGCGTTGCTGGTGGAGAAAGCGCGCCACGCCGGGATCGCCATTCTGGCCATCCGCAACTCCCATCACTTCGCCGCGCTGTGGCCGGACGTCGAGCCGTTCGCCGAGGAAGGGCTGGTCGCCCTGAGCGTGGTCAACAGCATGACCTGCGTGGTGCCCCACGGCGCCGATCGGCCGTTGTTCGGCACCAACCCGATCGCCTTTGCCGCGCCCCAGGCCGGGGGTAACCCCATTGTCTTCGACCTGGCCACCAGCGCCATTGCCCATGGCGACGTGCAGATCGCCGCGCGCAAGGGCGAACGCCTGCCACCGGGCATGGGCGTGGACGGCCTCGGCCAGCCCACCGACGATCCGAAAGCCATTCTCGAAGGCGGCGCGCTGTTGCCGTTCGGCGGGCACAAGGGTTCGGCGCTGTCGATGATGGTCGAGCTGCTGGCGGCGGCGCTGACCGGTGGCCATTTCTCGTTCGAGTTCGACTGGTCCAACCACCCGGGCGCGAAGACGCCCTGGACCGGCCAGTTGCTGATCGTCATCGATCCGAGCAAGGGCGCCGGGCAGAATTTCGCCGAGCGCAGCCAGGAGCTGATCCGGCAGATGCATGGCGTGGGGCTCAAGCGCCTGCCGGGGGATCGCCGGCATCGCCAGCGGGAAAAGTCCCGGCAACAGGGGATTGCCCTGGACGCCGCAGAGCTCAAGCACTTGCGGGAGCTGGCGGGGCTTTAACGCGCGGTTTCAAAACGCAAGGACCAGGCGAGCATGCTGCAAGCCTGGTCCTTTTTTTAGCGGTCGCGGGTGGCGCTGGCCGTTACAGAAAACCGGTTACGAACGACGCCCCAGCAACAGGCCCACCACCAGGCCGACGCCGGCGGAGATGGCCACGGTCTGCCACGGATGGCCGCCGATGTACTGCTCGGTAGCGTCCACCACTGGCTTGCTGCGCTCGCGCACGCTGGACACCGAGTCCAGTGCCTGCTTGAGCTTCAACCCGACCTGCTGGCGCAGGTTCTCGCCTTCCTCACCCACCAGCGATGCGCTGCTTTTCAGGAGCTTTTCCGATTCTTCGATCAACGCTTGAAGCTCGCTGAATTCCTGGTCCTTGATTTGTTCGTCAGCCGCTTGCGCAGCAGTTTTACGAGCCATTGAGTTACTCCTTGCGGGTCAGTGATGCGATGAACAATGGAGTCGCGGGGCCGGCGAAAAGTTGCAGATATTTTCTCCACCCGCTCCATGCCAGCGGGAAAACCCCAGCCGTCACAGTGTAAGATGTCGGCTATTTTACGCAGCAGGAAATTCCCATGAGCTTCAATCTGGCCAACAAGACTCTCGCCGAACGTGCAGAGATCGAAGATGAAAAGTCCCGTCTGTTCGAGCTGTGGCAGAGCAACCTGGGCAAGGCCAAGGGCGAAGCCGCACGGTTGTTCGGCGAGCGCGGCAAGCGCAAGGGCAAATGGGCCGAATGGGTGCGTGCCGAGCTCGACGGCATGTCGCCGCCGGAATACGCCAACATGGTGCGCAGTGAAGTCAATCGCCTGATGGCGGCGAACAAGTAAGCTCGAAACTGGCGACGATCGCCTCGCGCACTTTCAGCACCACCGGATCGATCTGCGCGCTGGTGCGCCAGCCCAGCTCGATCGGGTAGCGCGGCAGGTCCAGCGGGCAGGGCAGCAGCGCCAGCCCGGTCAGTTCGGCGATGCTCCGCGCGGCGTGGGCCGGAATGGTCGCCACCGCCTGGCTGCCCTTGAGCAGATGGGGCAGCGCGGCGAAATGCGTGGTCGAGGCGCAGACCTGGCGACTCAGCCCCAGGGCCGCCAGGCCCTCGTCGGTAATCCCGATAAAGCCTTGCGACGACACCAGCACATGCTCGCGGGCGACGAACTCGTCGAGGTCGATGGCCTGCTGTCCCGGGGCCAGGCTCGCCGGGTCCGCCAGGCACAGATAACTGCCTTCCCCCAATACCTGACGGCTGAGCATGCGTTCGGCGAAACCGCCGGCGCTGATGGCCAGGTCGATGCTGCGCTGCAACAGCGCTTCGCCGACGATCTGGCTGTGGCTCTGGCGAAAGATCAGCCGCAGCTTCGGCGCCCGCCGGGCGACTTCCTCGATCAGGCGCCGACCGTAGGCAATCTCGAAATCGTCCGACAGCCCGATCGCCACCGAGCGGCCCTGATAATGGCTGGCATGGGGATCGACCATGGCCAGGCTCTGCCGGCATTTGTTCAGGGCCTCGCTGACCACCGGCTTGAGCTGGTTGGCCCGCAGGGTCGGCGCCAGGCCGCGCCCGGTACGCACGAACAACTGATCGCCGTACAGCTCGCGCAGGCGCCGCAGCGCCGCGCTCATGGCCGACTGGGTGACGCCCAGGCGCAAGGCGGCGCGGCTGGCGCTGGATTCGTCATGCAGGGCTTCGAAGGCCTTGAGCAGGTTGAGATCGACCTGGGCAATATTCATCTGGTTCATATCATTCAGTATCAGGAGGGGCTTTCTGCATGATCGACGAGGGCCGGACAATGGGCAACACTTCATCGCCACAGGAGTTTCCCCGATGTCCAAGTCCGTTGTCGCCGCGTTGCAGATCGGCTCCCTGCCAGGGGGCAAGGCCGATACCCTGGAGCAGATCCTGTCCTTTGAGGCCGCCATCATCGAGGCCGGCGCGCAGCTGGTGGTGATGCCCGAAGCTTTGCTCGGCGGCTACCCCAAGGGCGAGGGCTTCGGCACCCAGCTCGGCTATCGCCTGCCGGAAGGCCGTGAAGCCTTTGCCCGTTATTTCGCCAATGCGGTCGATGTGCCGGGCGCGGAGACCGAGGCCCTGGCCGGCCTGGCGGCGCGCACCGGGGCCAACCTGGTGCTGGGGGTGATCGAGCGCGCTGGCAGTACCCTGTATTGCACGGCGCTGTATTTCGATCCGCAGCACGGCCTGGTGGGCAAGCACCGCAAGCTGATGCCCACTGGCACCGAGCGACTGATCTGGGGCAAGGGCGACGGTTCGACCCTGCCGGTATTCGACACCCAGGTCGGCCGGGTCGGCGCGGTGATCTGCTGGGAAAACATGATGCCGCTGCTGCGCACCGCGATGTACGCCAAGGGCGTGCAGGTCTGGTGCGCGCCGACCGTGGACGAGCGCGAGATGTGGCAGGTCAGCATGCGCCACATCGCCCATGAAGGCCGCTGCTTCGTGGTCAGCGCCTGCCAGGTGCAGGCGTCACCCCAGGCACTGGGGCTGGAGATCGCCAACTGGCCGGCCGAGCGCCCGCTGATTGCCGGCGGCAGCGTGATTGTCGGGCCGATGGGCGAGGTCCTGGCGGGGCCGCTGGTGGGACGCGCCGGCCTGCTGACGGCGCAGATCGATACTGACGAGCTGGTGCGGGCGCGCTACGACTACGACGTGGTCGGCCACTATGCGCGTCCGGATGTGTTCGAGCTGACGGTGGACGAGCGGGCCAAGGCCGGCGTGCGTTTCATCTGAGGCGACGCCACTCTTCGTGGGTGATTTCCCAGATATCACGGGGCAATCGCCCGCAGACGAAGTCGTCTTCGTCACTGCGGATCAGGCGCATGCCGGCGCGTTCGGAAATCCGCCGCGAGGCCAGGTTCGGCGCGGCCTTGGGCACCCGCATGACCTCACGCCCCAGCACCTCGAACCAGTACTCGGTGACCGCCGCGCTGGCCTCGCTCATATAGCCCTGGCCTTGCCACGCCGGAGCCAGCCAGAAGCCGCGGTTATTGTCGGCCTGGTCCATCAGGCTGACATTGCCGATCAATTGTTCCGGCGCGCTTTTCAGGCGGACCGACCAGTGCCATTCCTCGCCGCGCTCGATGGCCGGCAGCGCCAGATCGCGCAGATACGTCAGGGCACCATCGGCAGGATAGGGCCAGGGCACCCGGGCGTTGAGATAACGCACCACTTCCCAGTGCGCAAACTGCTGCTGGACGGCCTCGGCATCGGCCAGTTCCAGCGGACGCAGGATCAGGCGTTCGGTGTGCAGGGTAGGGGACAGCGCCATATGAAAGCCTTTCTCCTTGCGGGCAATGAGTTCCGGGGTAATCCATCCATTGTCTAGTCGAGCATCCAGCTACCGTCGCCCTCGGTGAGCGTGCCTCCGTGACTGGTCGTGTCTCCCAGCCTGGCAACCGCTTTCCCCTCGATGTCCTCTGTCGGTGAACCAGTTTGTATGACGGCACCGCAACTGATGCCATCACCCACCCGGGCGATCGCTTTGCCATTGATAGAGGCACTTGTCGCCCCACTGACAACCGTTCCCGCTCCGTGTATCGGGCAATCATGGCTATGACCAACAAGTACAACGGGTTTCATGCAAGTTCCCTCTTTGAATCAACCTGGGTTGTCGTCAATGAACGATGCTTTCGATAATGTCTGGCAAGGTTTTGCTACTCCAGCTTGTCAGCAACACGCTAGGGTCCAATGGTCTTGGCCGTCATTTCCAGGTGCGCTGATGTGACAGATTCTCCTTCGAGCGCTTGTTGCGGTGGGGCCGCCGGACGTACGCGCAACAGGCGACAGGTCATCCACCAGCAAAGAGCAACGAAGAAGTTGTAAGGGAAGAACACTAACCAAAGAGGCATCAGCCACCATTTCTTGCCCTGCTTTTCCCCAGGCTCTCCTGTGCGCCAAGGCACATAGTGACGAAATGCCTGACGGGGGGTCAGGCAGATAGAGTTATGAGGCACATACCACCAGTGGGGTTCTTGAGGAACGGGCAGCTTATCCGGGCCATGGGCCATGAATTGGCGGATGTACTCCCAGACTTGCGCAACGAAGATCGGTCGAGGATCACTGGGTTCATTGCTGTCGACACAGATGCTATAGGTCGGCGCCCAGGATTCTGCGATTTGCCTGGCTTGCGGACTGTCTGGGTCAGTGCCGAACGCATTGAGGATCAATGAAGTAGTGGTACTGAACGATCGACCGGAAAACTCGGTTCGACCACAGATGCCTGCTTTAACATTGTTCCAATCACCGACAAGCAGGGTCTTGCCTTTCAGGTAATAGACTTTTTGCGTGTGGCGATTGAAATAGAAGTTCGATTGACTTCTGATCAGGTGGATCCGGTAAAACAGAAACAACGAAATTCCCAACGGCAAGAGCAGGGGAATGAGCAGAACCCACACTTCATCAGTCGGCGTGTCATTGATCACGGCGCAAAACATCCATAACCACAGAAGCAACGTGATGACTATCGTGGCGGAAAACAGCTTGGCCATGAACGCCGAGTCTGCGGGCATCGGATTGCGCAGGCACAACACGCTTTTTCCCATGGAGATGTATTGGTCGCCGATAGACGGTACAGCTTCTGCCTTGTCTTTTGGGGTCCAGGTCCAGCTGATGGTCATTTGGTGCTCCTTAGTCGATCAGCTCAAACGCAGCAGTAGTGACGGCAGTTTCGTCCCAGCCCTGGTTGGGCTTGTAGGTGACCTCTAGGGATATCCTGTCGCTATCGGTGGCGCCTATTTTGTGATTGAAGTGCAGGATCAATCCCGCTTTAACGTGTCGGCATTGAGTCGTTGCGTCAGTTATGGGCAGGGGCGCACGGCTGGCAAGCTTGCCTTGCCAGGTGCTCTGGTCCTGCACGAAGCCTGGGAAAAGCACGGCAAACTCGGCCTTGTCGGCCTCGAAATAGTTGTCATGCCAGGCGCTGTCTATTCCGTTCCAGCCCAATGACTTCGCCTGGCTGGCGTCGAGCAGTACAGGACCGAAATAGCCTTGGTACCAACCCTTTATTTCATCACTGAGGGAGGCATAACCAGGAAGGCGCTTTTGGCTGTCGAGCTTTATTCCTTGACGTACTTGCCCATCGTTCTTGCGATTGCCAAAGACGCTCCGGGCGGCCCATAGCTCCATGGGCGTATGGTTTTCCTTGTTGGCCCTGGACATCAACCACATGGCTCCTATGACTATGGCGCCGCCGATCAATATCACCGCAGCAGCAATCCAGCCAGCGACAGGAATGGTCGCAGAGGCGCCGGCAGCGGTCCCCACCCCAGCCATCGCGCTTCCCAAGGCAATGCCTCCCTCGAGCATTGCCGCGCTCCCGATGGCCAGGGCGATGCCTCCCCCCCAGGTGTAAGCAGCTGCTGTGGAGTTTCCTGCGTTGAGTTTTTCGTACCCTGAATAGCCATCAGTGATCACGCCCAGGATAATCCCCGGCCACCCCAGTGCCCGTCCAAACAGTTTGCTCGAAAGGGTGCTCGTGACTCCAGTTCCGAAGGCTGCCCCGGGAAGGCTTTGACTAAAACGTGCTGCCGATGCCGCGTAAATGCTACGCAGGCTCACTCCAGTGGCAGCCATTGCCGAAATGGTGCCAAGAACGGCAGATACAAAATTGAGTACATCTGACGTGGCGGGTTCTTTCTTGAGCTTCTCCAGAGCGAGGGTCAGGTTGATCATGTTGAAATACAACATGCCTGCGTTGAGTACGCCCCCGCCACTGGTGACTCCCAGCGACTTGAGGGTCGGCCGGACTCTGATGGTCTGGGTTTGTTTGATGGTCACGGTCCGGCTGCCGGTGGTGACAACCTCGGTACTGTGCTGTATTTCCGCCATGCCTCTGTCGAGGTAGTTCCTCACCTCGATGGAAAGAGCGTCAAGCTTTACCTTCGTGTCGGTGATTCGATAACGGGCGGATAACAACCCCATGACTTTCTGAGCGTTGGCTTCCTGTGCCGCCGCCTGGACTTGTTGACGTAGCGTTTGGCTTCGATCCCAGCGGGTCTTTCCGTGCAGCTTTTTCATCACCACCGTGGTGACGTCCTGGGCAATGAGGTCAGTGGAATTTACTGCAGCCGGGAATTTGCCATAAAGCTCTTCTATGACCTGGTCTTTTGCTCCCAGCAGCCCGCCTACCGCATCCGCTTTTTCCTTGAATGGGTTGTAGGCGGCAAGTGCAATATAGATGGGGCTGCCATCATTGCTGACCCAGCGTTCCAGGCGCTTGAACCTGGGGTCCTGATCATGACGCCCCGGCAACGGCGAGCCCATTCCGTTCATCAAAATAGCAATGGATTGTTCGAGTCCCTGGGCGGATATCTTGTTGTCGCGGTCGTGCAGAGCCAAAGCGGCAGCAATGCTGTGAGCGGTTATCTTATGTTCGGTTTCGGCGGTCGCCAGCCAGCCGTCATGGTTGGTGCACGCGACGTCGAAATGAGTCAGTAATGTTTTCAGCTCCTGGTCGGCTTTTTGCCGCAAGGCGAGGAATTCATTGTATTTAGCGGCATCGATCCGTTTAGCCAGGCGTTCACCACCGGGTGAAAGGTTCTTGTCGGTCAGTGCCTGGTAGGCCAGTTCGTCATTGCCGGGAACCCGATGCCCCCTGGGCTGGGCTCGATGCCAGTCGGACCGCTGTTTGACGATGCGCTCCACGTCCTTCGCGGGGGTGGTCGACAGCAGTTTCAAGGTTTCCTCAAGAATGGTCGCGGTCAGGTTTTTACGATGGAAGTCCGCGCTGCCAATGGCCAGTTTCTCTACATCGAGTCGCATGCAGGCGGGAAATTCCTGTTGGTCATCGACAGTCCTTTTGGCCTGCACGTCGAGGATCTGGTGTTTTCGAGCCGCAGCAATCAACGCCAGGTCGATACTGATGCCCTGTGGGTCGAAAAGAGCGACTACGGCCGGGACTCTCGGTTGCGTAATCGGGTAGTTCTTGCCCTCGGCGATAATGGTGCCCAGAGGTAAGTCATCGCCGATGGAGTGGCAGCTCCAGCCCAGAGGCAGGCGTTTGTCCCTCGGCTTGTAATCCTCAACCCACTTGCCCAGGCCTTCCGCAGGCAGGACATGTTTTTGCCTGGAAGGGCTTTTTTCACCGCTGGTCAGTTCCTTCATGTCCAGTTTCTGCATATGAATCGCGCGCGCGCTTTTATCACTGCAGATCCTTGTGGTGATGCGATTGGTCCATAAATGGGTGCTGTAGGCAATCCAGACCTCGCTCGCAGTATCCGGACAGGTGTCTGCCCAGACCCATGACATGCTACGTCCGGCACGAAACGCATCCCGTTTGTGGTAGTTCTCCAGGCCGGTGTAGTTGAGTTCTTTGTAATGGCCCTGACCGTCGTGTTCATGCACGACCATTTTCTCGCCTTTGGGCCCGCTCATGAAGACATAGACATAGCCCGGACGCAGCGCTCGCAGTGTGTAACTAGCCTCGCGCAAGGCTGGGAAACCGTTCTCAAGCTCGTAACCGCTGCCGCTGTAGCGGTACTGCGCGGACTTGTCATCCCCTGGTAAGACGGCATAGCGGATTGGCACAAGAGGAATGCGGGAGCTGCAACCGGGAGCACTGGCAGCGCTGCCAACCGTGGAATCATTCATTCTGGAACTCCTTTTCACTGATGAGGGCCGTCAGATTGCGCAACCGGCTGACGGGCGATTCAACAGGGTCCTCAAGTAATGCCTTGGCCTGCTCGGAACCCATTGGCTCTGGGTATCGGGCATGCAAAAGGACAAAGTCGCGCACGTCCGTGTCGCGCTCGATATTGACGCTGGCCGCTTCTCGAACTTTCTGGCGGACACTCTCGCAGATCTGTTCAAGGCTGAATGCGTTGTACTGCGATAGCGCCTGAACTTCTTCGGCCAGGCTGATGATGAAGTAATCCTGGGTATTGGCGTCGAAGGCGGCCATCTCCAGAGGGTGCAGGTGTAGCCTTTGTTGCGGGTCCGCGGCTGACGCTGCTTCTGGATGGTCGAGCCGAAACCAGCTGACGCGACGATGCCAGTGGGTGCGCCAGAGTAGTTGCTGGATCGGGCCTAGCCACTGGCTACGGTTCGGCTGAGCGAGCGCCGATAACCAGGGCTCCAGTATCGTGGGCTGAAAGTTGAAGGTTGCTTGGCTGTGATCGGGGAGGGTGATCTGCACGAGACTGCCCAGATGCCGGGCAAGGGTGTCGAGGTCAACCTGGGTACCGATGATGATCACGCCATCGGCCTCGGACCAATCGGTAATCGCCTGTTCCAGCAAGGCGGGTTTGTCTGTGGTATCGACCAGGAGCGGGCCACGCTCTTCGATGTCCGCCAACGGGCTGTTGGCCCATAACCACCGCCGTGGGGCGAAAGATTCGAGCGCGCGAACCAACTCGATTACCGACGGCGCCACTGCCGAGGCTACCCCGGCATCCGGCGGCGAAGGTCGATAAGCCCAGTCCTCCAGTCGTTGGGTCGTGAGCAGCAGATACACCCGCGACGTCGATGGCAGCGCCACGTGTGGATCGATGTCGCCCAATTGCACAGGGGTATCGGCAGGTAGAGCGGTACCATCATCCCTGTTCATTTCGCGCTTCCTTTCAAACACGTGCAGTCTTCCAGGAGGCAGGTGCCGTCCGGGCGCTTGCCGCATAACCGGTCCAGAGGCTTGCCGGAGGCCGGAGTGCCGACCACGGCGAAAGGATTGTTGTTTCCGGATGAGGAGTGGTTGACCGCTCCTTTGAAGCGAATGGCGATGCCATCGAGCGTGATACCGGACTCATCGATGGTAATGCTTCCCCCTGGCCCCTTGATGACAACGCTGCTGCTGGACTTGAGTTCGTAGCGCTGCGTTCGCCGCTCGATGCTTTGTCCTGCCTCGATACGATGGTGCCCCTGAACAGCCTCTTCACGGTGTCCGCCAATTTCAATCCAGTGGTTGGCTATTGTCTTGTCGCGCCGGTTGTTACCGACTTCCTCCGTCCGGTCCTTGCCTGTGTGAACAGTGTGGTTGCGGCCAATGGTGAGGAAATCATCCTGCCCGATGTTATGGCGTCGATCGCGGCCAATGGTGACCTGTTCGTCATTGCCTACGGTTTCGCGGCGGTCATGGCCGATCGCGATGGTTTCGTCGTTTTCAACCTGCTCGCTACGGTCATGGCCGACGTAGGTCGTCTCGTCATGATTGACGTGGATGTTCTGATCTTTTTGCGCGTGGACATAGATTTCTTCCTGGTCCTTTTCGTCCTCGAAACGCAGCTCGTTGAAGCCTTCGCCTTTGTGGGTCTTGCTCTTGATCGTCATCCGCGTCTTGTGACGCGGCAGTTCGTAAGGAGGAGGGTTGGTCGCCCGATAAGTTCGTCCTGTAATGATCGGTTGGTCGCAGTCGCCATCAAGGTAATCGACAATGACTTCCTGCCCGATCCGAGGAATGGCGATATGGCCCCAGTCAACCCCGGCCCAGTTATGGGCCACGCGTATCCAGCAGGAACTGAATTCGTTGTGTTCGCCTTCCCGGTCCCATGGAAACTGGACCTTTACCCGACCCCATTCGTCGCAGTAGATCTCCTCACTCTCGGGGCCTACCACTGTGGCTATCTGCGGTCCTTCGATGCTGGGTTTAGGCATCGGCTCGGGACGCCACTCTGTATCTTCCGAGATGATCTCGGCGACGTAGTCGTAGCTCACCCCAACCTCCGCGGCCTCATCTTCCTGGCTAGCGTTCTGCACGCCCTTGTGGGTGATGCGAACAGGCCTCCACCAACGGTTGAAGTCGGGTCTGGGGTGCCCTGTGAGTTGGAAACCGACACCGGGTATCAGACGCGGATCGTCACCTTCGACAAGAGCAACCCGAGCATCCCGGCGATGACCGCGTAACCGGTTCTGAGTGAATGGCTTGCCAGCGCTGCTGGTTTTATAGCGGCCCGGATAGTCATAGCGCTCGTAGGTCTGTGCCTGATGCTCCAGTTCTTCGCCTGCAACGTTGTGGTGCTGGGAATAGGAAGGGCGCTTGAATGTGTAATCGCGTTGGGTTTGCTGGGCGGTACGGACATTCTCTGTGTAGCTGAACGCATAAAGCACGGGCTGGGGGGCATCGCCGGCAGGTGCGTCGTTGTAGAGAACAGGATCGCCTTCGATACGAGGGTGGATATAGAGTCGGTCGCCGTGGTGCAGCGTGTGACTGTCGGCGGTAAAGGAAAAGGAGTAGTAAAACCCTTCTTCTGCGGCCAGCCGGTCCAGCAGGTAAAGATCGGAGTCTCCTGCCTGTACACAGTACTCGCGAACTAGGTTTTCATTCGTCAGGTGCTGTTCATAGTGCAGGATGCCATGTTCTCGAAGTACGTTTTTCAGAATCGCGGGAACACTTTTCTGCTGGAAAATACGCCAGTTGGAACACAAAGCAAGTCGGCAAAGTTGTGGTTCGACTACCGCGCGATAGCGCGTCCGGTGAAATCCTGTCGTACCTTGTGTGAAGGCTGATACAAGACCGTGTACGTAGCGCACGGCCTGGCTGCCATGCCAGATCGTCAGTAATGCAGGACAATCGAGTACCTGTGCAAAATCTATCGCTGTGCTGTAGCTGGAAAGCTCCAGTTCCAATCGAAAAGGCTCGGAAAGAGCTTCCTCCAATGTGAACGCTACAACGTCGAATTCTATGTGGCTGGAGAGCACTGCCAACGTGAATCTCAGATCCCTTTGTCGCATACGCCATTCCTTTGGCAACAGAGCGAACCGCTAAAGCAAGAAAAACGGTCAGGCTCAAACTATTAAAGCGGCTATCGAAAAATATGGCTTCTAACTACAGATAACAGCAAATGGAACAGCTGACTGTAATGGTGAAAGCGCTATTTCCGGTACAAGTTTTTTGAAGGCGGATGATAAAACCATGAAAGTCGAAAAAACCTGAGGGCATCGCAACAAGATGTTTCTGGCTATGTCGTGGAGCGGCTTCATGTTCGAGGCACATTCCTTGTGTGGACCCGGTATGGTTTTTCAACGTCCGCCCAACACCAGGCGTTCGCTGAGAAAGTCGACGAACACTCGCAGTTTCGGTAGCAGATGTCGACTGCCGGGCCAGAGTACCGAGAACTTGCCGCTGTCGATCTGATAGTCGTCCAGCACCGGCATCAGCGAGCCGTCGGCCAGGGCGTTACGCACCACGAAGTCCGGAACGAAGGCGATGCCCAGGCCCTGGGTGGCGGCGTGGATCAGCGATTCCAGGTTGTTGCTGGTCAGGGCGCTGCGCAGCAGCAGCGGTGGGGCGTCGGCGGGCAGGCGCAGTTTCCATTCCTGCAATAGCACAGTGCCGGGAAACTTGTAGCGCAGGCAGGCATGTCGCTCCAGGTCCCGGGGGCACTCGGGCAGGCCATGGCGGGCGAAGTAGTGGGGGGCACTGACCAGGACGAAACGGAACGGCCCCAGGGTGCGCGATTTGAGCTGGGAGTCCGCTAGCTCGCCGCTACGGACCACCGCGTCGACGCCTTCGGCGATCACGTCGATCAGCCGGTCGTTGAAGTCCAGGTCCAGTTCGATCTCCGGGTAGCGTTCGGCGAACTCCGGCAGGATCGGCAACAGCATGCGATAGCCGATGGCGGGCAGGCTGACCCGCAGCTTGCCGCGGGGCTTGTCGCTGATACGCGCCAGCTCGGCTTCGGCGTCTTCCACCTCGCCGACGATGCGCTGGCAGCGCTCGAAGAACAGCGTGCCTTCGTCGGTCAGGCTGATGCGTCGGGTGCTGCGATTGAGCAGGCGCACGCCGAGCCGTTCTTCCAGGCGCGCCAGGCTTTTGCCCACCGCCGAAGCGGAGATGCCCAGGCGCTCCGCCGCGCCGACAAAACTGCCGGCCTGCACCGTGCGCACAAAGGCCAGCATGCCACTGAGGTTGTCCATGGGGATCTCGATTAGAGCGTTAATGTCCGTAAAGAACGGACTTTAGCCCTGTTTGTGGGCGATTGCGGCGAATCTACCATTGATCGCATCCTAACGTTCCCCCTGAGGTGCCGATGAATTCGCCAACCGATGTGCCTGCTGCCTTCGATCACACTGTCGCCGGCGGTTCTTCCTACGCGGTGCTGGCCGCGGTGTGCCTGGCGGCGCTGATCCTGCCGCTGACCTTCGTTGGCGTGGCTGTGGCGACCCCGGCCATCGGCCGCGAGCTGGGCGGCGGCCCCCTGGCCCTGAGCTGGATCACCAATGCCTTCATGCTGAGTTTCGGCAGCGCGCTAATGGCTGCCGGCACCCTGGCCGACGAGTACGGACGCAAGCGCGTGTTCAGCCTCGGTGTCGGCCTGTTCGCCCTGACGTCGCTGGCCCTGGCTTTCGCGCCTTCGGTGCTGTGGCTCGACCTGTTGCGGGCGGTGCAGGGGCTGGCCGGCGCGGCGGCGCTGGCGGGCGGCTCGGCGGCTTTGGCCCAGGCGTTCGAGGGCCCGGCGCGGACCCGCGCCTTTAGCCTGCTGGGCACCACCTTCGGCGTCGGCCTGGCATTCGGGCCGATCCTCGCCGGGGTGCTGATCGAAGCCTACGGCTGGCGCTCGATCTTCGTCTCCGGGACCTTGATCGGCGGCCTGTCGCTGCTGTTCGGCGTGCCGCGCATGCCTGAGTCCCGCGACCCGGACGCGGCGGGGGTCGACTGGCCCGGCACCTTGAGTTTCACCGCGGCGCTGGTGGCGCTGACCTGGGGCATTTTGCAGGCGCCGCAAAGCGGCTGGGGCAGCCCGCTGGTCTGGGGGCTGCTGCTGGTGGCGCTGCTGGCGTTGCTGCTGTTTATCGTGGTGGAGCTGCGGGTCAAGCGGCCGATGCTCGACCTGTCGCTGTTTCGTTACCCGCGCTTTGTCGGCGTGCAGCTGCTGCCGATCGCCACCTGCTATTGCTTCGTGGTGTTGCTGATCCTGCTGCCGATCCGCTTTATCGGTGTGGAAGGCTACAGCGAGATCGATGCCGGCTTGATGATGATCGCCCTGTCCGCGCCGATGGTGGTGGTGCCGTTGCTGGCCGCGTGGCTGACCCGCTGGTTCGGTGCCGGGACCCTGTCCAGCGTCGGCCTGGTGATTGCCGCGCTCGGGCTCTATCTGCTCAGCCGGATTGCCCCGGGGCAGGCGCCGGCGGCCAATGTCTTGCCCATGCTGTTGATCGGCTTCGGTGCCGGTTTGCCCTGGGGCTTGATGGACGGACTGTCGGTCAGTGTGGTGCCCAAGGAACGGGCGGGGATGGCCACCGGCATCTTCAGCACCACCCGGGTGGCGGGCGAGGGCATTGCCCTGGCCCTGGTGGTGGCCCTGCTGGCCGGCTTGCTGCAACTGTCCATGGCCGCGGCGCTGCCGGAACATCCGCAGCTGTCGCTGGCCGCGCAGCAACTGGCCAGCGGCAACCTGCAGGCCAGCGCGGCCTTGTTGCCCGAGCTGGGCCGGGAGCTGCTGCTCGGGCTCTATGCCAAGGCCTTCACGTGGCTGTTGTATGCGCTGATCGCCATCACCCTGGTCGCGGCGCTGGTGGTGCGGCTGATGCTGCATGAGCCGCGCCGGACTTGAGAGCGTTCAACGAAACTCGAAGAACTCGTAGTGCAGGTTGCGCTCGGGAATCGCGTATTCGCGCATCAACGCCTTGACCCGCGCGAGCAAACCCTTGGGCCCGCAGAAACTGATCTGGATCTGTTGCGGATCGGTTTCGCTGGCCAGCCGTTGCAGGGTTTCGCCCAGGCGGTCGGCGCCGTCGGTGTGGCCGATGAAAGCCACCCCGCGCTGCTCGGCCAGGCCCTGCAGGGTTTCGAGGCTGGGGAAGGCCCGTGACGGGTTGCAGCAGTACACCAGGGTCGCCTGGTCGAAGCGCCCGGCGGCGGCATCCTGCAGCCACGAGATAAAGGGTGAGATGCCCACGCCACCGCCGATCCAGATTTCCCGGCCGGCATCGAGCCGGCGCTTGAAGCGGCCATAGGGCGCATAGAGGTCGGCGAGCATGCCGACCTTGACCTGCTGGCGCAGCTTCTGGGTGTAGTCGCCCAGGGCGCGGATCACGAACTCGATGCGCCCGTCGCTGGCGTGGGCGCTGGCGATGGTGAAGGGGTGCGGTTCGCGCAGGCCTTTTTCGCGCATGGCGAGAAAGGCGAACTGCCCGGCCTTGAAGGCGAAACCGCGATGCAGCGGAGTCAGCTCCAGGTGCAGGGAATTTTTCTCCAGGGTCACCGCGCTGACCCGGTATTCGCCGGCCTTGGCCAGCAACGGATAGAGCAGCAGCTTGTACAGGGCGCCAAGCAGGCCCAGTCCGCAAAGCGCGGTGAGCCAGATACCCGAGGGGTTATCCAGGGCAATCGGCGACTTGAAGCTCAGCCAGTGCAGGATGACGATCGCGAACAGCGGCCCGGACAGCTTGTGCCACCAGCGCCACTGGCCGTAGGGAATGTTGCGGTTCAGCGCCAGCAGCACGATCAGGCCGAGGGCGACGTAGCTCAGTTGGCGCACCATGCGCGTCCAGTACTTGGACAGCTCGATGATTGGCACGCTTTGCCAGGTATCCAGGTTGGCCTTGAACACCAGGTGATAGCTGGCGAAAACCAGCGCCCAGATGCCCAGCCACTTGTGGCTTTCATAGACCCGGTCGAGGCCGCCGAACAGCCGCTCGACCCAGCGCCAGCGGCTGGCCAGCAGGCAGGACAGGGCCATATAGGCCAGCGCCGTGGCGCCGAGGACCAGGCTCAGGGTGGCGGAGGTCAGCCAAGTATCGCTGGGGATTTCCAGCAGCACGGTGAGGGTGGTGATCAGCAGGACGCCGACCACCGAGTACCAGGTTCTCAAGGGGGACACCTCCAGAAAGATGGCGCCAGTGTCGGCGCATAGGATGGGTCGCGGGCTGCGGGCGGGTCAGGGCGCAGCCGGGTGAGGGCGTATTTTACTGGCGAAGCGGCAGTCCTGGGCTGATCTGCATCAGCGCCTGCTCAGCGCGGGTCGGGCAAGGGGTTTTCCACCAGCCAGGCCTGGGCGAAATCCAGGTAGGCGCGGACGATGTTCGAGGGCGGGCGCTGGTTCGGATACAGCAGGTGCAGCTGTTGTTCCGGCATCGGCAGGCGCGGCAGCAGGGCTTGCAGACGACCGTCGCGCACCGCTTCGGCGGCGAGAAAGGCCGGCAGCTCGGTGACCACCTTGGCGGTCAGCGCCAGCTGGCGCAGGTGCAGGTAATCGTTGGCGGCGAACAGCGGGTCGGGGCTGTAGTACTGGTCGCCCAGTTGCCACTGTTCCCGGGCATCGGCCTGGCGCGACCAGACGGCACAGGGGAATCCGCGAAGGTCGGCGGGGGTTTGCGGGGTGCCGAGGCGCTCCAGCAGCAGCGGGCTGGCGACCAGCATATGCCGGTAGCTGCCGAGCAGGCGCGCCGGGCGCTCCTCGTCGAACAGCGGCCCGGCGCGCAAGGCGACGTCGATGCCGTCTTGCGCCAGGTCGCTTTCCCGCTCACTGGTGTAGATCGCGACCTGGATCTCGGGATAGCGTCGCTGGAACTCGGCCAGCAGCTTCCACCAGCTCTCGAATGCCGCAGGCACCGACACACTCAGGCGGCCTTGCAAGTGCATTCGATCATTTCTGACAGCCTGTTCGCCCTCGGCCAGGGCTTCGATACCGCGGCTGGCGTGTTCATAGAGCTGGCTGCCGGCGGCGGTCAGCCGGGTGCCGCGGGTGGAGCGTTCCAGCAGTTGCACGTTGAGGCTGCGTTCCAGTTCACGAATGCCCCGGCGGATGGTGGCCAGCGGTAGTTGCAGCAGGTTGGCGGCGGACGAAATGCTGCCGCATTGGACCACGCTGACAAACATCCTGGCGGCGTTGAGATCCATGAGCGCTCCCTGTCGAATGTAGGGGAAAGCCTATCAGCTGCGGCTCTGCCCGATCAAAAATGCGCGGTCCGCGGGCGATTTTCATCGACGGTTTTTCTCCCGCGCGGTGGGTGTTGGGAGGGGGTGTGCCAGGGATGGCCACGACAACTGTGTTCTCGACCCGGCGGCGTGCGTCTAGCAGCGGTAGCTTCGCGGCGGTGCGAGGCACGAAGTGCGAGTCTGAACATGCAAGCGTTGTTGAACGAGATCCTCGACGAGGTCCGTCCCTTGATTGGCCAGGGCAAAGTGGCCAGCTACATTCCGGCGCTGGCCGACGTGCCGGCCAACCAGCTGGGGATTGCCGTGTATGGCAACGATGGCCAGGTGTTCAGCGCCGGCGAGGCCGATACGCCGTTCTCGGTGCAAAGCATTTCCAAGGTGTTCAGCCTGGTGCAGGCCATCGGCCATTCCGGCGAGGCGATCTGGCAGCGCCTGGGGCATGAGCCTTCCGGACAGCCTTTCAATTCCCTGGTGCAGCTGGAGTTCGAGCGTGGCCGTCCGCGCAACCCGTTCATCAACGCCGGGGCGCTGGTGATCTGCGATATCAACCAGTCGCGTTTCGCCGCGCCGGCGCTGTCCATGCGCGATTTCGTGCGGCGCCTGTCCGGCAATATGCAGGTGCTGGTGGACGGCCGCGTCGCCGATTCGGAATACCAGCACCGCGCGCGCAATGCGGCGATGGCCTACCTGATGCAGTCCTTCGGCAACTTCCACAACGACGTCGAGGCGGTGCTGCGCAGCTACTTCAGCCACTGCGCGCTGCGCATGAGTTGCATCGACCTGGCGCGGGCCTTCTGCTTCCTGGCCAACGACGGCTTCTGCAAGCACAGCGGCGAGCAGATCCTCACGGCGCGCCAGACCCAGCAGGTCAACTCGATCATGGCCACCAGCGGCCTGTACGACGAAGCCGGCAATTTCGCCTACCGCGTCGGCCTGCCGGGCAAGAGCGGCGTGGGCGGCGGCATCGTCGCGGTGGTGCCGGGGCAGTTCACGGTATGCGTGTGGTCGCCGGAATTGAACGCGGCGGGCAATTCCCTGGTGGGCATGGCAGCGTTGGAATTGCTGAGCCAGCGCATCGGCTGGTCGGTGTTCTAGCGGAGGGGAGTTGGCGACGGCTGCGCCGCCGGTCGCAGGCTGCGCCAGCGGCTACAGGGACGCGGTGTCTGTGTAGCCGCTGCCGAGCTTGCGAGGCTGCGCTCGGTTTGGGCGGCATTCCGACGTAGCGACCGCAAAGCCTGAGTCCGCGGTCTGTCTGGATAAACGCGTTGGCAGGCTTAGCGACGGCTGCGCCGCCGATCGCAGGCTGCGCCAGCGGCTACAGGGGCGCGGTGTCTGTGTAGCCGCTGCCGAGCCTGCGAGGCTGCGCTCGGTTTGGGCGGCATTGCGACGTAGCAACCGCAAAGCCTGAGTCCGCGATTTGCCTGGATAAGCTATTTGCGAGCGCTGCGCGTGCGATTACCAGGTGAAGTTGGCGGTCTTGGGCAGGCTCAGCTGGCCTTTTTCGACGAAACGCATCGTGCCGAACGGGCCGCCGGCGAGCTTGCCGCGCAGCACGTAGGGCAGGTCGTCAAGGCTTTGCGTCTGGCTCAGGCCCAGAGTCTGGCGCAGCACGGCGAAGGCCGAGACGCTGACTGGCACCACCAGCACGCCTTCGGAGAAACGCCCGATGCTGCCGCTCTGGTCGCTGACCCCGGAGGCCAGCGGCCGGCCGTTGACTTCCAGGTCCAGGGCCACGCCGTTGTAGTTGATCGCGGTTTCGTTGGGGTTCTGCAGGCGCAGCTTGACCGCGAAGCGCACTTCCAGGTCCTGGCTGGGCAAGGGCTCGATACCGACCACATTGATATTCAGCGGATCGTGCTGGGGAAACAGGGCGCAGGCGCTCAGGCTGAGCAACAGCAAGGAAAGGGTGAGGCTGAGGAATCTGCGCATTGGAAGCTCTCTGCGGGAAAGGAGGCAGTAGCGAATCTAGCGCGACCAGGTCTGCACCACAAACCGGGGATGTTTCAAGGGCGCCATCTTCTGTAGGAGCCAGGCTTGCCGGCGATTGGGCCGGCAGGGCTGGCATTGGACTTGAGGCCGAGCGTTTGGCGGTGCGGCTAATGACGCCATCGCGAGCAAGCTTCGCTCCTACAGAAGCAGCGGCTCCTGCGAGCGTCCCGGCTGCTCCTGCACAAGAACGGGGTCAGGCGTTGGCCTTGGCGCTCACATCCGGGTCCTGCATGACCTTGAGGGTCGCCGCTTCCGGGTCGAACTCGTCTTCTTCCAGCTCGATGAACTCTTCCGGCAGGAAGATGTTCAGCAGGATCGCGCACATCGCGCCCACGGTGATCGGCGATTCGAAGATGTTGTGCAACGCCTTGGGCAGTTCGCGCAGGACTTCCGGCACCGCCGCCACGCCCAGGCCCATGCCCAGGGAGATCGCCACGATCAGCACGTTGCGTCGATGCAGCCCGGCTTCGGCGAGGATCTTGATCCCGGCCACGGCCACGGTGCCGAACATGATCAGGGTGGCGCCGCCCAGCACCGGCTTGGGCATCAGTTGCAGCACCGCGCCGATCACCGGGAACAACCCCAGCAGCACCAGCAGGCCGGCGATGAAGTACGCCACGTAGCGGCTGGCCACGCCGGTCAGCTGAATCACCCCGTTGTTCTGGGCGAAGGTGACCATCGGCAGGCTGTTGAACACCGCCGCCACCATCGAGTTGAATCCGTCGGCCAGCAGGCCGGACTTGATGCGCTTGATATACAGCGGGCCCTTGACCGGCTGCAGGGAAATCATCGAGTTGGCGGTCAGGTCGCCGGCCGCTTCCAGGGGCGAGATCAGGAAGATCACCGCCAGTGGAATGAAGGCGATCAGGTCGAAGGAGAAACCGTACTTGAACGGCACCGGCACGCTGACCATCGGCACGTCCGGCATCGCCGCCATATCGACCCGGCCCAGCAGCCAGGCGACCACGAAGCCCAGGGTCAGGCCGATGACGATCGAGCCCAGGCGCAGCATCGGATGACTGAAGCGGTTGAGCACGACAATGGTCAGCAGCACCAGGGCGGCCAGGCCCAGGTTGCTGGCGGCGCCCAGGTCCGGCGCGCCGAAGCCGCCGGCCATGTCGGTGACCGCCACCTTGATCAGCGACAGGCCCATCAGAGTGATGATGGTGCCGGTCACCACCGGGGTGATCAGCTTGCGCAGCTTGCCGATGAACTGGCTGAGGAACATCTCGATAAAGGCCGCGCAGAAGCAGATGCCGAAGATGGTCGAGAGGATGTCCTCATTGCTACCGCCACGGCCCTTGACCATCAGCCCGGCGCTGAGCAGCACGCTGATAAAGGAAAAGCTGGTGCCCTGCACGCACAGCAGCCCGGAGCCGATCGGCCCCAGGCGCCGGGCCTGGACGAAGGTACCCAGACCCGAGACGAACAGCGCCATGCTGATCAGGTAGGGCGTTTCGTTCTGCAGGCCCAGCACGCCGCCGAAGATCAGGGTCGGCGAGATGATGCCGACAAAACTCGCCAGTACATGTTGCAGCGCGGCGAAGATCGCCGCGCTGAAATGCGGGCGGTCCTCCAGGCCATAGATCAGGTCGGACTTGTAGCGCGGCGTGGAGCGATCAGGTGCGGTCATGGGAAAAAGCCTGCCAATGACGTGTCGATAGGGCATGAAACACGTGGAGAAAAGGGGCGCGACGCGGGCTGTCGGAGGACGTAAGGCAAAATCTGCGGACCCGGTCAGAAAAATGGAGGCGCAGGATGCCAGAAAGGTGCCCGGGCCAGAAGGGCCAGCCGCACAATCCCCCAGACACACCGGTCCCTGTAGCCGCTGCCGCAGGCTGCGATCGGCAACGCAGTTGCCGCAAAACCTGAGCCTGCGGTACATCAGGCAGAATGCGTTGTCCGGATTGCGGCGGCTTCGCGACCGATCGCAGCCTGCGGCAGCGGCTACGGGGTTTACTACTGACAGATCCTGACAGGGGGCTCTGCTAAGCTGCGCCGATCTTTCCCTGTCGAGCCTGATGCCATGTCGCGCACCACGCGTTTGTTGACCCTGTTGCAAGTGCTGCGCGGCAAGCGCTGCCCGGTGACCGCCGCGGCGCTGGCGGCCGAGCTTGCGGTGTCCGAGCGCACCCTGTACCGCGACATCGCCGAGCTGACGGCCCTGGGCGCGCCGATCCACGGCGAGGCCGGGATTGGCTATGTGCTGCGCAGCGGCCTGTTCCTGCCGCCGCTGATGCTCAACGCCGACGAGACCGAGGCCATCGTCCTTGGCCTGCGCTATGTCGACCAGCGTGGCGACGAAGTCCTCGGCAAGGCCGCCGCCGATGCCCTGGCGAAGATCGCCGCGGTGCTGGCGCCGGCGGCCCAGGAAGCCTTGCACAACCCGACGGTGCTGCCCGGCCCACCGGCGTATCGCTACCCGGAAAACGTGGTGCCGCTGAACGTGTTTCGCCAGGCGATCCGCGAGCAGGCCAAGCTGCACATCGATTACGCCGACGTGAACAAGACGCCGAGCCAGCGCCTGATCTGGCCGCTGGCCCTGGGCTTTATGAACGAGGCGCGGGTGATCGTCGCCTGGTGTGAGCTGCGCGACGATTTCCGCACCTTTCGCACCGACCGCATCGCCGCCGCGAGCGAACAGGGCCAGCGTTATCCGGGACGGCGCAGCGACCTGTTGCGCACCTGGCGCCAGCGCATGCAACTGGACGATGCCGGGCGTTTCACTCCTGACAAGAATTGACGCGACGGCGTTTTAGCATGGCTCCAGCAACGATAAACAAGGAGCCGCAGCACCATGTCCAGCACAGCCATTTCTCTCGCACCGGCCATCGCCGCCTACCTCGCGGCCACCAATGGCCGGGACAGTTCGGCGGTCGCCAGTTTCTTCGCCGAAGACGCCCAGGTGTTCGATGAGGGCCAGCACCAGGCCGGCACCCGGGCCATCGCCCAATGGATGGAAGACACCGCCCGCCGTTACCAGCCAAGGCTCGAGGTGCTCAAGGTCCAGCAGCGCACTGGCAAGGTGCTGGTGGACAACCTGATTTCCGGCAGCTTTCCCGGCAGCCCGTTGGAATTGCGCTACGTGTTCCGCCTCGACGAGCAGGGCAAGATCGCCCGGCTGGATATCTCGCTGTAGCCGCGCAATGTAGCCGCTGGCGAAGCCTGCGATCGGCCACGCAGTTGCCGCAAAACCTGGGCGCGAGGTGTATCAGGTAGAACGCGCGGCCCGGATTGCGGCAACTGCGTGGCCGATCGCAGCCTCGCGCTGCTCGGCAGCGGCTACACAGGCGCCGTGTTTCCTGTAGCCGCAGCGGTCGCCAGGTGAGGCATGGCATACTGCGCGGCCCCTTTGCGGATGCGTGGACCCCATGCCTTTCGATTCCCCCCTCAGCGCCTATCAGTACGCCCTTCAGGAGCGCGGTTTTGTCGCCGACGAGGCCCAGGAGCGGGCGATGCTGGCCCTGCAGCAGTGCCATGTCGCCCTGCATGAAGGGCGACGCTCGATCACCGGGGTCTATCTGTGGGGCCCCGTGGGGCGGGGCAAGACCTGGCTGATGGACCAGTTCTATCAAAGCCTCGAGGTGCCGGCGCGGCGTCAGCACTTCCACCATTTCATGGGCTGGGTCCATCAGCGCTCGTTCCAGCTGACCGGCACCGCCGACCCGTTGCAGGCCCTGGCCCGCGAGCTGAGCGAAGAGGTGCGGGTGCTGTGTTTCGACGAACTGTTCGTCAACGACATCGGCGACGCGATCATTCTCGGGCGCCTGTTCCAGGTGATGTTCGAGCAGGGCGTGGTGATGGTCTGCACCTCCAACCAGCCGCCGCAACAGCTGTATGCCGACGGCTTCAACCGCGAGCGTTTCCTGCCGGCGATTGCCGCGATCGAGGCGCATATGCAGGTGGTGGCGGTGGACGGCGCCCAGGACCATCGCTTGCACCCGGGGGCGGCCACCCAGCGTTATTGGGTCACCCCGGCCGGCCAGCCCAGCGCCCTGGGCCCGGTGTTCGAACAGCTGGCGACGGGGCAGGCGGTGTCCAGAGCGGTATTGTCGGTGGGCTACCGCGAGGTCCGGGTGATCAAGGCCAGCGAGCGGGTGCTCTGGTGCCGTTTCGCCGACCTGTGCGAGCAGCCGTTCGCCGCCATGGATTTCATGGCCCTGTGCGACCGCTTCAGCGCGATCCTGCTCAGCGACGTGCCCGAGCTCAGCGCGCAACAGCGCCCGGGGCGGATTGCCCGGGGCACCGAGGACGGCGCCGAGCGAGTGGTGGCGGGCGATCGCGAGCTGCCGCAGCTGTCGGTGCACGATGACAGCGTGCGGCGTTTCATCGCCCTGGTGGACGAGTGTTATGACCGCAAGGTGCCGCTCTACCTCGAAGCGCGGGTGCCGATGGAGGCGTTGTACACCGAGGGCTACCTGGAGTTTCCATTCCGCCGTACCCTCAGTCGTCTGAAGGAGATGCAGCTGCAGCGTTTCGGCTGAGCACGCCTGATCATTACAAGGGAGACCTGACCGTGAACCAGCCCCTGTCCCATCATCTGCTGACCATGGCTTACCAGAACGCCTGGGCCAATCACCGCCTGGGCAAGGCCTGGGAAATACTGGACCCGAGCGAGCTGGCGGCGCCGCGGGTGAGCTTCTTCCCCAGCCTGAAAGCCACCCTCAACCACATCCTTACCTGCGACTGGTTCTACGTCGACGCGCTGGAGCGAGAGCTGCGCGGCGAGGCGCCACGGGCCGACTGCTATGTGTTTTTCGAGGTCGAGGAGCCCTTCGACCAGGCCGCCGACCTGCGCCGCGAGCAGGCGCTGGTGGACCGCCGGCTGATCGCCTATTGCGAACAGCAACGGGATGTGGACCTTGCGCGCATCGTCACCATAGCCCGGGAAAAACCCCAGCGCGATACCCGGTTGCGCCTGCTTTCGCACCTGTTCGAGCACCAGTTGCATCACCGTGGCCAGGTGCACGCCATGCTCAGCGGTACCCGGGTGGCGCCGCCGCAGCTGGACGAGTTCTTCTGCGCGGGCGAGGCGGCACTGCGCGCCGAGGATTTTGCCGAGCTGGGCTGGAGCGAAGCGCAGATCTGGGGCGCGGAGGCGGTCGAGGAAAAAGAACGGTAGCGCTTGACGCGCTAGCCGTTCGTTTGGTCATGTGCCGATGTTTACAATCGCTCTCCCGGGGACCCGCCCGGATCAATAACTGTTGAGGACAGACATGGACGTTGCAGACGTATTGGTACTCCAGGCCAGCTACACCAACCCGGTACACGCCGAGGCGATCGCCCTGGTGCTCAACCACTATGCCCAGGACCCGATGGGCGGCGGCCAGCCATTGGACGCCGATCTGTTGCGGCAATTGCCCGGCGAACTGGCCAAGCGCCCCCACGCGTTCAGCGTGCTGGCCTTTGTCGGTGGCGAACCGGCCGGCCTGGTGAATTGCTTCGAGGGCTTTTCCACCTTTGCCGGCCGGCCGCTGGTCAATGTGCACGATGTGTCGGTGATCGATAAATTCCGCGGCCTGGGCCTGAGCCAGAAGATGCTGCACAAGGTCGAGGAGATCGCCCGCCAGCGCGGCTGCTGCAAGATCACCCTGGAAGTGCTGGAGGGCAACGCGGTGGCCCAGGCGTCCTACCGCAAGTTCGGCTTCGACGACGCCAGGCTCGACCCGAGCCATGGCCGAATGCTGTTCTGGAACAAAACCCTGTAAGCCCCTGGAGCCCGCCGCCCGATGAACTCATCTCCCCTGGATGCCCCCGTGACCCGCCGTGACAGTGCCTGGACGGTGTTCCTGGTGTTCCTGCGGCTGGGCCTGAGTTCCTTCGGCGGGCCGGTGGCGCACCTGGGGTATTTCCGCACCGAGTTCGTCCAGCGCCGCGCCTGGCTGAGTGAGGCGGCCTATGCCGAACTGATCGCCCTGTGCCAGTTCCTCCCAGGGCCGGCCAGCAGCCAGGTGGGCTTTGCCCTGGGCTGGTCGCGGGCGGGGCTGGCCGGCGCGCTGGGCGCCTGGCTGGGTTTCACCTTGCCTTCGGCGCTGATCCTGATTGCCCTGGCCATGGGCCTGAGCGGTAGCGGCACAGGGTTGCCCGGCGGGTTGGTGCATGGCCTGAAGATCGTCGCGGTGGCGGTGGTAGCCCAGGCCCTGTGGGGCATGGCCCGAGCCTTGTGCCGCGGGCCGCTGCGCATGCTGATCACGCTTGTCTCGGCGATCAGTGTGCTGCTCTGGCCGACCACCCTTGGCCAGGTCTGCGTGATGTTGCTGGCGGGGATGATCGGCGCAGGCCTGCTCCAGCCGACTTTCGACAACCGCGAGGACGGGCTGGCGATCGCGGTCGGCAAGCGCACGGGCTATCTGGCCCTGGTGCTCTTTGCCCTGTTACTGGCGGGCTTGCCACTGCTGGCCGGGCTCTGGCCCAGCCTGTCGCTGCTGCTGGCCGATGGTTTTTATCGCGCCGGTGCCCTGGTGTTCGGCGGCGGCCATGTGGTGCTGCCGTTGCTGCAGAGCGAGGTGGTCGCACCGGGCCTGCTGAGCAACGATCTGTTTCTCGCCGGTTATGCCGCCGCCCAGGCGGTGCCGGGGCCTTTGTTCTCTTTTTCGGCTTTTCTCGGCGCCGCCATCGACGGCTGGCGCGGCGCGCTGCTGTGCCTGACGATGATTTTCCTGCCGGCCATGCTGCTGATCGTTGGTGTCCTGCCGTTCTGGCAGAACCTGCGCCACCTGGGCCGGGTCCAGGCCGCGCTGGCCGGCGTCAATGCGGCGGTGGTCGGCCTGCTGGCGGCGGCGCTGTACGACCCGCTGTGGACCAGCAGCATCCTCAAGCCGCTGGACCTGGGGTTGGCCCTGCTGGCCCTGGCCGCGCTGATGCGCTGGAAGCTGCCGCCCTGGCTGGTGGTGCTCGCCGGTGGCGCCGTCGGCCTGCTGCTGGAGGCCTGACGCCAGCGTAGTCAGGTGCGCGGCGGATGATTGAGCCGGGCAAACACCAGGCGGAACAGGGTGAAACTGCCCGGCACGCTGCTGACCTCGGTCCGGCCCTGATGCAGGTTCATGATCGAGCGCACGATCGCCAAGCCCAATCCCGTACCGCCTTCGGCGCGCGAGCGGCTGCTGTCGACCCGATAGAAGCGCTCGAACAGGTGCGCCAGGTGCTGCTCCGGGATACCGGCGCCGGGGTTGCCCACCGACAGCGACACGCTCGATTCATGCTCTTCCACCAGGATCGAAATACTCGACGCCCGCGGGCTGTGGCGGATGGCGTTGGACAGCAGGTTGGAGATCGCCCGCTGGATCATCAGACGGTCGCCATACACCAGGCCATCGCCGGACAGGCTGATGCCCAGGTGCTTTTCCTCGGCGCTCAGGGCGAACAGTTCCGTGACCCGCCGCGCTTCCTCGCCCAGGGATATTGCTTCGAACGCCACCTGGGAGGCCGGGTGGCTGACCTGGGCGAGGAACAGCATGTCGCTGACGATCCGGGTCAGGCGCTCCAGCTCTTCGGTGCTCGACTCCAGCACCGCCTTGTACTCGTGGGGCGGGCGCTCCCGGGACAGGGTGACCTGGGCCTTGCCCATCAGGTTGGTGATGGGCGAGCGCAGCTCGTGGGCCAGGTCGTCGGAGAATTGCGAGAGCTGCTGCACGCCGCCGTCGAGCCGGTGCAGCATGAAATTGATGCTGTGGGCCAGCTCGGCCAGCTCCCTTGGCAGGTTGTCCGGCGACAGCCGATGGGTCAGGTCCTGGGTGGTGACCTTGGCGGCCACCCGGCTGAATTGCTGCAACGGCGCCAGGCCACGCTGCACCACCCACCAGGCGCCGATGCCGATCAGCATCAGCAGCAGGGGCAGGGCGATCACCGTGGAGCGCAGGTAGGCGCTGAGCAGCGCCTGGTCGTTGGCCCGGTCCAGGGACAGCACCACCCGCACCTGTTCGCCATTGCGCAGGCTGACCAGGCTGGAGGTGCTGAGCAGCCGGTTGCCGGCGCTGTCGAGCCAGTCGAGGAATACCGGGCTTTCCGGCCGGGTCAGGGCTTCGGGCAGCGGGCCCAGGTTGCGGTTGCCGATGTTCAACAGCGGTTCGGCCTGGGGATCGGCGGCGAAAATGCTCAGGTGCAGGTTGTCGTGGCCCATCACCAGGTCCAGCAGCGAATGCGGGCGGGCGGCGATATCGCCGGTCTTCAGGTCGCTGGTCAGGGTGTGGCGGATCTGTTCGAGTTTGCTGTCCAGGCTTTCCCGCGCCAGGCTGCCCAGTTCGTGGCTGAGGGCCAGGTAGGCCAGGGTCGCGAGCAGCAGCACCAGGCCGGCACCCATCAGGCTGACGGTCAGGCCCAGGCGCATGGACAGGCTGCTGGCGGTGCGTTGCGCGGCTTTCATTGGCGCACTTCCAGGACATAACCGACGCCACGGATGGTGTGGATCAACTTGATCTCGCTGGCATCGTCGATCTTCGCCCGCAGGCGGCTGATGGAGACCTCCACCACGTTGGTGTCGCAGTCGAAGTTCATGTCCCAGACCAGGGAGATGATCTGGGTGCGGGTCAGCACCTCGCCCGATTGGCGCATCAGCACCTGCAACAGGGTGAACTCCTTGGTGGTCAGGTCAATGCGCCGCGAGCCGCGATAGGCCCGGTGCCGGCGTGAGTCGAGCTCCAGGTCGGCGACCCGCAGGGTGTCGCTCGCCGGCAGGTTCTCGCTGCGCCGCAGCAGGGTGCGCACCCGCGCCAGCAACTCGGGAAACTCGAACGGCTTGACCAGGTAATCGTCGGCCCCCAGGTCCAGCCCCTTGACCTTGTCGGCCAGGCGCCCGCGCGCCGAGAGCATCATCACCCGGGCGTTGCTGTCCTTGCGCATGTCTTCCAGCACCTGCCAGCCGTCCTTTTCCGGCAGATTGACGTCCAGAATCACCAGTTCGTAGTTTTGCTGTTCGATCAGGTAAAGCCCGTCGACACCGGTGGCGGCGCGGTCGACTACATAACCGCTTTCGGTCAGGCCCTGATGCAGATAATCGGCAGTTTTACGCTCGTCTTCGACAACCAGAATGCGCATGGAAAAGTGACCTCTTGATCATTAATACGATTTCAATGGCGCTGGATATGAAGTTGTTGTTGGACCAGCCATAAAACCCGCGAAGTTGCTGCTGATAAATAGCCTCAGCCGTTTGGGTCGGGGGAATGCTCAAGCCTGAAGTGGCTTTAGGGTCAAGATTTAAAGTGCCTGATATCAATGGCTTGTGCCTGTTTTCGACAGCCGGTTAGCTGGCTGTTCCAACAGCAAGCCAAGTGAAGTGATTCAAACCGATCATGTGTTATTTACTGTTTCAATATATGTCGAAGTTTGGCGGAAACTTATATTAATACAGCCGGTAATGACGATTGCTTAGATGGCGTAATTGTCATTTTGACGTCAGAAAGTTGATAGCCCATGGTCATGTCGCAGATATCGAAGGCAATAAAAAAGGCGCCCGAAAGGGCGCCGGAAGATCCTCTCTGGCAAAGGAGCATGATCGCCAGAGAGGAGTAGAGCTCGGGGCGTTTCAGGCGTCCGGTTGCGCGCTGGCGCGGGTCGGGTCCTCGGCGGGTGCCTGGGGTTTTTTCCCGTTCTCGGAGGACGTCTGTTCGCTATCGGTGCGGGGTATCTGCTGGCTGATGGGGAAGTTGTCCCAGTAGTGCTTCATGCGTTCAGCGCCGCCTTCGGCGAACGCTGCACCCGAGCTGGCAATCATCAGACCGGCGAGCAGGAGTGTGGAGGCTTTCATATGCGATGTCCCATTGACGGTGATCGGTATCCGTTGCGTCCCTGTAACGAAGCAGTGAGGGAAGTCTGGCGCGATCTTATTAACTAGGGGTTAACAGGACGCTGAAGGCGGGATGACAATGCTGTCATCCCGGATGAGAGGCGCTGACGGCCCACAGATATGAGCCGTGTAGGAAGAAGGGCGGGTTACAGCTTCCAGTCCAGGCTCAGGGTCAGGGTGCGCGGTTCGCCCCAGTAGACGCCGTTATAGAAGCCGACCCGTTCGTAGTACTTCTTGTCGAACAGGTTGGTGACGTTGAGCGAGGCCGACAGGTGCGGGTCGAACTCGTAGCGCGACATCAGCCCGGCCACGCTGTAGGCCTGCTGATGGATGCGGGTGTTTTCGGTGACGATGCGCCCGTTGCCGTCGCGCCCCACCGGCCGCCGGCTGCTGCCGTAGATCTCGCTTTGCCAGTTCAGGCTGCCGCCGACGGTCAGCGCCCGCCACTGGCCCGGCAGGCGATAGGCCGTCGACAGGCGCAGCATGTTCATCGGCTCGCCGCCGTTGGCGCGCTGTTTTTCGCCATCCAGAGCGTGGGTGTAGGTGTAGCCGGCGGTGAGGTTCCAGCCCGCGAGGATTTCGCCCGAGACCTCGGCCTCGAACCCCTGCACCTTGCCGCCTTTGCCACCCGACTTGTAGAACTCCTCGCCAGTGACCGGGTCCGGCGGCACCGAGCTGTCCAGTTCGGCGACGTTGTCCTGCTTGCTCCAGAACACTGCGGTGGCCAGGTTCAGGCGCTCCTCCAGCAGGCTGCCCTTGAGCCCCAGCTCGTAGTTGCTGCCGACCACCGGCTCCAGGTATTTGCGGCTGGCGTCGCGCTCGGTCTGGGGCTTGAAGATGTCGGTGTAGCTGACATACACCGTGTATTGCGGGGTGAGGTCGTACAGCAGGCCGGCGTAGGGCGTCCACATGTCGTTGTGCTGCTGGCGGGTGTCTTCGAGGCTGGTCAGCTGGTTGTTGGCATCGTAGCGGCGAGAACGACTGTGGGCGCTCCAACTGCCGTAACGGCTGCCGAGCACCGCATGCAGGTCGTCGCTCAGGCTCAGGCGGGTGGCGAGGTAGCCGGCCTTTTGCCGGGTGCTGTCGCCGGAACCGGGCAGGTTGGTCACGGTGTCGGGAAACTTGGCGATGCCGCCCATGTATTTCCAGTCGGCGATGCTGGCGTAACCCGGTGGTGTCGGGCCGCCGACGGTGTAGGGTGACGACTCGCGGCGCTCGGCCTCGCCGTAGCCCAGCATCAGCTCATGTTCGCGGCCCAGCAGGCTGTAGGGGCCGGCCAGGTTGAAGTCGTACACGCGCATTTTCTGCGTGCCGATCATATGGCTGGCCCAGGCGGTCATGCCCGAGCGGTCGGCCTCCGGGAAACCGGCACCGCCGTAATAGACCTTGCCGTCGCTGTCGCTGTCGCGGTGGGTGTAGGCGGCTTTCAGGTGCCAGTCGTGGCCCAGGCGCTGGTCGAGGGTGGCGAAGGCGGTCTTGTCCCTGAGCGGCCAGGAGCTCCAGTGCGCCGCCATGTTGGTGGAGCGCGGCAGGTTGGCCTTGCCGCCCGCGGCGTTCCAGTAGGGCACGGTGCCCCAGGAGGTGCCCTGGACCTGCTTGTCCTGGTAGTCGTAGCCCACCGCCAGGGTGGTGCTGTCGGTCAGGTCGGCCTCGAGAATGCCGTAGCCGACTTCCCGCTGCAGCTGGTAGTGGTCGCGAAACGACTGGCTGTCGCGATAGGCCAGCACCGTGCGCCCGCGCAGGCGTCCGTCGAACCCCAGCGGGCCGCCGACGTCGACGTAGCTGTAGTAGTTGTCGTAGCTGCCGCCGCTGACACCGGCCTTGGCCGCCCACTCGTGGGTCGGTCGCTTGCGCACCATGTTGACGGTGGCCGAAGGGTCGCCGGCACCGGTGGTCAGGCCGGTGGCGCCGCGGACCACCTCGATGCGGTCGTAGATGATGGTGTCCGAATCGGACTTCATGCGGTTGAAGGTGTTGAGCATGCCATCGATCTGGAAGTTGTTGATGGAGTAGCCGCGGGAGGAATAGCTCACCCGGTCGGAGTCCAGGTGCTGGACCACCACCCCGGTGGTTTGCCCCAGCACCTCGGACAAGGTGTCGAGTTTGAAATCGTCCATCTGCTGGCGGGTCACCACTGACACCGATTGCGGGGTTTCCTTGATCGACAGGTTCAGGCGCGTGGCGGTGCTCATGCTGCCGGTGGTGTAGGACCCGGTATTTTCCGTAGTGGCGCCCAGGCCCTGGGCGGTGACGCTGGTGGCATCGAGCTCCAGGGTCCTGGCGCCGCGGTCGGGGTCCCGGGCGGGTTCGCTTTCGGCCAGCAGCTCGGGGCTCAGAACCGCGCCGCACAGGCCGAATGTCAAAGTCATGGAACGGGTGAATGGCGCGAGCATCGCTGCCGTCTCCTTGTCGTCGAGGGAAAAAATCCGTTTGCACTGAGACGAAAAGGCGGAAGGGTATTTAGCTTAAACGAGAATAATTATTATCTTCTGGATGCAAAAATGCCCCGTGAAGGGGCATTGAGGGCCGGTATTACGGGGCTGCGTGAGCCCCGTAGGAAAAGGCTTATTCTGGCATCGCTTATTTCTGCACGACTTATTTCTGTACGACTTATTTCTGTACTACCGCGGTGGGTGGCGGTGCCTTGGGCTTCATCAGGCTGAAGTCGATCAGGGCTTTCTCGTTGCGTTCATAAGGGTTGCCGATCAGCAACGGGCGCGGCTTGAAGCTGTCGCTGACCAGGCTCTTGCTGCGGTCCAGTTCGTCGGAACTCAGCCCGGCCATGTCGGCCCAGGTGTGGATCAGGTGCGAGCTGCTGTAGGGGCGGCCGAGGTCGCCGGCGAAGTTCCAGTCATGGTCCTGCTTCCACTTCGGCGAAGCCCAGGCGATGAACGGAATGGTGTACATCGGCGCGGTCGGCTTGCCTTCGTTGCGGCCCAGGGTGTTGTGGCCGGCGGAGTCGAACACGTCTTCGCCGTGGTCCGACAGGTACAGCAGGAAGCCGTTGGGGTCGGTCTTGGCGTAGTCCTTGATCAGGCTCGAAACCACGAAGTCGTTGTACAGCACGGCGTTGTCGTAGCTGTTGTAGGTCGGCACCTGGTCGTCACGCACGCCGGCCGGCACGCCAGTGCGGTCGGTGAACTTGTCGTAGCTCGGCGGGTAGCGGTACTGGTAGCTCATGTGGGTGCCCAGCAAGTGGACCACGATGAACTTGCGCGGCGCGCCGTCGGCCAGCGCCTTGGAGAACGGCTCCAGCACGTCGCCGTCGTACTGGCGGGCGTTCTGGTTGCGGTTGTTGTTCAGGTAGACCTGCTCGTCCGCCTGCTCGGAGAAGGTGGTGAGCATGGTGTTGCGTTTGGTCATGGTCTGCTGGTTGGTGATCCAGTAGGTCTTGTAGCCGGCCTGCTTCATCACGCTGACCAGGGACGGGGTCTTGAGATACAGGTCCGGGTTTTCTTCGTCGGCGAAGGTCAGTACCTGCTGCAAGGCTTCGATGGTGTAGGGGCGCGGGGTGATGACGTTATCGAAGATCGCCAGCTGGTCCTTGAGCTTGTCCAGCTCCGGCGTGGTCTGGCGCGGGTAGCCGTAGAGGCTCATGCGCTGGCGGTTGGTCGACTCGCCGATCACCAGGACCAGGGTCGAAGGCTGGTTGGCCATGCTGTCCTTGAGGTTGTGCAGCGGCGGGATCTTGCTCACGTTGTCGAGCATGCCCTGCATGTTTTCCAGCTGCTCGCGGTAGCGCCGGTAGGCCACCACCATCTGCCACGGCACCGCGGGCTCGATGCGCGTCTCGAATTTCTCCAGGCCGCCGGCGAAGCTGCCGGTGCGCACGGTCTGCTTGATCAGCGGGTAGCCGATGATGGCGATCAGGATGGCCATGGCCGCCACCAGCGCGCGACCGCGCGGCAGGTAGACCGGGCGCAGGCGGGTCCAGAGGAAGAGGGCGAAGGCGGTATGGGCGAGGAACGCCAGCACCATCCACCAGGCGAAGTACTGGGTCAGGTACTCGCCGGCTTCGGAAGGGTTCGACTCGAACATGATGAAGATGACGCTCTGGGAGAACTCCTGCTGGTAGATGAAGAAGTAACCCAGGCTGGCCATGGAACAGGCCCAGAGCACGATGCCGATGACGGCGGCCATCGCGCGGGTGCGGGCCGGGAACAGCAGCATCGGCGCCAGCCAGATCGCGCTCATGATGAAGGCCTGGCGGAAACCGGCGAACCCGGAGGTGTCGGTCAGCTGGATCAGTAACTGGGTGATGCCGGAGAAGTACCAGAAGAACAGGAAGAGCCAACCCAGGCCCGCCCAATCAAACCCTTTCGCGGACGTCTTGTCGCGTTTAAACACTGCCATCGAACGCTCCAGCTGCATTGAACATGACATTCGCCGGAAAGCTTCGACTACCTCGGCGAACGCGCGCCGCGCCCGTGGGGGCGGCAATATTGCGCCGGAGTATCCATAAGAAGGTGTGAAAACTTTGTGAGTTGGTACCTGCGTGTCAGATAATGCCGTCGCCAGGAGGCGGGTAGGGTAAAAAGCGAGGGGCAAAAAGAAGCCGGCGATCCATCGAGGACTCGGCCGGCTTCATTAATAACCTGTTGCAAGGACCGGCCACGGCGGGCGGGTTCCTCGGATTCTCAGGCGTGTAGCTGGGTGACGGCAGCCACCTGACCCTGGTTCTGCAATGCCAGGCGCAGTTGCGCCAGCTCTTGCTTCAACTGGTCGCGCTCGTTCTTCAGTTCGCGCAACTCGTCACGACGGATAGTGACGTAGAGGGTTTGTGCAGGTCGTGCCGGTAGTACTGTGCCCATTGCTCACCTCGCAAATGGCGTGCATCAACTGTGGTCCGGCCGCTCGAATTTCGGGGCCTGAAACACTATCGGCGGCAATTTTGATTTCTTTTGCCGGCAAAGGGAACTTTTTTATTTTCAGTGGTCGTTGTGCCTTCGAAGCGATTCGCGTCGTTATCCACTCACCGCTTGGGAAACACTGCTTTGGAAACTTAGTCCGGATGCTCTGGACTAACCCTCACGAGCCTCGTTGGGCTATAACCTTTTGACACAATTTAGTAGTAAGGAGCATCAGCACATGCAACTGGGGATTATCGGACTGGGCCGCATGGGCGGAAACATTGCGCGGCGCCTGATGCTCAATGGGCATGAAACCGTGGTCTATGACCGCAACAGCGCTTTTGTCAGCACCCTGAGTGGCGAAGGCGCCAAGGGCGTCGCCGACCTGCCGGCCCTGGTCGCCGGCCTGGAAAAGCCACGCGCGGTCTGGGTCATGCTGCCGGCTGGCGCGCCCACCGAAGACACCATCGAAACCCTCAGCCAGTTGCTCGAACCGGGCGACGTGATCATCGATGGCGGCAACACCTACTATAAGGACGACATCCGTCGCGCCCAGGCGCTGGCGGAAAAAGGCCTGAACTACATCGACGTCGGCACCTCCGGCGGCGTCTGGGGCCTGGAGCGCGGCTACTGCATGATGATTGGCGGCGACGCCGAGGTGGTGCGCCGCCTGGACCCGCTGTTCGACGCGCTGGCACCGGGCATGGGCGACATCCCGCGGACCAAGGACCGGGTGGCTGAAGACGATCGCGCCGAGCGCGGTTACATCCACGCCGGCCCCGCCGGTGCCGGGCACTTCGTCAAGATGATCCACAACGGCATCGAGTACGGCATGATGCAGGCCTTCGCCGAAGGCTTCGACATCCTCAAGACCAAAGCCTCGCCAAGCCTGCCGCAAGACCAGCGCTTCGACCTCAACGTCGCCGATATCGCCGAAGTCTGGCGCCGTGGCAGCGTGGTCTCGTCCTGGTTGCTGGACCTGACCGCCGACGCCCTGGCCACCGATCCGCAACTCGACGGTTTCTCCGGCGAAGTGGCCGACAGCGGCGAAGGTCGCTGGACCATCGAAGCCGCCATCGAGCAGGCGGTGCCGGTCCCGGTGCTGTCGAGTTCGTTGTTCGCCCGTTTCCGTTCCCGCCAGCAGAGCACCTATGGTGACAAGATGCTGTCGGCCATGCGCTTCGGCTTCGGCGGCCACGTGGAGACTCCGAAAAAATGACCTCCTCGCGAAAGAAGTCCAAGGCTCAACCCGCTCCACCCACCACACTGTTTCTGTTCGGCGCCCATGGCGACCTGGTCAAGCGCCTGCTGATGCCGGCGCTGTACAACCTCAACCGTGACGGCTTGCTGGATGAGGGGTTGAAGATTGTCGGCGTCGATCACAACGCGATCAGCGATGTGGATTTCGCCAAGAAGCTCGAGGACTTCATTCGCACCGAGGCTGCCGGCAAGGTCGGCAACGGCGCGCAAGCGCTGGACCCGGCGCTCTGGGCCAAGCTGGCCAATGGCATCAGCTATGTCCAGGGCGACTTCCTGGACGACAGCACCTACGACGCGCTGGCGGCGAAAATCGCCGCCAGCGGCACCGGCAATGCGGTGTTCTACCTGGCCACCGCACCGCGCTTCTTCAGTGAAGTGGTGCAGCGCCTGGGTGCGTCGGGGTTGCTGGTCGAAGGGGACAATGCGTTTCGCCGGGTGGTGGTCGAAAAGCCGTTCGGCTCCGACCTGCAAACGGCGCAAGCGCTGAACGAATGCCTGCTCAAGGTGATGAGCGAGAAGCAGATCTATCGGATCGACCATTACCTGGGCAAGGAGACGGTGCAGAACATTCTGGTCAGCCGTTTCTCCAACAGCCTGTTCGAGGCTTTCTGGAACAACCATTACATCGACCACGTGCAAATCACCGCGGCGGAAACCGTCGGGGTGGAAACCCGTGGCAGCTTTTATGAAAACACCGGCGCCCTGCGCGACATGGTGCCCAATCACCTGTTCCAGCTGCTGGCGATGGTCGCCATGGAACCGCCGGCGGCCTTCGGCGCCGACGCGGTGCGCGGCGAAAAGGCCAAGGTGGTGGGGGCGATTCGTCCCTGGAGCACTGAAGAGGCCCTGGCCAACTCGGTGCGTGGCCAGTACGTGGCGGGCAAAGCGGGCGACAAGCCGGTGGCCGGCTACCGCGAAGAGGCCAACGTGGCCCCGGACAGCAATACCGAAACCTACGTCGCCCTCAAGGTGATGATCGACAACTGGCGCTGGGTCGGCGTGCCGTTCTACCTGCGCACCGGCAAGCGCATGAGCGTGCGCGACACCGAGATCGCCATCTGCTTCAAGCCTGCGCCGTACGCGCAGTTCCGCGATACCGAGGTCGACCACTTGCAGCCGACCTACCTGCGCATCCAGATCCAGCCCAATGAAGGCATGTGGTTCGACCTGCTGGCGAAAAAGCCCGGGCCGACCCTGGAGATGGCCAATATCGAGTTGGGGTTCGCCTACAAGAACTTCTTCGAGATGCAGCCTTCCACCGGCTACGAGACGCTGATCTACGATTGCCTGACCGGCGACCAGACCCTGTTCCAGCGCGCCGACAATATCGAGAACGGCTGGCGCGCGGTACAGCCGTTCCTCGATGCCTGGAAGGAGAAGGCCAAGGTGCATATCTACCGGGCCGGTGAAGACGGACCGGCGGCCGGCGACGAGTTGCTGACCCGCGACGGCCGTGAATGGCACAGCCTCGGATGAGGGGCGAGGGGCAGCATCCCATCCAGTTCCTGCTCAGCGACATGGACGGCACCTTGCTGCTGCCCGATCACAGCCTGAGCCAGCGCACCATCGCCGCGGTGCGCGCGCTGCGCGAAGCCGGGGTGTTCTTCAGCCTCGCCACCGGGCGGCCGCCGCGGGCCATGTTGCAGCAGATCGAAGCCCTGGGCGTCGACCTGCCGACCGCGGCGTTCAATGGCGGCACCCTCGTCAACCCCGATGGCAGTTTCCTGGTGCGTCACCATGTGCCGGTAGCGGTCGCCAACACTGTCCTGGCGCTGCTGTCGCCGCAGCCGGAAGTCGAAGTCTGGGTGTTTGCCGACGGTGAATGGCTGCTGCGCAATCCCCACGGGCCGATGGTGCCGCGCGAGCAGCATGGCCTGGGTTATCCGCCGGTGGTGGTGGAGAGCTTCGAGGACTACCTGCCGCGCATCGACAAGATAGTCGCCGCCAGTGCCGACACTGCACTGTTGGTGGAGCTGGAGGCGCGTTTGCTGGAGCAGGTCGGTGGGCAGGCGCAGGTCTCCCGTTCGCAGCCGGTGTACCTGGATGTGACGGCGCTGCAGGCCAACAAGGGCCAGGCGTTGATCACCCTGGCGGAGTTTCTCGGGGTGCCGCTGGAGCGCACCGCGGCGCTGGGCGATGGCGGCAACGACCCGGCGATGTTCCAGCAGGCCGGGTTGTCGATTGCCATGGGCCAGGCCGAAGCGGCGGTGCAACGCCAGGCCGACCTGGTGACGGGCAGCAATGTCGCCGATGGCGCCGCCGAGGCGATCGAACGATTCATCCTGCCGCGCTAATGCAAAACCTGTAGCCGCTGCCGCAGGCTGCGATCGACCCGAAGGGTCGCGGCGGTCTCCAGATCGCTGAAGGCCTTCGGCCTTATCGTCCGAACGCGGCCCGAGCCTACGGCAGCGGCTACATCCTTACAGCCAGTAACTCACCGCATACCAGCCCAGCACCCCCATCACCACGGTGTAGGGCAACGCCATCCACACCATGCGTCCATACGACAGGCGCACCAGCGGCGCGATCGCCGAGGTCAGCAGGAACAGGAACGCCGCCTGGCCGTTGGGCGTGGCCACGCTCGGCAGGTTGGTGCCGGTGTTGATCGCCACCGCCAGGGTTTCGAAGTGTTCGCGGCTCATCAGTCCGGAAGCGAAGGCCTGTTTCACTTCGGTGATGTAGATAGTGGCGACGAACACGTTATCGCTGATGGCCGACAACAGTCCGTTGGCGATAAACAGCATGCCCGGTTGCTGGCTCGCCGGCAGCGCCAGCACCCACTGGATCAGCGGGGTGAACAGCTGCTGGTCGTGAATCACCGCCACCACCGCGAAAAACACCACCAGCAGGGCGGTGAACGGCATCGCATCCTTGAACGCGCTACCCAGGCGGTGCTCGTCGGTGATGCCGGTGAACGCGGTAATCAGCACGATCACCATCAGGCCGATCAGGCCGACCTCGGCGATATGCAGGGCCAGCGCGGCAATCAGGATCAGCGCCGCCACACCCTGTACCAGCAGCGCCGCGCGTTGCCGGTCGGTGCGTTCGGCGTTGTCTTCGGCGGCGTAGTTGGCCAGCACCGCGCGCACGTTGTCCGGCAGCAGGGTGCCGTAGCCGAACCAGCGCAGTTTCTCCAGCAGCACGCAGGTCACCAGCCCGGCCACCAGCACCGGCAGGGACACCGGAGCGACCTTGAGGAAGAAGTCGGCGAAGTGCCAACCCATTTCATGGCCGATCAGCAGGTTCTGCGGCTCGCCCACCAGGGTGCAGACGCCACCCAGGGCGGTACCCACCGCGCCATGCATCAGCAGGCTGCGCAGGAAGGCGCGGAACTGTTCGAGGTCCTGGTGATGCAGTTGCGGCAAGTGCTGGTCGTCGTTGAATTCGCTGTCCTGGCGCGGGTCGTTGCCGGACGCCACCCGGTGATACACCGAATAGAAGCCCACCGCGGCGCTGATGATCACCGCGGTCACCGTCAGGGCATCGAGAAACGCCGAGAGGAAGGCCGAGAGAAAGCAGAACAGCAGGCCCAGCAGCGCCTTGGAACGCACCCCCAGCAACAGCCGGGAGAACAGGAACAGCAGCAGCTCCTTCATGAAATAGATGCCGGCCACCATGAACATCAGCAGCAGGATTACCGGGAAGTTGTGCACCAGTTCGTCGTACAGCGCCTGGGGCGTGGTCATGCCCAGCGCCACGGCTTCCAGCACCAGCAGGCCGCCGGGCATCAACGGGTAGCACTTGAGGGCCATGGCCAGGGCGAAGATGAACTCGGCCACCAGCATCCAGCCGGCCGCCACCGGGCCGACGGTGAACAGCAGCAAGGGGTTGAGCAGCAGGAAGGCAAGGATGCTGGCTTTGTACCAGCGCGGTGAATGGCCGAGAAAGTTGTGGGCGAAAGCCTGGGCCAGTGAACCGGACATTGGCTGCTCCTTGTATTGAAGAAGCGCGCAACTTGCCGCAAGCACCGGTGAAGATCAAGAAACTCTGAAATCTTTTGCCACAAATACTGACCCGGGCTTTTGTAGGAGCCAGCTTGCTGGCGATGAGGCCCTTCGATGTCGTTCTGCAGGCCGTCATCGCGAGCAAGCTCGCTCCTACAAGTTTGAGGTGTGTCGGCGATCTGGACGCGCGGTCAGTCTTCGCGTTTGACCACCAGGGTCAGGATGTCGTAGCTAGCCACCAGCTCACCCAACTGGTTGCAGACCTCCACGTCCCAGGCCACCACGCCCTGGGGGATGCCTTGCGGGCTCTGCTTGCCCTGGTCGATCTTGCGCTTGCAGGTCAGGCGCGCCTGGATGGTGTCGCCGATGCCCACCGGGTTGATGAAACGCAGGGTGTCCAGGCCGTAGTTGGCCAATACCGGGCCCGGCGCCGGGGATACGAACAGCCCGGCCGCCGCTGACAGTACGAAGTAACCGTGGGCGATGCGCTTGCCGAACTGCGACTCCTTGGCCGCGATCTCGTCGAAGTGCATATAGAAGTGGTCGCCGGACAGGCAGCCGAAGTTCACCAGGTCGGCCTCGGTCACCGTGCGTCTGTGGGTCAGCAGCGACTCGCCGATTTGCAGGTCCTGGAAGAACCGGCGGAACGGATGCACCTCGGTCTCGATGACCTTGGCGCCCCGCACGTATTCGCCGGTGACCGCCGCCAGCATGCTCGGTGAGCCTTGCACCGCCGCCCGTTGCAGGTAGTGCTTCACTGCGCGCAGGCCACCGAGCTCCTCACCACCGCCGGCGCGACCCGGGCCGCCGTGCTTGAGTTGCGGCAGCGGCGAGCCATGGCCGGTGGATTCGGCGGCGGATTCGCGGTCCAGCACCAGCAGGCGCCCGTGCCAGGCCGCGGCCACCGGGATGGCCTTGGCGGCGATGTGTGGATCGCGGGTCACCAGGCTGGCCACCAGACTGCCTTTGCCTCGCGCGGCCAGAGCCAGGGCTTCGTCGAGGTCGTCATAGGCCATCAGCGTGCTGACCGGGCCGAAGGCCTCGATATCGTGGGCACCGCCTTCGGCATGCGGGTCGCGGGCCTGCAACAGAGTCGGGGCGAAGAACGCGCCCTGGCGGGTGTTTGCCCCGCGTGGCTCGAAGCCGTCACGGGCGCCGAACAACAGGTCGCTGCTGTGCAGCAGGCTCTCCAGGCGTTCGGCCACATCCAGCTGCTGATCGTGGGAGGCCAGCGCGCCCATGCGGACGCCTTCCACCGCCGGGTCGCCGACCACCACCTTGGCCAGCCTGTCGCGCAGGCGGCTGGCGACCGCGTCGAGGTGCCTGGCCGGCACGATGGCGCGGCGAATGGCGGTGCATTTCTGCCCGGCCTTGGTGGTCATTTCCCGGGCCACTTCCTTGATGAACAACTCGAACTCTTCGTCGTCCGGGCTCACGTCCGGGGCGAGGATCGCGCAGTTCAGCGAGTCGGCCTCGGCATTGAACGGCACCGAATTGCGAATCAGCTGCGGGTTGGCGCGCAGCTTGGCCGCGGTGTCGGCCGAGCCGGTGAAGGTCAGCACGTCCTGGCCCTGCAGACGGTCCAGCAGGTCGCCGGTGCTGCCGATCACCAGTTGCAGGCTGCCAGCGGGCAACAGCCCCGATTCATCCATCAGGCGCACCACGGCTTCGGTCAGGTAGCTGGTAGCGGTGGCTGGCTTGACGATGCACGGCATGCCGGCGAGGAAGCTCGGGGCGAATTTTTCCAGCATGCCCCAGATCGGGAAGTTGAAAGCGTTGATATGCACCGCCAGGCCACCGCGGGGCACCAGGATATGGGTGCCGGCGAAGCTGCCGAGCTTGCTCAACGGCAGCGCCGGGCCCTCGTGGACGATATTGCCCGAGGGCAATTCCCGCGAACCCAGGCTGGCATAGGTGAACAGGGTGCTGTTACCGCCCTCGATGTCGATCCAGCTGTCGGCGCGGGTGGCGCCGCTGTGGTGGGAGATGGCGTACAGCTGTTCCTTGCGCTCGCTCAGGTACAGCGCCAGCGCCTTGAGCCGCTGGGCGCGCTGTTGGAAGTCCAGGGCCATGAGGGAGGCGATGCCCTGGCGCCGGCCATGGTCGAGCGCCTCGGCGAAATCCAGGCGCTCTTCATGGGTGCGGGCCAGTTCGTGGCCGTCGATGGCGCTGCGCAGCACCTGGGCGCCGTGTTGGCCGATCCAGCGGCCGGCGATGAAGCTTTGCAGGGTAGGGGCGTGAGGCATCACGATTCCTCCGGATGATGAATGAGGCCGGCGCGGCCAGCGACCGCGCCGGCGGGGTTTACCAAAGAGCCAGGGTGTAGCCGAGGATCAGGCGGTTCTCGTTGAGGTCGGTGGTCAGGCCGTTGCCCGAACGAAAGGTCACGTTGCGCCAGCGGATGCTCAGGTCCTTCAGCGGTCCGCTCTGGATCACGTAGGTGATGTCGGTGTCGCGTTCGCTCTCGCGGCCGTTGTCGATGTTGCCCGCCTTGACGTGGCGGCCGTCGGTGTAGCGGGTCATGAAGGTCAGGCCGGGCAGGCCCATGGCGGCGAAGTCGTAGTCGTAGCGCAGCTGCCAGGAGTCTTCCTCGGCACGGGTGTAGGTGTTGTAGGTCACCAGGTTGACCACGTAGGGATCGCCGCCGTTGAGGAACGGGAAGGCGCTGTCGCCGGACAGCTGCTGCCAGGTGGCGCTGATTTTGTGCGCGCCCTTGATCAGGCTGAACATACTGTTGAAGTTGCGGTTATCGATCCGCCCGGCGCGCTCGGCGCCGTCGCCACGGCTGTCGAAGTAGCGCAGGTCGCTGCGCAGGCTGAAGCCGCCGCCCAGGGGCTGGGTATGCAGCAGGCCGAGGTAGTGCTGGCGATAGATCTCTTCGAGCTTGCCGTAGTAGTAGCTGAGGCTCAGTTGCGGGCTGAAGGCGTAGCTGGCGCCGGCGAAGTCGAAATGATCGCTGCGGGCGGCGCCATAACCGATGTCGTCGTTGCTCGAGGAATCCCGCAGGTTGGCTTCGGTCAGGCGCCCGGCATTCAGGGTCAGGCCGCTGATTTCCTGGCTGGTCAGCAGGCCGCCCTGGAAGGTCGAGCCCAGCAGGCGGGTGTCGTTGTAAGTGGCCACGGGCAGCAGCGGTTGCAGGGTGCCGATCTTCAAGACGCTTTTCGACAGGCGCAGTTTGCCGGTCAGGCCCAGTTCGCTGAACTCGTTCGCAGGTGTATGGCTGTTCGGGCCGAACGGCAGCAGGCCGGTGCCGCGGCGATCCGCGCTGGAGTCGAGCTTGAGCCCTAGCTCGCCAAGGGCATCCAGGCCGAAACCCAGGGTGCCCTCGGTGTAGCCGGACTCGATCCGCGCGGTGAAGCCCTGGGCCCATTCCTCGGCCTTGGACTGCGCGGCGTTGGCCTGGCGGAAGTCACGGTTGATGTAGTGGTTGCGCATTTCGATCCGCGCCTTGCTGTCGCCGACGAAGTCGGCTTGTACGCTGGAGGTGAACAGGCCCAGGCCCAGCGAGGCCATGGCCGGCAGCAGGTGTTTCGGTGAGGCGATGGAAACGGGGTTCATTGTTGTTATTCCCTGTCATCGATCGGAGCGGGTTCAGTGTTTGCTGGCGCCGGAAGCGCCGATGCCGGTCATCGAGCGGATGAACTGCGCGAGGTAGCGACCACGCTCCAGTTCGGCCCGCGCCGAGGTGTCGGTCACCGAGAGCAGCCAGGCGCTGAAGAACGCCAGGCTCATGGAGAACAGCGCCGGGTTGGAGTAGGGGAACAGCGCCCGTTCGTGATGCAGCACGTTGACCCAGACCGCCGGGCTCAGCACCAGCAGCACGATCGCTGACACCAGCCCGGCCAGGCTGCCGGTCACGGCGCCGCGGGTGGTCAGGCCTTTCCAGAACATCGAAAGGAATAGCACCGGGAAATTCACCGAGGCGGCGATGGCCAGCACCAGCCCGGAGAGGAAGGCGATGTTCTGCGACTCGAACAGCAGGCCGAGGACGATCGCCAGCACGCCGATGCACAGGGTGGCGATGCGCGACACGCGCATTTCCTGCTGCTCGCTGGCCTGGCCCTTGCGCAGCACGCAGGCGTACAGGTCGTGGGACACCGCCGAGGCGCCGGACAGCGCCAGGCCGGCGACCACCGCGAGGATGGTGGCGAAGGCCACCGCCGAGATGAAGCCGAGGAACAGGTTGCCGCCCACCGCCTGGGCCAGGTGCACGGCGATCATGTTGCCGCCGCCGATGATCGCGCCGCTGGCGTCGCGGAACGCCGGATCGGTGCCGACCATGACGATCGCGCCGAAGCCGACCACAATCAGCAGCAGGTAGAAGTAGCCGATGAAACCGGTGGCGTAGAACACGCTCTTGCGCGCTTCCTTGGCGTCGCTGACGGTAAAGAAGCGCATCAGGATATGCGGCAGGCCGGCGGTGCCGAACATCATGCCCAGGCCCAGGGAAATGGCGTCGATGGGGTTCGACAGCAGCCCGCCCGGGGCCATGATCGCGCTGCCCTTGGCGTGCACGGCGCTGGCCCCGGCGAACATCGCCTCGGTGCTGAAGCCGAAATGCCGGAGCACCATGAACGCCATGAAGCTGGTGCCGAACAGCAGCATCACCGCCTTGATGATCTGCACCCAGGTGGTGGCGAGCATGCCGCCGAAGGTCACGTAGAACACCATCAGCACCCCGACCAGCATCACCGCGTAGAGGTAGCTGATGCCGAACAGCAACTCGATCAGCTTGCCGGCGCCGACCATCTGCGCCACCAGGTACATCAGGGCCACGGTCAGGGTGCCGAAGGCCGAGGTCAGGCGCACCGGGGTCTGTTCCAGGCGGTAGGACACCACGTCGGCGAAGGTGTACTTGCCCAGGTTGCGCAGGCGTTCGGCGATCAGGAACAGGATGATCGGCCAGCCGGCGAGTACGCCCAGGGCGTACAGCAAACCGTCATAGCCGTTGAGGAACATCATCGCCGAGATGCCCAGGAAGGACGCCGCGGAGATCATGTCGCCGGCGATCGCCAGGCCGTTCTGCAAGCCGCTCATGCCGCCGCCGGCGGTATAGAAGTCGCTGGCCGAACGGGTGCGCAGGGCGGCCCAGCGGGTGACGCCGAGGGTGAACAGGACAAACACCAGGAACATGCCGATGGCGTTCCAGTTCAAGGGGCGCGCGCTGCCTTCGGCGGCCAGCGCCAGGTCGGTGGCGAACAGGCACGGAAGGGCGAACAACGCCAACAAGCGCTTCATTGGGCGCACTCCTGCTTGAGCTTTTCGTTCAGCGGGTCGATCACGTTATTGGCGCGATAGACGTAAAAGCCAGTGAGGGCGAAGGCCAGCAGCACGATCACCACGCCCACCAGCATGCCCACCGTGGTCACCCCGCCACTGAGCGAGCGCCCCAGGGTGCTGGGGGAAAACGCCACCAGCAGCACGAAGCCGTAGTAGATCACCAGCATGGCCAGGGTCAGGGACCAGTAGAGGTTCTGTTTGCGCCGCACCAGCTGGATGAAGTCGGGGTGCTGGCGGATCTGTTCGATGTCTTGCAGGGTCATGGGAGCGCTCTCTTGATGTTGTTTTTGTTTTGCTTGAAACGCGGTGAATTTTTTCTGTAGCCGCTGCCGGAGGCTGCGATAAGGCCGAAGGCCTTCAGCGATCTCAAGACCGTGCGCCCGCTTCGTCGGAGTGCCGCCCAAGTCGATCGCCGCCTGCGGCAGCGGCCACAGGTCAGAGCTGGTCGAAGTCCAGCACCACCTTGTCGCTGACCGGGAACGACTGGCACGACAGCACGTACCCGGCCGCCACTTCGTAGTCCTCGAGGGCGTGGTTGCTGTCCATCTCCACTTCGCCCTCGATCACCTTGCACTTGCAGGTGGAGCACACCCCGGCGCGGCACGAATAGGGCAGCTCGGCGCCCTGGGCATTGCCGGCATCGAGGATGCTCTGGCTGTTGCGCGGCAGGTCGAAGGCCAGGGCGCGACCGTCGCTGATCACGGTGATCTGGCTGACCGCCGCATCGAGCTGCCGGGCCGCCTCGCGGACCTCGCGCTTGTGCGGGCTGCCAGCGGCGGCGAACAGCTCGAAGTGAATGCGCTCGGCGGCCATGCCGTGGGCTTTCAGGCTGTCGCGCACGGTTTCGGTCATCGCCTGCGGGCCGCAGATAAAGGCGGCGTCCAGGGCCTTGACGTCGAGCCAGCGGGAGAACAGCCGGGCGCATTTGTCGGTGTCGATCCGGCCGTTATAGAGGTCGACGTCCTGCTGTTCGCGGCTGAACACGAAGATCAGGTTCAGGCGTTGCAGGTAGCGGTTCTTCAGGTCTTCCAGCTGTTCGCGAAACAGGGCGGCGGAGCTTGCGCGGTTGCCGTACAGCAGGGTGACGCGGCTGTGGGGCTCGGTTTCCAGGGTGCTCTTGATGATCGACAGGATCGGCGTGATGCCGCTGCCGGCCGCCACCGCCAGGTATTGGCCATGGCGCGCGGGGTCGAGCTGGACATGGAAGTGCCCGGCGGGCGGCATCACGTCCAGGCAGTGCCCGGGCTTGAGCCGGTCATTGGCGAACGCCGAAAAACGCCCGCCGGCCACGCGCTTCACGGCAATGCGCAGCTCGCCGTCGTTGACCCCGGCGCAGATCGAATAGGAACGGCGCACTTCCTCGCCATCCAGCTGGGTGCGCATCACCAGGTGCTGGCCTTGGGTGAAATGAAAGCTGTCCTGCAGGTGCTGCGGAATCTCGAAGGCGATGGACACCGCGTCGCGGGTTTCGCTGCGCACATCCTTGATGGTCAGGCTGTGGAATTTGCTCATGGTTGTTCTCCCACTGACACGGCGTCAGATGCACTTGAAATAGTCGAACGGCTCCAGGCAGTCCCGGCAGCGATACAGCGCCTTGCAGGCGGTCGAGCCGAACTCGCTGAGCTGTTCGGTGTGGCTGCTGCCACATTGCGGGCAGCGGATGGCGGCGCTTTCGCCCAGCAGGCTGCGCTTGCTGCCACTGCCCACGGGCGGGGCGATGCCGTAGGCCCGCAGCCGTTCGCGGCCGCTGGTAGTGATCCAGTCGGTGCTCCAGGCCGGGGTCAGCCGGCGTTGCAGTCGGGGCTCGGAAAACCCGCCAAGTTCCAGGGCCGCGCGGATGTCGCCCTCGATCACCTCGGTGGCCGGGCAGCCGGAGTAGGTCGGGGTGACCACCACCTGCAGGTGGCCGTCGTGCCAGTCGAGGTCGCGGACGATGCCCAGCTCCACCACGCTGACCACCGGCACCTCCGGGTCCATGACCGCGCCCAGGATGTTCCAGGCCGCCTCCAGGTCGCCCGGCTGCTGGGCCCGGGCGCCGCGGTCGCTGGAAATCAGCTCACCAGGTCGCATCGGGGTACGCTCGTGGCAGCGCCTGCATTTCCGCCAGCAAAATGCCCAGGTGTTCGCTGTGCAGGCCGCGGCGGGCGTCCAGGTAGAAATGGCTGGGTGCCGGCGGCAGGGGCAGGGTGGCGCTGGCGAAAATCCGCGCCACCGTCGCCTGCCAGGCGCTGGCGACCTGCGCCGGGTCGGCGATGATGCCGGCGCCGTGCAGGTGGTTTTCGCTGTCGGCGCCGCTGATCAGTTCGACGGTGAAGCGCCAGAGCAGGGGAATCGCCTCCAGCATGCGCTGGTGGCTGTGTTCGGTGCCGTCGCCCAGGCGCTCGACCCATTCGCTGGAGCGGCGCAGGTGATAGGTGACTTCCTTCACCGCCTTGGCGGCGATCCCGGCGATGCGTTCGTCGCTGGACTGGGCCAGGCCCTTGAGCACTTCCAGGTGCCAGGCGTCGTAGAGAAACTGCTTGAGCATGGTCACGGCGAAATCGCCGTTGGGCTGCTCCACCAGCAGCAGGTTGCGATAGGCGCGCTCGTCGCGGCGGAACGCCAGGTGGTCGGCGTCGCGGCCGTCATCCAGCAGTTCGGCGGCGTAGTCCAGCCAGTTGCGGGCCTGGCCCACCAGGTCGAGGCCGACGTTCATCAGCGCCAGTTCTTCTTCCAGGGCCGGTGCGCGGCCGCACCACTGGCACAGGCGCTGGCCCTGGACCAGGGCGCTGTCGCCCAGGCGCAGCAGGTATTGGATCAATTCGCTTCGCGTGTTCATGGTCGACCTCACATGTGCCCGACTTCGGCCGGCAGCTCATAGAAGCTGGCGTGGCGATAGACCTTGTCGTCCGCCGGGTCGAACAGCGGGTCCTTTTCATCCGGGGACGAGGCGACGATCAGCGCCGAGGGCACCACCCACAGGCTCACGCCTTCGCTGCGGCGGGTGTAGAGCTCGCGGGCGTTCTCGATGGCCATGGCGCTGTCGGCGGCATGCACGCTGCCGACGTGCTTGTGGTTGAGCCCGTGCTTGCTGCGCACGAAGACTTCGAAGAGGGTCCATTCGGACATATCGGTGACTCCACATCAGGGGGCTGAATTCATGTAGCCGCTGCCGCAGGCTACGATCGGCCCCGAAGGGGGCGCGCTCTTGAGGCCCTCGAAGGCCCTTCGGGCCTTATCGCAGCCTTCGGCAGCGGCTACGGGTCAGGCGGCGTTTTTATTGGTTTTCTTGCGGGCGTGGGCGACCGCGGCTTCGCGGACCCAGGCGCCGTCCTCGATGGCCTTGCGCCGGGTGGCGACGCGTTCCTGGTTGCACGGGCCGTTGCCCTTGAGCACTTCGTAGAATTCGTCCCACTGGATCTCGCCGAAGTCGTAGTGGCCGCGCTCGGCGTTCCACCTAAGGTCCGGGTCCGGGCAGGTGCAGCCGAGCAGTTCCAGCTGCGGGATGATCTGGTCGATGAAGCGCTGGCGCAGTTCGTCGTTGCTCTGGCGCTTGATCTTCCAGGCCATGGACTGCGCGCTGTTGGGCGAGTGTTCGTCGCTGGGGCCGAACATCATCAGTGCCGGCCACCACAGGCGGTTGATGGCGTCCTGGACCATGTCCTTCTGCGCCTGGTTGCCCTCGCGCATCAGGGTCAGGAGGATTTCGTAGCCCTGGCGCTGGTGGAAACTCTCTTCCTTGCAGATGCGCACCATGGCCCGAGAGTAGGGGCCGTAGGAGGTGCGCTGCAGCACCACCTGGTTGACGATCGCCGCACCGTCCACCAGCCAGCCCACCGCACCCATGTCGGCCCAGTTCAGCGTCGGGTAGTTGAAGATGCTCGAGTACTTGGCGCGGCCGCTGTGCAGCTTGGCGATTTCCTCGTCGCGGTCGGCGCCCAGGGTTTCCATCGCGCTGTACAGGTACAGGCCGTGGCCGGCTTCGTCCTGGATCTTGGCCATCAGTTGCAGCTTGCGCTTGAGGGTCGGGGCGCGGGTCACCCAGTTGCCTTCGGGCAGCATGCCGACGATTTCCGAATGGGCGTGCTGGGAAATCTGCCGGATCAGGGTTTGCCGATAGGCATCCGGCATCCAGTTCTTGGCTTCGATCTTGATTTCCGAATCGATTTTGTCCTGGAAGGCGCGTTCCTGTTCGGACATCTCCGAACGGGGCTTGATGCTTTTGACTCCGGTCTCTACCAGCTGTGCGTACATGGTGCGTCTCCTGCCGTGAAGGATTGCCTGGGCATGGAGAACTTTATATGTGATACAAAAATAAATATCAAACACAAAATAACGTGTCGTATATGGTTTTGTATCGCTTTGCTATTGAAGGCTTTCCCTCGGGCAAAAAAAAGCCCCGCCGAAGCGGGGCTTTAAGCTTGGAATGGCTTATTTCTGCCGGTTATCCACCACGTGGCTGGCCTTGCCCTCGGAGCGCTTGAGGGAAAAGGTCGGACGCAAAACGATACGCGAGCTGATGCCGATGTAGGTCTTGATGTGCCGGCTCAATTCGTCGCAGATGGCTTTCTGCTGCTCGTCGCCCAGTTGTTGGTGTTCGTTCTTGAGCTCCACATGCACCTCGACGCTGTCGAGGTTGCCGTTGCGGTACAGGTGGATCTCGTAGCATTCGCAGAGTTGCCGGACCTTGAGCACCTGCTCCTCGATCTGCGTGGGGAACACGTTGACCCCGCGAATGATCAGCATGTCGTCGCTGCGCCCGGTGATCTTGTCGATACGCCGCATGGGCCGCGCGGTGCCGGGCAGCAGGCGGGTCAGGTCGCGGGTGCGGTAGCGGATCATCGGCAGGGCTTCCTTGCTCAGCGAAGTGAACACCAGCTCGCCCATCTGGCCGTCCGGCAACACCTGGCCGGTCACCGGGTCGATGATCTCGGGGTAGAAGTGGTCCTCCCAGATAGTCGGCCCGTCCTTGGTCTCGGCGCATTCCATGGCCACGCCGGGGCCCATGATTTCGGAGAGCCCGTAGATATCCAGCGCGGTGATGCCCAGGCGCTGTTCGATGGCGCTGCGCAGCTCGGCGGTCCAGGGTTCGGCGCCGAAGATCCCCAGGCGCAGGGCGAGCTTTTGCGGATCGATGCCCTGGCGCTCGATCTCGTCGGCGATGTTGAGCATGTAGGAGGGCGTGACCATGATGATGTCCGGCTGGAAGTCCTTGATCAGCTGCACCTGTTTTTCGGTCTGGCCACCGGACATCGGGATCACCGTGCAGCCCAGGCGCTCGGCGCCGTAGTGGGCTCCCAGGCCGCCGGTGAACAGGCCATAGCCGTAGGACACATGGACCTTGTCGCCACGCCGGCCGCCGGCGGCGCGAATCGAGCGCGCGACCACCCTGGCCCAGGTGTCGATGTCGTTCTGGGTGTAGCCGACCACCGTCGGCTTGCCGGTGGTGCCGCTGGAGGCGTGCAGGCGCACCACGTCCTCGATCGGCACGGCGAACATGCCGTAGGGATAGTTGTCGCGCAGGTCGGACTTGCTGGTGAACGGGAACTTCGCCAGGTCCTCCAGGCTGCGCACATCGTCGGGGTGCACGCCCAGCGCGTCGAAGCGCTGACGGTACAGCGGCACATTGCGGTAGGCGTGGTTCAGGCTCCAGCGCAGGCGTTCCAGTTGATGCTGGCGCAACTGGTCGACGCTGGCGGTTTCCAGCGGGTCCAGCAGGGGATCAAGCACGGCTTTGGCAATTGGCATGTTCATGGCTTCACTCGAATTATTGTTGTGTCGAGCCGCCGGCGGGCGGCTCCTGAGTGCCTGCGCCAAGGATACCCGTGGGGGCTCCGGGCGCGGGTGTATCTGGTCTTAAAGTCGTTCGATGATCAGCGCGATGCCTTGGCCCACACCGATGCACATGGTGCACAAGGCGTAGCGACCCTGGCGCTGCTCCAGCTCGTGCAGCGCGGTGGTCACCAGACGCGCGCCGCTCATGCCCAGGGGATGGCCCAGGGCGATGGCGCCGCCGTTGGGGTTGACCCGCTCGTCGTCGTCCGCCAGGCCCAGCTCGCGCAGCACCGCCAGGCCCTGGGCGGCGAACGCCTCGTTGAGCTCGATCACGTCCATGTCCGCCAGGCTCAGCCGGGCCAGTTCCAGCACTTTGCGCGTGGCTGGCACCGGGCCGATGCCCATGATCCGTGGCTCGACCCCGGCGGTGGCCATGGCGACCACCCGACCACGAGCCTTGAGGTCGTAGCGTTGCGCGGTTACCGCGTCGGCCAGCAACAGGGCGCAGGCGCCGTCGTTGACCCCCGAGGCGTTGCCCGCGGTGACGCTGCCGCCCTGGCGGAATGGCGTGCCGAGCTTCTGCAGCTGTTCGAGGGTGGTGTCGCCCCTCGGGTGTTCGTCCTGCTCGACCAGGGTCGGCGGGCCTTTGCGCTGGGGAATGGGCACCGCGACTATTTCCCTGGCCAGGCGTCCGCTGGCTTGCGCCGCCGCGGCCCGCTGCTGGCTGCGCAGGGCGAAGGAGTCCTGGTCGGCGCGGGAAATGCCGAATTGCGCGGCGACGTTTTCCGCGGTTTCCGGCATCGAGTCGATGCCGAAGCCTTGTTCCATCAGCGGGTTGACGAAGCGCCAGCCGATGGTGCTGTCGAACAGCTCGGCCTGGCGCGAAAACGCGGCCTGCGCCTTGCCCATCACCAGCGGCGCGCGGGACATCGATTCGACGCCGCCGGCCAGCACCAGCCCGGCCTCGCCACAGCGCAGGGCGCGGGCGGCGCTGCCTATGGCGTCCAGGCCGGAGCCGCACAAGCGGTTGAGGGTGGTACCGGGGACCTCCACCGGCAGCCCGGCGAGCAGCGCCGACATGCGTGCCACGTTGCGGTTGTCTTCGCCGGCCTGGTTGGCGCAGCCGTAGATCACTTCGTCGACCCGGCTCCAGTCGACCCCGGGGTTGCGCTGCATCAGGGCGCGCAACGGCACCGCGCCCAGGTCGTCGGCGCGCACGCTGCTCAGGGCGCCGCCGTAACGGCCGATGGGGGTACGGACCGCATCGATGATCAGGGCGTCATTCATTGGGGTTCTCCTGCGCCAGCACCGGGCCGCGCACTTTGTAGGATTTGCCGTGGAACAGGGCGATCAGCACGCCATGCTGGTTTTCGATCCGCACGTCGTAGTTGCCGATCCGGCCGCTGCGGCTTTGCTCGATGCAATCGGCGGTCAGGGTATCGCCGAGGCGGGCCGGGGCGATGTAGTCGATGCTGCAGCCGATGGCTACCGTGGCTTCGTCGTAGGTATTGCAGGCCAGGGCGAAGGCCGAGTCCGCCAGGGTGAACAGCAAGCCGCCGTGGCAAGTGCCGTGGCCTTGCAGCATGTCTTCGCGCACGCTCATGCCCAGCCGGGCGGCGCCGGGCGCCACCGACAGCAGGCGCATGCCCAGTGCCTGGCTGGCGTTGTCGCGTTTGAACAGGCTCTGGGCGCAGGCGCTGGCCAGGCTCATTGCAGGGTGATCAAGCATGCAGCGTCCTCCCTTCGGCAACCCGGCGGCGCAACAGCAGGGACGGTCGATAACGTTCCTCGCCGTAGGCGGCCTGCAGGTTTTGCAGGACCTCGAGCACCCATGGCAGGCCCAGGCGGTCGGCCCAGGCCAGGGGGCCTTCGGGGTAATTGACCCCGGCGCGCATCGCCAGGTCGATGTCCACCGCCGAGGCCACGCCTTGCAGCAAGGCGTCGGTGGCTTCGTTGGCGAGCATCGCCACGGTGCGCAGGACCAGCAGCCCCGGGGTGTCGCTGAGCTGGCTGACCTTGAACCCGGCGCGTTGCAACAATGCCACCGCCTGGTCGCGGGCCAGTGGGCTGGTGGTGACGGAGCAACTGATGGCCAGGCGGCCAGCGCTGGCATAGTCATGGGCCAGGTCCAGCAGGATCAGGTTGCTCAAACCGTGTTCGCGGGCGCGCTGGCTGGCCAGGCGCCCGTCGCTGACCGCCAGTACCGCGTCGCCGACCCGCAACAGGCCAGGGCCGTCACGCTCGACCAGGCGCACACCGGACTCGCGCAGGCGTTGCAGCAGGCCTTGGGCAGCCCCCAGATCGCCCTCGACTACGCAGTGCTCGATGGGCTGATCGCTGTGCAGCTCGACAGGGGCCGGGCGCTCGGCGCCCTCGGCATAGGCATAGAAACCCTGGCCACTCTTGCGTCCGAAATGTCCGGCATCCACCAGTTCCTGCTGAATCAGCGAGGGCTGAAAACGCATGTCGCCGTAATAGGCCTCGAAGACCGAGCGGGTCACCGCGTAGTTGACGTCATGGCCGATCAGGTCTGTCAGTTCGAAGGCGCCCATGGCAAAACCACCAGCCTCGCGCAGCAGGGCGTCGAGGGTGGCGCAGTCGCCGGCACCTTCCTGCAGCAGGCGCAGGCTTTCGGCGTAGAACGGCCGGGCCACGCGATTGACGATAAAGCCCGGTGTGGAGCGGGTGTGCACCGGCTGCTTGCCCCAGTTTATTGCGGTGTCGTACAGGCGCTGCGCCAGTTGCCGGTCGCTGGTCAGGCCCGAGACGACCTCGACCAGCGGCATGACCGGCGCCGGGTTGAAAAAGTGCAGGCCGAGCAAGCGCTCGGGGCGCCTCAGGCCGGCGGCGATGCGGGTGATCGACAGCGAAGAGGTGTTGCTGGCGAGGATGCAGCTGTCGCGGCACAGGCTTTCCAGCTGGTGAAACAGCTCACGCTTGGCCTCGAGGTTCTCGGCGATGGCTTCGACGATCAGCTCGCTGTCGGCCAGTTGCTCGATGGCTTCGGCGGCCTGCAACCGGGCCATGGTCGCCCTGTGCGCCTGGGCATTGAGTTTGCCGTTGGCTACGCGCCTGGCGAGTTGCCGGTCGATGTCGGCGATGGCTTGCGCGGCGGCGCCCGGGCGGTTGTCCAGTAGCCAGGCCGGGTGGCCGGCCTGGGCCGCGACCTGGGCGATGCCGGCGCCCATCGCGCCGGCGCCGATCACCGCGACACGGGCCTGGGGTGTCAGTGCGTTCATGTTCAGCGTCCTTTGAAGGCCGGTGTGCGTTTGTCCATGAAGGCACTCACGCCTTCGCGGTAGTCCTCGCTGCGTCCGGCCAGGCGTTGCAGGTCTTTTTCCAGTTCCAGCTGTTCATCGAAGCTGTTGTTCAGGCTGGCGTTGAGGCTGCGCTTGATTAGCGCCAGGCCATAGGTCGGTTGGGTGGCCAGGTGGCGCGCAAGCTTGAGGGCCTCGTCGCGCAACTCGGCATCTTCGACGCAGCGATAGATCAGGCCCCATTGCTCGGCCTGTTCGGCCGTCAGGCGATTGCCCAGCAGGGCCAGGGCCTTGGCCCGCGCCATGCCGACCAGGCGCGGCAGGGTCCAGGTGCCGCCGGAGTCGGGGATCAGGCCGATCTTGCAGAACGCCTGGATAAAACTCGCCGAACGACCGGCCAGCACCAGGTCGCAGGCCAGGGGAATATTGGCCCCGGCCCCGGCGGCCACGCCGTTCACCGCGCAGACCACCGGCAGCGGCAGGTCGCGCAACTGGCGGATCAGCGGGTTGTAGAAACGTTCGATGGATTCGCCCAGGTCCGGCACCTCCGCGCCGGGGGCGACATTGCGGTCGCTCAGGTCCTGGCCGGCACAGAAGCCACGACCTTCGCCGGTCAACAGCAGCACCCGGGTCTCGGGATTGGCGCGCACCTGCTTGAGGGCTTCGCGGACCTCGCCATGCATCTGCGCATTGAAGCTGTTGAGCTGTTCGGGGCGGTTCAGGCTGAGGAGGGCGACGCCTGCCTCGACGGAAAACAGGATGTGTTCGAAGTTCATGGTTCTGGCGCTCTCTGACAGGTCGTGTGAGTCGTTGGCCGCTACGGCGGCCTAGTGGCCGGTGAAGCGGGGCCGGCGTTTTTCCTGGAAGGCGCGGATGCCTTCTTCGCGGTCGCGAGTGCCGGCCAGCACCGTGAAGGCATGGCGCTCGAAGCGCAGGCCGCTGGCGAGGTCGGTGTCCAGCGCCTTGAGCAGCGCCTCCTTGGCCAGGCGCAGGGCCAGCGGCGCCTTGCCGGCGATCAGCCGCGCCAGCTGCAGGGCGCGCTCGACCGTGAATTCCGGTTGGGTGACCTCGCTGACCAGGCCGGCGCGCAAGGCATGGCGGGCATCGATCGACTCGCCGCCGAGGACCATCTGCATGGCCAGGGATTTGCCGACCGCCCGCAGCAGGCGCTGGGTGCCGCCGGCGCCGGGCATGATCCCGAGGTTGATTTCCGGCTGGCCAAAACGGGCGTCCTCGCCGGCGATCAGGATGTCGGCGTGCATGGCCAGCTCGCAGCCGCCGCCGAGGGCAAAGCCGTTGACCGCGGCGATCAGCGGTTTGCTGAAGGCGGTGATCCGCTGCCAGGAAGCCTGGCGCGGGTCATTGAGGATGCCGGTGAGGTCGCGCTCGGCCATTTCATTGATGTCGGCACCGGCGGCGAATGCCTTGCGGCTGCCGGTCAGCACCACGACCCGGGTCTCGCTGTCGGCCTGGGCGGCGTCCAGGGCAGCTGCCAGTTCGCCGAGCAATTCGCTGGTCAGGGCATTCAGGGCGGCGGGGCGTTGCAGGGTAATCAGTCGAACGCCGCCATCGAGGCTTTCGACAGCAAGGGTTTGAGGCATGGCGGATGCCCTCACGGTGCACGCTCGGCGCAGGGCCGGGTCATTATTGGATCGGCTGGGGAGCCGGTTTTCGCCGAGTATATCGCCAATGCGATACATAAATGCAATGTAAAAATGTAATTAGTGTGTCTTTATGTTGAGGCTTTTAATCGTTTGCTCCAGGATGGAGAGGGGCGATCAAGTCATGATTTTCTAGATTTTACTAGAGCTTATGGCCTTTGCCTGGCGGCTTTCGCTGAGCAGAGACGCGATACTGTTTTTCCGCTTTTTCGTTTAAGCTTGATGCGATACAAAATAAACCCTGATCGGCATCGCTTTGCACACTATGTCGACTTGCCGCCTAGCCAAGGAGTACCTCATGACCTGCTACAGCCTCGACGGCCTGACCCCGGTGGTCCATCCCAGTGCTTATGTGCATCCGTCCGCCGTGCTGATCGGCGACGTGATAGTCGGTGCCCACTGCTACATCGGCCCGCTGGCCAGCCTGCGCGGCGATTTCGGACGGATCGTGCTGGAGGAGGGGGCCAACCTGCAGGACACCTGTGTGATGCACGGCTTTCCCGAGAGCGACACGGTGGTTGAGCGCAACGGCCATATCGGCCATGGCGCGGTGCTGCATGGCTGCCGGATCGGCGCCGATGCGCTGGTGGGGATGAACGCGGTGGTGATGGATAACGCCCGGATCGCGCCACGCTGCTTCGTGTCCGCGGCGGCCTTCGTCAAGGCCGGCTTCGAGTGTGCCGAGCAGTCGCTGGTCATGGGCGCCCCGGCCAGTGTCAAACGCCGCCTCAGCGACGAAGAGCTGCACTGGAAGCAGGCCGGCACCCGCGAATATCAACAGCTGGCCAGGCGCTGCCTGGAGCAGATGCAGGTCTGTGAGCCGCTCGCGGAACCCGAAGCCCATCGCCCGCGCATCACTGACAGCGGCCTGCGCCCGAAAAATACCGGCCAGTGAACAACCAGGGCACAGTGGGTCGCGCGCTCCAGGCCACTCCAAGCCGGTGAAACCCGGTATATTTCTTCCTTTTTGTCCGGTACGCCCATGTCGTCCCTAGCACCCCTGAATCACCTCGTGACCCGTTTCCAGGAGCAGACGCCGATTCGCGCCAGCTCCCTGATCATTACCCTGTACGGCGATGCCATCGAACCCCACGGCGGTACGGTATGGCTGGGTAGCCTGATCCAGTTGCTCGAACCCATCGGCATCAACGAGCGGCTGATCCGCACCTCGATCTTTCGCCTGACCAAGGAAGGCTGGCTGACCGCCGAGAAAGTCGGGCGCCGCAGCTATTACAGCCTGACCGGTACCGGCCGCCGGCGTTTCGACAAGGCCTTCAAGCGGGTCTACAACGCCAGCGTGCCGGCCTGGGATGGTTCCTGGTGCCTGGTGATGCTGTCGCAGCTTGGCCAGGACAAGCGCAAGCAGGTGCGCGAAGAGTTGGAATGGCAAGGTTTTGGCGCGATTTCGCCGGTGCTGCTGGCCTGTCCGCGCAGCGATCGGGCGGACATCAACGCGACCCTGGTGGACCTTGGCGCCCAGGAAGACACCATTGTGTTCGAGACCACCGCCCAGGATGTGCTGGCCTCCAAGGCGCTGCGCCTGCAGGTGCGCGAAAGCTGGAACATCGACGAGCTCGCGGCTCACTACAGCGAGTTCATCCAGTTGTTCCGGCCGCTGTGGCAAGCGCTGCGCGAGCAGGAGCAACTGCAGCCGGCCGATTGTTTCCTGGCACGCCTGCTGCTGATTCACGAGTACCGCAAACTGCTGCTGCGCGATCCGCAACTGCCGGACGAGCTGCTCCCTGGTGACTGGGAAGGCCGGGCGGCGCGCCAGCTCTGCCGCAACATCTATCGCCTGATTTACGCCAAGGCCGAGGAATGGCTCAACGACGCGCTGGAAAACGCCGACGGTCCGCTGCCCGACGTGGGCGAAAGTTTCTATCGGCGTTTTGGCGGTTTGAAGTAAGGCGCTCGCAAAGTGTCCCCCGGATACTGACTGACCAGGTTCTTGGCCGCAGGGTGTCGCCATGGTCGTGCAGGATGGCATCAGCCCGCTTGCCGATCCGGCAGCTGCGGCCATGTCACTTGTGGTGCGAACCCTCGTGCTTGAATTCGACGAGCAGCAGACGTACCGGTCGCCATCGCTGATATAAGCCACCTCCGGATGTCCTGCCTGTTGCAAATGACCCTCAGGATCGTCGGCAGCCCTGGCCGCGATCTCGTCAACCTTCCCGGATAGAAGTGCTCGCCGGACAAAACTGTTCCCGGTTTCTCCCCCTCCATCAAAGACTCGCGCCCCGATACAGAGTTGGGGCGGCGGTGAACGGCTGTCGATCGGAACGATAACCCCGGATAGGACCCAGTCCTTGTGTTCAGATATTGCCGTGAAGATTCTGCTTGATTCTCTTTTTTAATTAAGTTTTATCTTATGAGTGCAAAGGAAATATCTTATGGATATTGGATTTTCGTTAAATATATTATTTCGCGAGAATTCGTGAGTGCGTATCTTTCTCGATTGGTGACCATAAATAATTATTTAACTTGGAGTCTGTGCTGGTGAAAGGCAGATGAAGGGTCGGGTTGGGGCTAAGAGGAACATAATTGAATTAAGAAATAGGCACGCTTTTCGGCTTTGGCCCAAGGCAAAGGATTTTTAATCGTAGTCTTGTTTTTAGTGGCGAGAGAGTCTCTCGTTAAAATGCGGCGATCAGTTTAGACGTGAAGGCTCACTCTAATAAACCTTAAGGATATCGTATGTTTTCTGCCTCGCCTTACACCAGGGTCTTCTGGGATGAATATATTATCAAGCCGCAATCATGCGAATATAACCTGGTTCTGGATCAGGATATCGAAGGTGACCTGGATTTAAATAGGCTGTGTTTGGCCGTAGAGGGTATAAGTCGAGACTATATTCTGTTTAATCATGTTCTCGATGAAAAAGATGGACAGCTTTTTTGGGTGAAAGCCGATAATCCTATAACCCTCGAGTATTTCGATTCACCCTGCGATGCCCAATCCCTGGTAAGTACTCCCTTTGACCTCCGCCAAGGGCCTCTCTGTCGCTTCCATCTGATCAAGACTGGCGAACGGCGTTACAACTTTCTTGTCGTCGTACACCACGTGCTGCTGGATGGCCTGTCTGGCGACGAGTTTTATGCCTTGATATCTCAATATTACAACAAGGGCCCGCTAGGGCTCGCGCCGGCAGAGGCGTTTAGTGATCTCATCGATTTATATGCGCGCTATGAAGATGACGTTGCTCAATTGCGTGGACAGTTTGACTCGACGGGGTTCTGGCATGACTTGTTGTCTGGTTGTCCGCGGCGTGCCGAGTTGCCCTGCATACCCTCCGGACAGAGGCAAGAGGCAGCGGGCGAAGTGCGTTTTGATGTCTCGTTCGCCGACTGGCGAGATCTGAAGGCCGGGATCAAATATGCCAATCATTTTCTAATATTCAAGACGTTGTGGGCGATCTTGATTGCCCGTCAGACGAGGCAGGAAAAAGTTTGCATTGCCTATCCTGTCGCAGCGGAAGGAGGGGAGAAAGTCTATTATGGCGGGCAGGTGAATACCGCGGTTTTTCCCTTGGCGTTACTTGCTGATTCGAACTTTTCAAGCTTGTATAAAACGACCCTCGACTATACGAAAAAACTTAAGGTCTCGGGACGGCTGCGCCACTCCAAGTTGCCGGTTCATTACATGCTCAGCGAGAGTCCGGTTGCTGAATTGAACGTCAGTTTTTCCCAGGGATTTCTGAAGAATTTTCCGTTGACATTTGATGGTTGCCGGGCACAGGTCAATCATCGCTTCAATAACGACCTGGCAGGCACTGAGTTGTTGTTGGAGTATCAGCAGTCGAAAGACGCCTTTGAGTTCAGGCTCAGGTATGACGCGAATCTATTCGACGCGGTACAAATGGCTGAACTCGCGGAGCAATACCAACATTTGCTGTGGTCGTCACTAAGCGAGCCGGATCGGCCGCTTTCCACGCTGCCATATTTATCCGAAGAGCAGGCGCAGCGTCTAGAAAATCAATCCAATAACGACAGTGAAGTGCCGCTGGAGCACGTCACGACGCTGTTCGCCGGTTTTGAGGAAAATGCCCGTCTTTATCCCACGCGGATGGCATTGGTCGACAGCCGGCAGGCATTCAGTTATGGGGAGCTCGCGCAGCGTAGCAGCGGCCTGGCGCGTAGGTTGCGTGAGGAATACCTGCGTATTTGCGGCGAGGAAATGCCGGCCGATACCTTGATCCCCTTGTATGTGCAGCGGGGGGCCAACGCAGTCGTGGCCATGCTGGCAATCATGAAGGCTGGCGCGGCCTATGTGCCTTTGGACCCTTACGCCCCCGCGCAACGGCTGGCGTATATCCTGAGCGATGTGGGCAGCCCCATTGTCTTGACCGAAACGGCTCTTGAAAACTCATTGAAGGAAAGTACGGCCGATAGCTACTGCCTGCTGATTGATCGGCCGGAAGAACGAGTGTCTGGCAAAGAGCCGATACTGCTTCCCGAGGTGAGCGGCGAGCAGTTGGCTTATGTCATTTATACCTCCGGGACAACAGGGAAGCCCAAAGGCACGCTGTGCGAACATCGGGGTGCCGCGAACATGATTCTGGGTCATGGCCGCCGGCTGCTGAGTCGTGAGCAGGGTGTTCTGAACTGTCTGCAATTTGCCACCCTGGCCTTCGACGCGCATGTGTTCGAAATCTTCATCGCTCTTAACAACGGGCATCGCCTGTGTATCGCCAGCGAACCCCAGCGCCTGGATCTTGAGTTGCTCACCGCGCAGATGCGCGAGTGGCAAATCAACTTCTGCTTTCTGCCGCCCGCACTGCTGGGGACCCGTCCTCTGTTGCCGGACTCTCTGCGTTGCCTTGCCGTAGGCGGGGAGTCGACTTCGCAGGATGTGCTCGATCACTATCTAGCGACGGGTTTGCAGGTTGCCAACCTGTATGGGCCCACCGAAGCCTCGGTCAGTGTGAGCATCAACCTGTATCGAAACAATGGTGCCCGCAATATTGGCCTGGGCATTGCCAATATGCGCTGCTACGTGGTGGATGAGCATTTTCACCCGCTGCCATTGGGGGTTGAAGGCGAGCTTTGCCTGGCGGGAATCGGCCTTGCCCGCGGTTATCTCAATTTGCCGGAACTGACGGCCTCGGCGTTTATCGAAAACCCCTTCAGCCAGGATCCGGACTACCGCCGGCTGTATCGCACCGGCGATCGTGTGCGGCGCCTGGCTGATGGCAGCCTGGAATACTGTGGCCGAGCGGACCAGCAGGTGAAAATTAACGGTTACCGCATCGAGTTGGGTGAGATCGAGAGTGTGATGCGTGCCGTGCCGGGAGTGGCCGAAGCACTGGTCACGGCGCGCAAGGAGCCTGCGCCGCAGCTTCAGGCCTGGTTCGTAGTCGCTCCCGGCAGCGATCTGACGGTCGAGAGGTTGTGGCGGCAGTTGAGTACCCAATTGCCGGCCCATATGGTGCCAATGGCGATGATGGCGATCCCGAGGATCCCGCTGACTGTCAGTCGAAAAGTGGATTACCGAGCGTTGCCCGAGCCGGCGATGATCGATCAGAGTGTCCCTTTCCGCGCGCCTGGCAATGAATTGGAAAGCCGGTTGCTGGCGTTGTTCAACCGCCTGCTTGGTAGCCACGCAGGCATTGACCATCACTTCTTCCGCTTGGGCGGCAACTCGATTCTGGCGATCAGGTTGTGCCATGAAATCTATAAGGCCCTTGGCATAAAAGTATCGGCGCTGACACTGAATCGGTATCCGACGGTGGCGCTGCTGAGTGAGCATCTTGCCCAGCAAGAGCGGACGCTGTCGGAACCCTCGATCGCAAGGAGCGGGCGCAGCCAGGCGCGGTTGTCTTTCCAGCAGTCGCGCTTGTGGTTTATGGAGAATCTGTCGGGTGGCGCCACGCATTACCTGTCGCCGGTGCTGTTGCAGCTGTCCGCCGATACCGACTGCGCGACCTACATCAAAAGTTTACAGGCGGTGGTGGCTCGTCATCAGGTGCTGCGGAGCCTGATTCGCCAGGATGAAACGGGCGAGGCGTATCTGCATGTCACCGAGCAGGAGCTGGCGGTACCGATCCATTCGGTGACGCAAGTGCAGTTCACTGCCTGCCTGCAACAGGTGCTGCAGCAGCCGATTGACCTGCTGCGCGATCTGCCGTTGCGGGCAGCGATCTACCGCTACCGGAATGAGGTCGGGGCAGAGATTACGGTGAGTCTCCTGGTGTTCCATCACATTGCTTTCGATGGCTGGTCAATGGACGTGCTGCTGCGGGAGTTGGCGGTGCTTTATCAATATTTCCTCGGGCAAACGGAACAAGCTCCCCCGGCGCTTGATGTGCAATATCTCGACTATGCGGTTTGGCAGCGTGAGCAGTCCGATGACCGGGCCAGTGCCGAGGCCCTGGCATTCTGGGATCAGGCGCTGGATGGCTACCAGCAGCTGGATATTGCTCCGGATTACCTTCGGCCCACGTTTTTTGATGCGCGCGGCAGTCACTGCAAGGTCCAGCTGACTGCATCCTTGGTGGCAGCACTCGAGTCGTTGGCCCGCAAGGAAGGGGTTACGCTGCATGCCGTGCTGTTGGCCGGCTTCACCCTGTTACTGGCACGTTATACCAACCAGGATGACATCGTGATGGGGACACCGTTGGCCAACCGCAGCCAGCCGGAGTTGGAAAGCCTAATCGGCTTTTTCGTCAATAGCTTGCCGCTGCGCAATCGGGTGCCTGACGAACTCTCGGTGTGCGAGTTTATCCGCCAGGTCGCGGCCAATACGGTGCAAGTGCAACAACATCAGAGCTTTCCCCTGGAGCAACTGGTGGATCGCCTGGGAGTGCCACGGGACTTTTCGCGGCATCCACTGTTTCAGGTGATGTTCGCTCTGGAAAGCACGCTGGGCGCCGCTTGCCCGGATTGGCTTTCGGTGGTGGATCTGAGTGCGTATGAGCAAACGGCCAAATTCGACTTGACCCTCACGTTGACGCCCGTTGCCGGGCGGATCAATGCCCGGTTTAACTTCGCCACCGCGCTGTTCAGCCAGGACACGATCAGTCGCCTGGCCGGCTACTACGTCACGGTCTTGCAGCAGATGGTCGAGGGGGCCGAGCAGCCGTTGAGAAGCCTTGGCCTGGCAAGCGCCGCGCACATGCAGCCGCAGCTTGCGATGGCTGAGGAGCGGCGTTTCGAGTATTCGTTCGAGCGTACCCTGCAGCACGATTTCATCCGTTACGCGCAGCAGCATCCGCGGGCCGTGGCGGTGATCGATGAGCTGGGTGAAATGACCTATGGCGAGCTGTATCTGGCGGCCCTGACGCTGTCTACCCAGTTGCGCTTGCAGGGCGGCATGACAGGTGAGGCGATTGCGATACTCGCGGACAAGGGACGCCTGCAGCCTGTGGCGATACTGGCGGCGCTGATGTGTGGCAAAGCCTTCCTGCCGATGGATAAAGGCTGGCCGTTGCAGCGCCGCCTGGGCGTGATGGCCCAGGCGAGCATCAATACCCTGTTGAGCAGCGAGCCATGGGAGACATCGCAGATCAATGTCGTCGGCCTGAGCGCCACGGGGCAGGCCCTCACGCTACCACCGCCGGCGCGGCTCTTGCCTGCCGTCGATGCCGCTGCGGACAGCCTGGCCTATATCATCTTTACCTCTGGTTCTACAGGCACGCCAAAAGGCGTGGCGATCGAGCATCGCAGCGTGGTGAATATGCTCGAAGGTACCCGTCGTTATTTCGCTATCGACGCGTACGACCGCAGCCTGGCCCTCAGCGCGCTGAGTTTCGACCTGGCCATTTTTGACATCTTCAGCCCTCTTTCAGTGGGGGGCGCGGTCGTCATGCCGGCCGAGAACGATCGGGTCAACCCGCAGGCCTGGTATCAATCGATCATCAACCATCGCGTTACGGTGTGGCTGAGCGCGCCCGCGCTGCTGGAGCTGTTGCTGGACTATGTCGGCAATGCCGGACTTCTCTCCGGCCCGGTACCCGCGTTGCGCGCGGTGATGGTAGGGGGGGACTGGATTGCCACGTCATTGCCTGAACGCTGTCGGCAGTGGGCCCCGCACAGTCGTTTCTGCAGTGCCGGTGGCGCAACGGAGGCGGCGGTCTTCTCGATTCTTTATGAGGTGCCGCAGGAGCCAGTCCGGTCGGTCAGCATTCCGTATGGCAAGCCGTTGCCACACGAGCGTTTCTATGTTCTGGATGCTGAATTGCGACCGCTGCCTGTGGGGGTGAAAGGCGAGATGTATATCGCCGGTGAAGGGTTGGCGCGCGGCTATTACGCGGATGCACAGCGCACCGCCGACAGCTTCTTCTGGCATGAGCACTTGCAGGAACGCGTCTACCGTACCGGGGATGCCGGGCGTTTCCTCAGCGACGGCAACCTCGAGTTCATGGGGCGGATAGACCAGCAAGTCAAAATCAACGGTTACCGCATTGAACTGGGGGAAATCGAGAACATCACGCTGTCCTATCCCGATATAACCATGTGTTGCGTGGTATTGATTCAGCATCCGCAACCCTATCTGGCGGCCTACTTGGTCGCTACCAAGGCGGTGGACATTCAAGCGCTGAGTCAGTATCTGCGCGGTGAGTTGCCGCCATACATGCTGCCAAAGGCGTTTATCCAGCTGGACAGCATGCCGCTGACCGAGAACGGCAAGATCGCCCGAAAATCGCTGCCGCTGCCCGAGAGCGAACAACGCCCCCTGGTCGCCGCCGAGAGTGATCTGGAGCGCGAGTGCTGCCTGATCTGGGGTGGATTGTTGAAGTTGGAGCGCGTCAGCGTGGAAGACAACTTCTTCTCCCTGGGCGGCAACTCCATTCTGGCAATCCAGGCCTGTTACCAGATCAGCCGCAGGTTACGGAGGGAGGTCACCCTGGGCGAACTGGGGCAATATCCGACGATTCGCGCCTTGTGCCGTTACCTCAAGCTTAACGGCAATGAGTCCGGGCTTTTGCTGATTCCGGCGCTGCAGCGTGATACCTGGCCACTGTCGTTCTCGCAGATGCAGCTGTGGTTTATCGAGAAGCTCAACGGTGGCAGCAACCTGTACCACGTACCGATGCTGTTCCGCCTGAGCACCGAGGTCGATCTGAGCGCTTATCGCCAGAGCCTGAAGTCCATCGTTGCCCGCCATCACGTGCTGCGCAGTGTCATTTGCCAGCCGTCGGCTCTTGCCGCATTGTCGAAGTTGACCGACAACGAGTTGCGGGTGCAGCAGTTGCGGCTCGATGCTGCTGGCTGGCAACAACAGTTGCTCGGCGACATTGACCGGCCATTTGCACTCGATTCGGAAATTCCCCTCAGAGCCAGTCTCTATGAGGTCCGCCAGCCTGACGGCAGTACGATCTTGTACAGCCTGATTGTCGTGCATCACCTGGCTTTCGATGGCTGGTCACAAAACCTGTTCCTGGAGGAGCTGCAAAACCTCTATGAGTCGTACCGACGAGGTCAGCAACCGACATTGCCGGAACCGCTCCTGCAATATGGAGATTACGCTTGCTGGCAGCGTGAATACCTCGATTCGGCTCGGTTGTCAGAACTGAAAACCTTCTGGCAGCACCAACTGCAGGGCTGGCAAACGCTGGAGATGCCGCTCGATTTTGTGCGGCCGGCGCAGTTTGACCACCGCGGGGCCAACTATGGCATCGTATTGCCCGAGGCGCTGATGGCTCGGGCCGAGCAGTTCATTCGACAGGAAGGCGTCACGTCTTTTGCGCTTTTCCTGTCGGCATTCAATCTGCTGCTCAGCTGTTTCAGCGGTCAGCAGGATGTTCTGGTCGGTACGCCGGTAGCCAACCGACCGACGACGGAAACCCGATCGGTAGTGGGTTTCTTCGTCAATACCCTGCCGTTGCGCACGCAGATCAACGACGAGATGCCGTTGTCCGAGTACGTGCGCGAAGTCTTCAACTCTGTGCTTCAGGTGCAGAAGTATTCGAGCCTGCCGCTGGAGCAGTTGATCGATGCTCTGCAGGTACCACGCGATCTGTCGCGGCATCCGCTATTCCAGGTGCTGTTTGTGCTGGAGGATGACGGGCAGACCCCGAAGTTGCCTGATTGGCTGGAACCGCAAAGCCTGATGGAGCAGTACCAGGCGGCAAAGTTCGACCTGACCCTGAACATACAGAAAGAAGGTGAGCGCGTGCAGGCGGTATTCAACTACGCGACCGCGCTCTTCACTGCCCCAACCATGAGCTGCCTGTCTCGGTACTATCTGCGCATTCTTGAACAGATCGTCGGGGAGGGGCATTTGCGGATCAATCAGCTGGAGCTGGTACCCGCTGTAGAGGTCCGGCGGCAGCGCGAAGCCTGGAAGTCCTGTCCGCCAGCCTATGATTTCGAACGGGCGATCCATCACGATTTTATCCAGCATGCCCGGCAACAGCCGCGAGCCATTGCGATTATCGACGGCCTTGGCGAACTGACCTACGGTGAGTTGTATCAGGCTGCTCTGACTCTGTCGTTGCAGCTGCGCCAGCATGTGGACATGGACGCCGAGACCATTGCGGTCATGGTCGACAAAGGGCGGGCCCAGATCATCGCGGTGCTGGCGATCGTGATGTCCGGCAAGGCTTACCTGCCACTGGACAGCTCCTGGCCGGAAAATCGGCGGCGGGATGTTCTCAGGCAGTCGCAAACCCGGGTGGTGTTCAGCAGCAAGCCGTGGAAGGAGGAGCCCGAGGCCAGGCTGCTATTGATCGATCCATACGGCGCGGTTGCCATGTTACCCGCCGCCAGTATGGGTGAACCCATGCTCCCCGACGCGTCTGCACTCGCCTATGTCATCTTTACTTCAGGTTCTACCGGTGTCCCCAAGGGCGTCGCCATTGAACATCGGGGGGCGGTGAACAGCATTGTCGACACCATTCAACAGCTCAATCTCAATGCCCTGGATCGTGGCCTGGCCCTTAGTGCTCTGAGTTTTGATATTTCGGCGTTTGATATTTTTGGCCTGCTGTCGGTGGGTGGCACCATGGTGATGCCTTCGGAAGCGGAGCGTTACCAACCGGATGCCTGGCATCGTTTGATGGTGACCCATGGGGTGACGTTCTGGAACTCCGCGCCTTCGGTGATGACATTGCTGGTGGAGTACCTCGAATCCGTCCAGGCCGATGAAAATGGCTGGCCGATGCTACGTACCGCGGTATTGGTAGGGGAGGTGATTGCCAAACCGCTACCGGCGCGTATCCGCCAATGGAGCCGAGGTTGCAGGGTGGTCAGTGCCGGCGGCGCGACGGAAAGTTCCATCTGGTCGATTCTCTACGACATTCCGGACACTCCGATACTGGCGCCGAGCGTGCCTTATGGCAAAGCCATGGCGCATCAGCGCTTTTATGTACTGGACAGCCACATGCGCTTGCTGCCGCCTTGCTTGCCCGGTGAACAGTACATTGGTGGAGCAGGCGTTGCCCGAGGCTATTTCCGCAATGAGCCGATAACCCGGGAGCGATTCATCTACCACCCTGAACTGGACGAGCGGCTTTACCGGACCGGGGACGCGGGGCGTTATCTACCTGACGGCAACCTGGAGTTCATGGGGCGCATGGACTTCCAGGTGAAAATCAATGGCTACCGGGTCGAGTTGGGGGAGGTGGAAAGCCAGGCTCTGGCCTTTGACCCGATAAAATCCTGCTGCGCCATCGTCTGCAAGGATGAAGTTCAAGAGCGTCTGGCGTTGTACTACGTCTGTGACGAGCCGCTGGTGGAGTCCGAGCTGCTGGAGTCCATGAGTCAGCGGTTACCGCTGTACATGATCCCGACCGTCTTGATACGCCTGCCGGCGCTGCCTTTCAACTCCAGCGGCAAGCTGGATCGCAAGGCGTTGCCCGCCCCGGGGCAGAGAGAGCAGAACCACTACGTCGCACCCGCCAATGGACTGGAACAGCAATTGTGCGAGCTGTGGCAGGCCACCCTGAAGCGCGAGCAGGTCGGTATGACGGATGACTTCTTCAGGTCGGGAGGTACTTCGCTCATGGCGATCTCGGTCTGTATGAAGATGTCGGAGTTGCTGAAAACCTCGATCCCTGTCGTCAGGCTTTTCCAGTGCCGTACGTTGAGAAACCTGTTGGCGGTCACTGAAAGTGGCCTGGTGATACCGTTGAGTCCGGTAGCGAGCGGCGCGCCAGTGTTGTGGATGATTCATCCGGCCCTGGTTGGGGCCGAAGTCTTCTATCCCCTCGCGCAGGAGTTCCAGGGCAGGATGAACTGTCAGGGCATCGATAATCACAACCTTTATTACCAGCCGACGATCAGCTCACTTGGGGCGCTGGCTGACCGATACCTGGATGAAATGATTGTCAATGGACTGCAGGTGGATACCGGCAGGGTGCATATCCTTGGCTGGTCGCTGGGCGGGTTGATTGCCCTGGAAATTGCCGCCAAGTTGGAGCAACGGGGAGCTACCGCTGTTTCGCTCTATCTGCTCGATAGCTTCTACCAGCAGGGCATTGCGGAGATTCCGCTTGCCGCACTGCTGCCAGTGCTGGGGCTTACGGGAGCCGCCGCCGAGCGTGCCCGGAGGGTCGCCGAAGTGGAGGAGCAGTTGTCGCAAGGGCAGTTGAGCGTCAAATTGCAGGCGACGACGGTTACGTTGTTCAAGGCGATGCAGCCCAATCCGCAGTTGCCGGGCTCTGTGATGAAGTCGCTTGTTGCTGTCGCGGATAACGGGTTGGGCGCGGCTTGCTCGCAGCTGAGCGTCGTCCCGCTTGCCTGCCATCATCACAACATTCTGGAATCCAGCGACGAGATCATCAGGGTCATTACCGGATCAATAATCTGAGAAGGAAGCTCGGCAGCGGCCATGTGGGTAGCTGCCGGTCCTGAAAAGAGCCACGGTATGACAAGATGATTGGACTTTACCCCATCGAGCTGGCAACGCATTTCATTACGGACGGCATCGGCATGGTCTGTCTCCGCCTGGACAGAAGCCGTATTGATCTGGGGCAGTTGCTGCAATATGGCGCTGAACTGCCTGTAGACATTCAACGTAGTGTGCACACGAGGAGAGTCGAGTACCTGGCGGGCCGCTATTGTGCCCGCCAAGCGCTTGGCCAGCTGGGGGCCGCTACATGGGCAGTAGGGCGCAAGGCCGATGGTGCACCCGACTGGCCCGAGGGCATTCTGGGCAGTTTGTCTCATACGGAGGAACGGGTTATTGCCTGCGTGGCGTGGCAGTCCGAATGGAGCGGGCTGGGTATCGACATCGAAAAGATCGTGGGTACAGAGATGCTCCTGTCGCTGGAACATCTGGTTTTCACCCAGGCAGATAAATTGCAGATGCAGGCATCGCACTTGAACTTACTTGAAACAGCTACGCTGATCTTCTCCGCAAAAGAGGCGTTTTATAAGTTTATCCATCCACAAGCCTATGCCAGTCTGGACTTTAAGGATGTGTCTTTGCAGGCAATGGATAGTGACGGGTTTACCATCGAGCTTCATAAGGGGCTTGGCGCGTCCTGGGGAAAGGGTAGGCGGGTGCGAGGGAGTTACCTGTTCGAGTCGAACCATGTAATTACCCTCATCGCCAAGTCCAGGACTCATCCCGATAGTTAATTCTGAATGAGTCAAAATGTCGCAGGGGAATGTACTAAAAGCGCGGAGGATATATCAGATGAATAAGAAAGACGGATCACTGGATAGTGATCCGTCTTTTCCGTTTATTCCGGCATGACCCAGGATTGCAGTGTGTAACCTTCCTGGCTCAGTTCGGCGCGGGCCTGTTTCAGCAGGTCTTCCAGTTGCGCCGGGTCGGAGTAGGCGCTGCTTGGAATCTGTTTGCGACCAATACGGGTATTGGTGCGGTCGATGACGGTCAGGCTCAGTTCGCCGTTACCGTCTTGTGGGGCCCAGGCGACGCATTGGAATGGCTGGAATGCGCGGTCGGCGATCAAAAGTGCTTCGTTGATACGGAGCGGGGCGTTCATGGGGTCTTCTCTCTATGTGCCCAATCAAATGATGTGCCGTCGGTTGGGCTTACCGCTCGGCTGGTTACTTATACTGATGTCTCGAACCAGGGATCAGGTCACATAGAAAGACCAGAATTTACAACTTTTGTTCACAGCCGCGGTTCAGAGCCTTCTTTTGAAAGCTGAATGAAAGATTGGCGCAGGCAATTAAACCGGGCTTTGGGATTCCATCTAAGGGTTAGTCCAAATGGTGATTGACGCTATAAACAATCGATACAAGACCCCGTCAAGTAATTGCTAATGTTACAGCCAGGTTTGCCAAACTACTGTTTCTAATAACTTTTCCTCTTTTTGGCGCCAAGGAACAGTCATGCTTGAAGCGACCGCCTTACGCCGCCTTTTAGTGGTTGACCCGTGCGACGATTGCCATCGTCTGCTGCCTGGATTACGCACGGTGGGCTGGGATGTCGACAGTTGTGACCTGGAATCGGCCGTCGATCGCGGCTGTGACGTCGGCTTGCTGCGTTTGCAGGCCTTTCACCTGGAGCGACCGGAAGCGGTCAAGGACCTGATCAGCCGCAGCGGTACCGAGTGGATCGCGGTGCTCAGCCCGGACGTGCTGCGCCTGCAGAAAGTCGGCGATTTTGTCTGCGAGTGGTTTTTCGATTTCCACACCCTGCCGTTCGATGTCTCGCGGGTCCAGGTGACGCTCGGACGGGCTTTCGGCATGGCCCGCCTGCGTGGCCAGGGGCACATTCATGTCGCTCAACCCGAGCATGAGTTGCTGGGCGACAGCCGACCGATCCGCGACTTGCGCAAACTCTTGAGCAAGCTGGCGCCCACCGAGTCGCCGGTGCTGATTCGCGGCGAAAGCGGTACGGGCAAGGAGCTGGTGGCCAGGACCCTGCACCGCCAGTCGCAGCGCCACAGCAAACCCTTCGTGGCGATCAACTGCGGGGCGATCCCCGAGCACCTGATCCAGTCCGAACTGTTCGGCCATGAGAAGGGCGCGTTCACCGGCGCCCATCAACGCAAGGTCGGGCGTATCGAGGCGGCCCATGGCGGCACCCTGTTTCTCGACGAAATCGGCGACCTGCCGCTGGAACTGCAGGCCAATCTGTTGCGCTTTTTGCAGGAAAAACACATTGAACGGGTGGGCGGCAGCCAGCCGATCCCGGTGGATGTACGGGTGCTGGCGGCGACTCACGTCGACCTCGAGGCGGCGATCGACAAGGGGCGCTTTCGCGAAGACCTGTATTACCGCCTGAACGTGTTGCAAGTGGTCACCGCGCCATTGCGCGAACGGCATGGCGATATCGGCATGCTGGCCAGCCATTTTTCCCACTTCTATAGCCAGGAAACCGGGCGCCGGCCGCGCAGTTTCAGCGAAGACGCGCTGGTGGCCATGGGCAAGCACGACTGGCCGGGCAATGTCCGCGAGCTGGCCAACCGGGTGCGGCGCGGCCTGGTACTGGCCGAGGGCCGGCAGATCGAGGCCCGGGACCTGGGACTGCTCAGCCCGCAGGCGAGCATCGCGCCCATGGGCACGCTGGAGGACTACAAGCATCGGGCCGAGCGCCAGGCCCTGTGCGACGTCTTGAGTCGGCACAGCGACAACCTGAGTGTCGCGGCCAGGGTGCTGGGCGTATCGCGCCCGACTTTCTACCGGTTGCTGCACAAGCATCAGATCCGCTAGGGCGGTGCGACGAAAGGCCCGCGGCGAGGTGATCGCCGCGGGCCTTTTTTTGGTTGGGTGTTTAGAAGTAGTAAGGGAATTTCAGGCTGAAGGTGAAGTCCGGCGCATCGTCGGTCAGGCCGATGGACAGGTTGGGCACTATGGTCAGGTTGTCGGTGGCCGCCACGGTCATGCCGACGTTGAAGTAGCCGGCGTTGGCATCGCTGGACACCACGGACTGCCAGTCGCCGCCATCTTCCTTGAGCTTGCTCTTGCGCTGGATCAGGTCCGAGAAGGAGAACGACATACTCATCTTCTCGTTCAGGGCGAAGGCGACGCCCATGCCGATCTGGAAGCTGTCGCCGAGCTTGACCTTGCCCGGGGTCTTCTGGTTGACCGTGGAGCTGATGTCGTCGAACGATTCCTCCAGGTTGTGGGTGTAGGAGAGGGTGCCGAACAGCACCGCCGGGTCGAAGGTCTTGACCAGCGAGATACCGGGAGTGATCGACCAGACGCCGTTACCGGTCGGCAGGTCATCCGGGACGAACAGGTTGGTGTTGTCCTGGACCTGGCGCAGCTTGATGCCGAACGGTTCTTCGCCGGTTGGCGCCTTGACGCGCAAGGTCAACACCGCGTCCGGGGTATTGACCGATTCGTCGAGGAACTTGTAGGCGATGCCGAAGTTCACGTCGCCGAGGGTCGGGTCCTTGGACACGGTCTTTTCGCTGGTGACGCCCGCCGCGCCGTTCTGCGCGCCGCCGGACTGGTAGGTCGATTCGCGGTAGACCACCGGCACGTTGACGTCGAACTGCCAACGGTTGTCCAGGTTGTAGCGGGCCGTGAGGTCGAGGGTCCAGTTGTCGGCCTTGATCCGGTCCAGGTTGATATTGCCGAGGAAAATCGAGTCCAGCGCCAGGAAGCCGTTGAGAATCAGCTGCCGGGTGTCATAACGGGAGTAGGTCAGGCCGGTCTCGACACTGAACTTGCCGCCGCCGAAGAAGCCGCTGGCTTCGTCGTACAGGTTGGACACACTCTGCGCCGGTTGCGAATCATCCTTGAGCGATTCCCCGTAGGAACTGCCGCCGGCCGGGGTCGGGCCTTTGCTCGTGGTCCCGGCCACCTGCTGGTTGCCACGCATGTCCGCTGGCGACTTGGCCAGGCGTTTCGGGGGTGGCGCCGCCGGTTGCTCCTCGACCTGGCGTACCCGTTGTTCCAATACCGCCAGTGCTTTCTGCTGCACTTCGTAACGTTGCTTAAGCTCCAGTAATTCTTGTTTCAGGGCCTCTACGTCGGCATCAGGCGCTGCCTGCAGCAGTGCCGTCGGGAGGATCGTGCTCAGGCATACAACTGCGCGCAGCGAGACTGATCGATACATGAATAAGCCGTCCCTTTAAGCCTAATGATCGAGAATCAGCGTAGTTCAATATCCCAGGTTGCGAAGGCCCTTGAGCTGGGTCAGGTTGCAGTCCAACGCGCCGGTGCTCGCCCCGTTATTGTTGAGCACCACGTTCAGTTGGGTCAGGTTGCTGACCAGGTTGCTGTCGCCCAGCAGGCGGGTGTTCTGCAGCAAGCCGCCCTGGGCCACTTGTTGCAGGGCTGAGCCCTGGTTGTTGCTGGCCTGGATGGCCATCTGGATGCCGCCACCGGTGGCGGACACGGCCACGCTGCCCGCGGCATTGCTGCCGCTGATGGTTTGCCCGCTCATCAACAGCTGGCCCTGCGCCGGCACCAGCGCCGGAGCATGCCTGGCTTCCTTGACGTCGATGGAGACGTTGTTATAGGCGCTATTGCCATCGCCCGCCGCGCGTACGCTCTGGGTCACCCCTTGGGTGGTGGCCAGGCCCGCGCCGCCGATCACGTTGCCCGAGCCCTGGGTCGGCGTCGAGCCGTTGCCGCTCTCGGTGATCGTGGAGACATAGAATTCTGGCTTGATCGTCGATTGCTGGATCTGCATGGTGGTCGTGGCGCCGATCAGATCGCCCGAGGCATTGCGCCAGGTGCTGCTCATGACAATGCCGAAGCTGATGATCCGCCCCGGCATGACGTAGCGACCGCGGAGCTCGGAGAGTTCCTGGTCCTTGATTTCTATAGGCTTGAACCCTGCGTTGGCGTACGCAGGAAAACTTGTGACCAGGCAGGCAGCGGCCAGCCAGTAAGCGCTTTTCATCTGCTGCTCCCGGAGCATCCTGCCCCTTTATCCTTAGGGCGACCCTAGAAGAAGTCGCTCTGAATGAAACCGAATTCCATCAGTTCTGCGTCTTTGACCGGGTTGAAGGTATCCAGCTTGTTCTTGGCCGTCAGCGGGTTGGGCGGGTCGCGCAAGGCGTTGGCCTTGTCGTAGCCGGGACCGACGATGGCGAAGACGATACCGTTCCAGCCTTTGACAAAGTCTTCGTGGGAGTAGCGTTTATGGCCGAGGACGGGGTCGCCGACATAGACCCAGTCTTTCTGCGCCCGCTGCATGACCACGAAGTGCTTGTAACCACGAATGTCCATCAGTACCACCACCGGAATGGTCACCGCCTCGAGTTTTTCAGGAGGTATCCGGTAGCCCCGGGCGCGCATGCCGATGCTTTCCAGGTAGCGCTTCATGTCCAGCATGGAGAAACCCTGGGTACGCACAAGGTCTTGGTCAGCGGTGGCCAGCATGCCTTTGATGACGTGCTCCTCATCGACGTCGAGCCAGTAGGCCTGGCGCAGCACCGTCGCCAGCGCGGCGGCGCCGCAACTGAAGTCGGTTTTCTGCTCGACCAGGTCGGCGAATTTGCGCTCCCGCACGCTCTGCACCTGCTTGTACACCAGGTTGCCGCCAGGCAACACGGCCACCGGCATCTGTGCGGCCTGAGCCAGGCCGGTCAGACAAAGCAAAAGGGAGAAGGTCGCCATTCGCATGATCGCTACGCCTTGTGGGACTGTGGAAAAGCCCCGTTTCCGGGGCTTTCGTCACTCTCGTGATTACAGGCAGGCTCTGCAGCCGGCAGCGATGGACAGCGAGTTGCTTTGTTGGTTGCCGACACCCGCCGAGACGTTGGCACCGCCGTTGCCGGAGAAGCCGTTCATCGAGCCAGACATCGACGCGTTGTTGATCACAGGGTTTTTCCAGCCGTCTTTGGTCAGCACTTGCTTGGTCCAGACGCCGGACAGTTCGATCGTGCCTTGTTCCTTGAAGGTGAACTTCTGATTGCCATTATCGTGATCGCCACCGCCGCTACGATCGTCGTAGCCATGACCGCCACCATGGTGATCGTCGTCGCCCTGGATCTTGCCGTAGCCGGTGCCTTTGTAGGTGCCGGAGGCATTGAAACTGCCGCTGAGGGTGTCTGTTTTGTAGGTACGCACACCCTTGTTGTCCACGTCCAGGCCAGTGGAAGTCTGGTTCGCCGAAGCTGACGCGGTCGCTACGCGTCCGCCGGATACGGCGATTGCCAGGTTGTTTTTCTGTTGGTTGAAGTCGCCGGCGGTGACGTTGATGCCGATGTTGCCGGAGCCGCTGTTGCCTGCATTGTCGAGTGTTGCGCTGTTTTGCGTGGACCAGTTTTTCACCGTGTTGTTGGTGTTGGTCTGGGTCGCGCTGGAAGTGGCTACCGCGCTGCCGAAGATGAAGCTTTCATCGGCGGTGGCCAGGGCGACGGCGTTGTCTTGCTGGTTACCGTCGCCGGCAGCCACGTTGGCGCCCATGTTGCCGTTGGAGTTGTTCATCGAGTCGCTGGCGTCGGCGTTGTTGTGGGTGCCGCGGTTGCTGACGCTGTTGCCCGAGCTGTACTGCTCATCGGTCACGTTGGCCACAGCACCGGCAGTGAGTTGCAGCTTGGTGTTGAGGTCTTGGCCGTCGTTGCCGCCATGTCCACCGTGGCCGCCGTGACCGCCGTGGTGGCCACCGTGACCGCCATGGCCACCGTGGCCACCGTGGTTGTCGTCATTACCGCCTGCCTGTGCAGCGATCGCCATGACCGCGGCGAGGGCAAAAACCAGTGGCTTGAGAGCCATTGTAGGTTTCATGGTGTTTCTCCGTGCTTATTTAGTTGGTTAAGTGTTGGTACCTTCCAATCGCACTGCTGCGGGTCAGTCAGCGACCCGTATGCTCAGGGTGTTAGCCATTCGGTTCCCCACCCCGGCACTCTGGTTCACCTGAATCACTCCCCGGCTGCCGGTGAAGGCCTGGTCGCTGGTAACGACCTGGCGGCTGCCTTTAGAAGCGTCAGTTGCTCCCGAGCCTGGTAACAGCGCCACGTTCTGTTGGGACAGGACGCTGTCGTCGATGCTTTGCGGCTGGGCACTGATGCTCACCCGCATTGCGTTGACCATCTGGTTGTTGGCGCCGGCTCCCTGGTTCACGCCCAGGACCCCGTTGCCGTTGCTGAAAGCGTTGCCGCCAATGTTGCTGCTGGCGTCGATCGCGCTGCTCGCCGGGGTGCCGAGCTTCTGCCGGACCACGGTGGTGGCCTGGGCGTCGGTGCCGATGGCAATGGCGCGTGTGTTGGTCTGTTGCTGCTGGTCGCCGGCGGCCTGGTTGACGTTGAAGTTGCCGTTGTAGCGGGCGCCAGAGTTGTGAAGGGTGGCGGTGTCCACCGCCTGGATGCCTGGGTCGGCCATCACCGAAGCGCAGCCGAACAGGGCAAGCCATACGAGGGTACGAGTCATCTCATTGGCCTCCGGCCAGTCTGCCCAAAGGAGCCAGGCCAGAATTCAGGGAGCGGTTGATGGTGCCGGAGATGGCGCCACCGCTGCCGCCGCCGTGGCCGGCGCTCATGCCGGTCAGGCCATTGGGGTTGGTGACGGTGTTCAGCCCCTGCAGGTTCACGCCGTTGGGCATGACGCTGCTGCTGATCGTGGAACCGCTGCTGACCCCGGCAAAATCGCCGTCGCTCAATTCGGTGTTGCTGGTCATCTGTTTGACCCGGGCCGATGGGTTGGCATTGACGGTGGTCGGGTAGGGGTCAGGATGCAGCGGAGGACGGCCGACGGTATGAGGTTGCACGTCGCGGTCGAGAACAATCCTGCCGTCCCTGATGTCGCCGGCTGCCTGGGCCGGGAGGCTGAGCAGCGAGCCGATGGCACAGCCGATCAGCAGGAGGCGGGTCAGAGCTGAATTGAGATTCTCCACGGTAGCATTCCCTTCTTCTTTCGCTGGCCCTAGTCAGCGTTGCGAGGGAGAGAGCAGAAGCCGTGCCGCTTTTCGATTGTTTCAAAAATTCAACAGGTTACGAATAACCAGGCGTGTTGCCGGGGCAGGGGTGTTTCAACCATGAGACCAGTATCGCCTTCGACGGCCCGGTATTGCCGTGGCGAGGCTCTGGATCGGGGGGCTCGCGGCGGGTTGTATCAGCGTTTTAACAGATGGCAGAAGGGCAATGAGAAGCCCTTTGATTTGGCCGCTCTGCGCAGCGGCGGGTGTTTCAGGGATGGACGTTTTTCTCGCCAGCAGAGGAAAAAACGCGGACAGGAAAAGGATTCGGCTAACCCTGAAGTAAACGCTCGACCCGCTCGAATGCCCGTTGCCGACGGGCTTCCCAGTCGCCGCGAATCACTTCGAAGGGCTGCTGGTGTTGCACCAGCCAATCGCTGGTGGCCTTGAAGAAGGCCAGGCGCTCGCTCAGTTGGGGTTGGCAGCGCTGGCCGTCGTCGCTCCAGCCGACATCTTCCGGCGAGAGCAGCAGGTGCAGATCATAGCGGCGAGCCAGCAACTCGGGTTCCAGCCAGTCCGGGCAGGCGCCGAACAGGGTCTGGCTCCAGAGCATATTGCTCAGCAGGTGAGTGTCGAGAATCAGCAGCGACGGCTGTTGCGCCCGGGCCTGGTCTTCCCAGGCCAGCTGGCCGCGGGCGATCTCCGGGATATCCGCCAGGCAGGTGTCGCGTCGCTGCTGCTCGATGAAATGGCGAACGTACTCGCCCACCTGGATGCCGCCGAAGCGCGCCTGCAAGTGGCCGCTGAGCCAGCTTTTGCCGCTGGACTCGGGGCCGGTCAACACCAGGACCTTCATGCCGGGCGCAACGCCGGGTCGGCCCGCCAGGCGCGCCAGCCCTGCACGGCCAGCAGGGTGAACAGCCCGTACAGGGCCGCCGTCAGGTACAGGTCCTTGTAGATGAACAGGCCGACAAAAATCACGTCGACGGCAATCCACAGCGGCCAGCATTGCACGCGCTTCTGCGCCATCCACCATTGCGCCACCAGGCTGAAGCCGGTCAGCGCGGCGTCCAGCCAGGGTTGCGCGGCATCGGTCCAATGGGCCATGGCGGCCCCCAGCAGCAGGCTGCCGATGGCCCCGAGGCTCAGGCCCAGCAGCATCGAGCGCGGCGCCAGCAGGCTGACCGGACGCCCCTGATGGCTGGCGCCACCGCGGGTCCATTGCCACCAGCCATAGAGTTGCAGGGCGGCGTAGACCACTTGCAGCAGCATGTCCGAATACAGCTTCACCTCGAAGAAGATCCAGCTGTACAGCAGCACCATGACCAGGCCGATCGGCCAGCACCAGGGGTTCTGCCTGACTGTCAGCCAGACGGCGATCACGCCGAGTGCGGCGGCGAACAGTTCAAGCCCGGACATGAAAACTACCTGGAAGCGGAGGAGGGGGCGGATTGTAACCAGAAGCGGCCTTGCATGTTAGTGAAGGCCGGCAACCGTGGCGGGGCGAAAACCCCGCCACGGCCAGCTTCAGACCCGGAACTGGCGCAACAGGCCGTTGAGCTGCTCGCTCAGTTCCTTGAGGTGCAGGCTGGCGGCACTGGATTGCTCGGCCGCCAGGGCGGTGCTGTGGGACAGGCCGGCGGCCTGGGTCACGTTCTGGTTGATGTCTTCGACCACATGGGCCTGTTGCAACGTGGCGCTGGCAATCGAGGCGTTCAGCCCGTTGAGGTTGCGCAGGGCCTGGCCGATGGCGTTCAGGCTTTCGCCGGCCAGCCCGGCCTGCTCGATGGTCTGTTGCGAAGCCCGGCTGCTGTCGCCGATGACTTTCACCGCGGCTTCCGAGTGCCCTTGCAGGCGCTCGATCATCGACTGGATCTCGGCAGTGGATTTCTGCGTCCGCTGGGCCAGCAGGCGCACTTCATCGGCCACCACGGCGAACCCACGGCCCTGTTCGCCAGCGCGGGCGGCTTCGATCGCCGCGTTGAGCGCCAGCAGGTTGGTCTGCTCGGCGATCGAGTGGATCACCTCCAGCACGCTGCCGATCTGGGTGCTTTCCTGGGCCAGGGTGCGAATCACTTCTACGGCCTGGTCGATGGTGCCCGAGAGTCGGTCGATCTGTTGCAGGCTGCCGTCGATATTGACCTGGCCCTGCTGGGCCCGGGCTTCGGCGTCGCGCATCTCGCTGGCGGCGTGTTCGGCGTTCTTCGCCACGTCCTGTACGCCGTAGGTCACTTCGTTGATGGCGGTGGCCACCAGTTCCATCTGCTGCGACTGCTGCTGGCTGCGTTCCTGGGCCTGGCTGGCATTGTTGCCCAGGTCGGTGGAAGACTGCGCCAGGGCTGAGGCCGACACCTGCAGCTGGCTGACGACGAGACGCAGCTTGGCGGTGAAGCCGTTGAAGTGCCGGGCCAGTTCGGTGACTTCGTCCTGGCCGTGGGTGTCGAGGGTGCGGGTCAGGTCGCTTTCGCCGCTGGCGATATTGGCCATGGCGTGCACGGTTTCCTGCAGCGGGCGGACGATGCTGCGGGCGATCAGCAACACCAGCAGGGCCATGAGCAGGGCAATGGCGATACCGCCGACCGAGGCCTTCACCACCTGGCTGCGGAACTCGGCCTGCACATCATCGATGTATACCCCCGAACCGATGATCCAGCCCCAGGGCTGGAACAGCTGGACATAGGAGGTCTTCTGCACCGGCTCGCTGGCGCCCGGTTTCGGCCAGCGATAATTGACCATGCCGGCGCCCTTGGCTTTGGCGATGGCCACCATTTCGTTGAACACGGCAAAGCCGTCCGGGTCGCGAATGGCCGCGAGGTTCTGGCCGTCGAGCTTGGGGTTGGTCGGGTGCATGACCATGACCGGAGTCAGGTCGTTGATCCAGAAGTAGTCGCTCTGGTCGTAGCGCAGGTTGCGTATGGCGCTCAGCGCCTGCTTCTGCGCCGTCGCGCGATCGAGGCTGCCGGCGCTTTCCAGGCCCTGGAAATAGGCCAGCACGCCGTTGGCGGTCTGCACCACATGCTGGGTCTTCTGCGCCTTGGCCTGGTACAGGTCGTCGCGGATCTGCTTGAGCATCAGCATGCCCAGGGTCAGCAGCATCAGTACCGCCACAATCAGGATCAGCCACAGCCGGCGGCTGATCGACATTCTGCGTAAGCTGTTCATGAATCTGTCACTCCCGATTGTTGTTCTTGTAATGGAAACACCCCGTACATCCGTCATGCGCTCCTTGCAGTCAGGTCCATCGGATTCTCGCAACGCGACAGCGTTTATCGAGTATGTCTGATAGGATTTCGGCCTCATCGCGAAAAACCTGAATCCGGCTGATTTTTCACGGAATTTTCAGGGGCGATGATGATCCTATTGCGGCTGCGAAGTCGCGATGCACGCGTCAGTGAACATTGAAGAAAAACTAAAAAGGCATGCCACGGCATGACCTTCGGGGGATTGATGGAGCTTTGGACCGCCGTACAGGCATTGATTTTAGGGATTGTGGAAGGGCTGACGGAGTTTCTGCCCATCAGCAGTACGGGCCACCAGATTATCGTTGCCGACTTGCTCAACTTCGGTGGCGAGCGCGCCATGGCGTTCAACATCATCATTCAGCTGGGGGCCATTCTCGCGGTGGTCTGGGAGTTTCGCCGCAAGATCCTCGACGTGGTCACTGGCCTGCCGACCCAGCGCAACGCCCAGCGTTTCACCATCAACCTGCTGATCGCCTTCATGCCCGCCGTGGTGCTGGGGGTGATCTTCGCCGACCTGATCCATGAATACCTGTTCAACCCGATCACCGTCGCCACGGCGCTGGTGGTGGGTGGCCTGGTCATGCTCTGGGCCGAACGCCGGCAGCATGAAATACATGCCAACACGGTGGATGAAATCAGCTGGAAAGATGCCTTGAAGGTCGGTTTCGCCCAGTGCCTGGCGATGATTCCAGGCACCTCGCGCTCGGGCTCCACCATCATTGGCGGCCTGTTGTTCGGCCTGTCGCGCAAGACCGCCACCGAGTTCTCGTTCTTCCTGGCGATGCCGACCATGGTCGGTGCCGCGGTCTACTCGGGCTACAAGTACCGCAATCTGTTCCAGCCGGACGACCTGCCGGTGTTCGCCATCGGCTTCATCACCTCGTTCATCTTCGCGATGATTGCGGTCAGGGGCCTGCTCAAGTTCATCGCCAACCACAGCTACGCGGCGTTTGCCTGGTACCGCATTGCCTTCGGCCTGGTAATCCTCGCCACCTGGCAGTTCGGTTGGGTCGACTGGACCTCGGTCCACTCCTGATGAACACACGCAATCAGAACCGCCCCGGCGAAGCCGCCGGGGCTCGGATCCAGCAGCCAAGGCTCAAGGCGGTGATCTTCCTGCTGCTCTGCGCCTTGCCGCTGTGCGGCTCGTTGCTGTTGGGCGTGAAGGGGATTTCCTGGGTACCGCTGGCGGCCTACGGCGCGGTCAGCGTGCTGACGTTCTTCCTCTACTGGAGCGACAAGCGCAAGGCCCGCAGCGACAGCTGGCGGACCCCGGAAAACGTCCTGCATGCCGTGGAACTGGCCGGTGGCTGGCCAGGTGCCTTGCTGGCGCAGCAGGCGTTTCGCCACAAGACCCGCAAGCTGTCCTATCAACTGGTGTTCTGGCTGATCGTGCTGCTGCACCAGGTGTTCTGGATCGACCGGCTGTTTCTCGAGGGCAGCCTGTTCTCGCTGTTCTAGAGCAACAACCCCACCTGGACCCGCTTGGGCAGCTTGCTCACCACCAACTGGTGCGAACGCTGCAGCAAGTCCCGCAGTTCTCCGGCGCCCAGCGGGTAGGGCGTCTGCATGATGATCCAGTGTGCCCGGGCCAGGTACGGCGCCGGGCCGATGCCGGGACGGTCGACATGGCCGAGGAACAGCTCCTTGTCCACCTTGAACGCCAGTGACTCGCCCCGCAGGTTCTGCAGGGCGAACATCTTGTTGCCGGCCACGGAAAACACCCGCACGCCACCCCATTTGTAGTCTTCGCGCGCGCCTGGCAAGTCCAGGCAGAATTGCGCCACATCCGCTTCAGTCATGGTTTTTTCCTTTTGTCGCGCTGTCACAGTGTGCGGTCTCCACAGCCTTTGAACGCTTCGCTGACATGCTCGATCCACGCCCTTACCGCTGGCAATACACCGCGCCGGTGAGGGTAGACCGCCTGCAGCCAGCCGCCGGGCAACGACCATTGCGGCAGCAGTTGCACCAGTTGCCCGGTCTGCAGTTCTTCCTCGCAATACATCATCGGCAGGATGGTACAGCCAAGGCCGGCGAGGGCGCAGGAGCGACGCACCAGAAAATCGTCGATGCCCAGGCGCGCCTCCAGGACCAGGTCGCATTTCTCGCCCTGGGCGTCAAGCAGGCGCAAATGCACCATGCGGTCGGCCTCCAGGGCTCCCAGCACCGGCACCTTGTGCAGGTCTTCGGGACTGTGGATCGGCCATTCCCGGGCGAACGCCGGGCTGGCGACCATCACGGTCTGCGCCTGGCGCAGGCGCCGGGTCACCAGCAAGGGATCTTCGTCGCCATGCTCGCGAACCCGCAGCGCTACGTCGATGCCTTCGGCGACCACGTCGACCCGGCGGTTGAGCAACTGCATCTCCAGCTGGACCTGGGGATACTGCTTGAGGAACGAACTGATGACGCTCGGCAACATATGATGGGCCAGGCCCACCGGGCAGGACACCCGCAGGCGCCCGCGAGGTTCGCTGGACATGCTGGCCACGGCCTCGTCGGCCATTTCCGCTTCCAGCAGCATGGCCTGGCAGTGACGCAGATAACGTTCACCGACCGCGGTCAGCTTCAATTGGCGGGTGGTGCGTTGCAGCAACCGGGTGTGCAGGCGTTCTTCCAGTTCGGCGATACGTCGCGACAAACGGGATTTGGGCACCCCCAGTAAACGCCCGGCGGCGGCGAAACCACCGGCTTCCACCACCTTGGCAAAGTAATAAAGATCGTTGAGGTCTTGCATATCCTGACTCGACTGTCCTGCTGATGGGACAAACTATCGCATTTATGCCGACTAATCAGCTATTGGTTTCATCTGTAGGATTATCCTCAATTGATCGCCCGGTGGCGATCCTCACTTGGAGAATCCCAGATGAAACTGTTGCATATCGATTCGAGCATCCTTGGTGACAACTCGGCTTCCCGTCAGTTGAGCGAAAGCGTGGTCAAGGCCTGGAAAAACGCCGATGCCAGCGTTGAAGTGACCTACCGCGACCTGGCCGCCGACGCCATCAGCCATTTCAGCTCCGCCACCCTGATGGCCGCCGGTACCCCGGCCGAAGTGCGCAACGCTGCCCAGCAGCACGAAGCCGAGCTGAGCGCTTCGACCCTCGCCGAATTCCAGGCCGCCGACGCGGTAGTGATCGCCGCGCCTATGTACAACTTCACCATCCCGACCCAACTCAAGGCCTGGATCGACCGCATCGCCGTCGCCGGCCAGACCTTCCGCTACACCGAAGCCGGCCCTGAAGGCCTGTGCGGTGGCAAGAAAGTCGTGGTGGTCTCCACCGCGGGCGGCCTGCATGTTGGCCAGGCCACTGGCGTGGCTCACGAGGACTACCTGAAAGTGCTGTTCGGCTTCCTCGGCATCACCGACATCGAATTCGTCCGCGCCCACGGCCTGGCTTATGGCGACGAAGTCCGCAATAAGGCCCTGAGCGACGCCCAGGCGCACATCAGCGAGCAACTTTTCGCCGCCGCGTAAGGCTTGTGTAAAAGTCGCTTACGCCCCAGGCAAGGCCCTTTAAACTCTGTATTCTGATGCCCTCCAGGCAGCGGAATACGGAGTTTTTCGCGTTCGCGCTATTTGTTCTGGCTCGGGTTATGCAGTGGCTTGACCAGGCCCGACAGCTCCAGGCAACAGGCCAGCGAATTCCTGGCCAGTGAAGCAATGAACCGGCGTTTTCATCAGGTAGGGAAGGTGGTGCATCCATGATGCGTCTTTGGGCAATGTCACTGATCTGCCTGCTCGGCGGCCCGATTATCGTGCACGCCGCGCCCGCGCCCCATCCGCACTGGAGCGTGGGCTTCCACGAGATGAGTTTTCTCGACCCGCTGGACCAGCAGCCGATGCGCGCCATTGCCTTCTATCCCTCCACCGGCATCGAACACAGCAGCAAGGTCGAGGGTTATCAGATCGCCGCCTCCCGGGATTCGAAGGTCGCCATCGGTCGTTTTCCGCTGTTGATGCTGTCCCACGGCAATACCGGCACGCCGCTGGCCCTGCACGACCTGGCCACCTCGCTGGCGCGCAAGGGCTTCGTGGTGGTGGCGGTGATTCATCCGGGCGACAACTACAAGGATCACAGCCGGCTGGGGACCCTGAGCAATCTCTATGGCCGGCCGATCCAGATTTCCGAAGCCATCACCGCGACCCTGGCCGACCCGATGCTGTCGCCTTTCGTCAACGCCGGGCAGGTCGGGGTCATCGGTTACTCGGCCGGCGGCGAAACCGCGTTGATCCTGTCCGGAGCGACCCCCGACCTGGACCGCCTGCGCCGCTACTGCCAGGAGCGCCCTGACGATCACGATGCCTGCAATACCCAGGGCGAGCTGATCGTCGATCGCGACGACCTGCAACCGGTCGCCGACCCGCGGGTCCATGCCTTGCTGCTGATGGCGCCGCTGAGCCTCAAGTTCGGGCGCCAGACCCTGTCCGGCGTGCATGTGCCGGTGCTGCTGTACAGCGGCGACGTCGACAAGCTGGTGGCCCTGGACAAGAACGCCGCGGCCCTGGCCCGCAAGCTGCCGGTCGCGCCGGACTTCAGGTTGTTGGCCGGGGCCGGGCACTTCGTGTTCATGGCGCCGTGCACCGAGGAGCAGTTGCTGAGCATGCCGGCCTTGTGTACTGACGCCGATGGCGTCGACCGCGAGGACATCCACCGCAATCTGATCGCCGAGGCCGGCCGCTTCTTTGCCCAGGCCCTGGGCAAGCCGAGCCGGGCCGGGATGCAGACCGCGGATCAGTGAATCAGCCGTCGGCCCGGCGCTTGAGCAGCAGGGTCAGGCCCAGGGCGCCGAGCGACAGCAGCGCCGCGCAGAAGAAAATCCACGAATACCCCAGGTTCAACGCCACCGCGCCCATCAAGGGCCCGGCAATCGCCAGCGCCAGGTCGAAAAACACCGCGTAGGCGCTCAGGCCGGCGCCGCGGCTGGTGCTGGGCACCTGCTTGATCGCTTCCACCCCCAGCGCCGGGTACACCAGCGACAGGCCGAAGCCGGCGAGCCCGGCGCCGATCATGGCGAACGCCGTCGATGGCGCCAGCCACAGCAGGATCAGGCCCAGGGTCTCGATGCTCATGCAGGCGATGGCCGCGCGATAACCGCCAAACCGGTTGATGCTGGAGATGAACAGCAGGCGCGAGAGGATGAAGCAGATGCCGAATACCGTCAGGCAATAGGCCGCGCCGGTCCAGCCGCGGCTGAGGTAGAACAGGGTAATAAAGGTGGTCAGGGTGCCGTAGCCGATGGACGCCAGGCTCAGGCCGGCGCCGTACGGCGCGATACGGCCGAACACCGCGCGAAACGACAGGCGCTCGCCGCGGATCACCGGCACCGATGGCTTGTTGCGGATCAGCAGCAGGGCCAGGGCTGCCAGCAGCGACAGGGCCAGCCCCAGGCTTTCGAAACCGTAGTCGGCGACCATCACCACCCCCAGCGGCGCGCCGATGGCAATCGCGCCATAGGAGGCGATGCCGTTCCAGGAAATCGAGCGCGCGGTGTGCTCGGCGCCGACCTGGCCCATGCACCAGCTGATGGTGCCCACGCCGATCAGGCCCTGGGCCACTCCCAGCAGCAAACGTCCCAGCAACAGGACGCTCAGGCTGAGCAGCGGCAATGTTTGCAGGAGGGTGGACGCCAGGGTCAGCAGCCCGCTGAGGAAAATCCCCGCCAGGCCGTAGACGATCGCCCGTTTGGTGCCGATGTTGTCCGACAGGCGCCCGGCCATGGGCCGGCTGAGGAGGGTGGCCAGGTACTGCGAGCCGATGGTCAGCCCGGCCACCACCGCGCTGAAGCCCAGTTCGCCGTGGACGTAACCCGGCAGCACCGCGATCGGCAGGCCGATGCAGAGAAACGCGATAAAGGTATAGAAGACGATAGAGACGATCTGCAGGGTGATCGCCATGGAGCTGGGCACGGGCTGTTGTTGCGCAGACATGAGGGCTCGTTCGCGGGCGGGCGGTTGGAGAACCGCATCATGGCGCGGGCCGGAAATAAAAGGAAGCAGGCTAACGATTTCTTTATGGCCGGGTATTTGCGGTACCAGGGACCAGCTCAGCGCGAGTCGCTGCTTTTATATAAGGCATAAAAAAGCCCCGTCACCAGGACGGGGCTTGCAGACTGGCAACCAGCGGGCGTTCCTTAGAACACCACGCCCTGGCTGCGCAGGTAGTCGTCGTAGGTGCCGCTGAAGTCGGTCACGCCGTTCGGGCTCAGCTCGATGATGCGAGTGGCCAGGGACGACACGAACTCCCGGTCGTGGCTGACGAAAATCAGCGTGCCCGGGTAGTTTTCCAGCGCCAGGTTCAGCGCCTCGATGGATTCCATGTCCAGGTGGTTGGTCGGTTCGTCCATCACCAGTACGTTGGGCTTTTGCAGGATCAGCTTGCCGAACAGCATGCGACCTTGCTCACCACCGGAGATGACCTTGACCGACTTGAGGATCTCGTCGTTGGAAAACAGCATGCGGCCCAGGGTGCCACGGATGATCTGCTCGCCCTGGGTCCACTGGCCCATCCAGTCGAACAGGCTGACGTCGTCTTCGAAGTCATGGGCGTGGTCCTGGGCGTAGTAGCCCAGCTCCGCGCTTTCGGTCCACTTCACCGAACCGGCGTCCGGGGTCAGCTCGCCCATCAGGGTGCGCAGCAGGGTGGTCTTGCCGATACCGTTCGGGCCGATGATCGCCACGCGCTCGCCGGCTTCGACGGTGAAGCTGAAGTTCTTGAACAGGGTCTTGCCGTCGAAGCCCTTGGACATCTGCTCGATGGTCACGGCCTGGCGGTGCAGCTTCTTGGTCTGTTCGAAGCGGATGAACGGGCTGACGCGGCTCGATGGCTTGACCTCGGCCAGCTGGATCTTGTCGATCTGCTTGGCGCGGGAGGTGGCCTGCTTGGCTTTCGAGGCGTTGGCCGAGAAGCGGCTGACGAAGGTCTGCAGCTCGGCGATCTGGGCTTTCTTCTTGGCGTTGTCCGACAGCAGTTGCTCGCGGGACTGGGTCGCCGCGGTCATGTACTCGTCGTAGTTGCCCGGGAACAGGCGCAGCTCGCCGTAGTCCAGGTCGGCCATGTGGGTGCAGACGCTGTTGAGGAAGTGACGGTCGTGGGAAATGATGATCATGGTGCTGTTACGCGCCGTCAGAATCGTTTCCAGCCAGCGGATGGTGTTGATGTCCAGGTGGTTGGTCGGTTCGTCGAGCAGCAGCACTTCCGGATCGGAGAACAGCGCCTGGGCCAGCAAGACCCGCAGCTTCCAGCCCGGAGCCACTTCGGTCATCGGACCGAAATGCTGTTCCAGGGGAATGCCCAGGCCCAGCAGCAGTTCACCGGCGCGGGACTCGGCGGTGTAGCCGTCCATCTCGGCGAAGTCGGTTTCCAGCTCGGCCACGGCCATGCCGTCTTCTTCGCTCATTTCCGGCAGCGAGTAGATGCGATCGCGCTCGGCCTTGACCTTCCACAGCTCTTCGTGACCCATGATCACGGTGTCGATCACGGTGAATTCTTCGTAGGCGAACTGGTCCTGGCGCAATTTACCCAGGCGAACGTTCGGCTCCAGCATGACCTGGCCACCGGACGGCTCGAGGTCGCCGCCGAGGATTTTCATGAAAGTCGACTTGCCGCAACCGTTGGCGCCGATCAGGCCATAGCGGTTGCCGCCGTTGAACTTGACCGAAACGTTCTCGAATAGCGGCTTGGCGCCGAACTGCATCGTGATGTTAGCTGTGGAGATCAATTACTTTACCTATCAAGGGGTTGCGAGCATCGTGTGGGCTCTTGGGCCATTCCCGGGGCATTCTGGAGCTTTTCCATTTCGCCAGGGTCGAGCCAGGGTCGAGCCAGCGAGCATAAGTAGACAGCAACATCTGGACGCTATGGCCAAGTTGCTGGGCAATAAAGGTGGGAGGTCATGTTGGAATTTGGCGCGCATTGTCGCATATGTGCGCCGGCAGTTGTATGACAGTGACCCACGGATTTTTCATCCAGGCCGGTAAGCGTCAGGCATTGTAAAAATCGCCGCTGCGGATTTGTTCCGGGCAATGCGACTTAAGTCGTGGAATAGCGGACGGACACATTTTCACAAATCGGAGTTAACCTTTGGTTACAAACTGTGGCTAAAATGCCGACCAGTTGCCACATGCCATCATTGGCATGGGCTCAGGGACGTGCCTTCAGGACCTCTTATCGCTTTCGGACGCTGCATATGACCCCGGCCCAGGTGGCCTACGTGGGGGCGCAGTATGTTCTCTTCTGACATGTGACGATTTCCGTGAAACTCATCATTGCCGCTGTTTACGTTTTATCCATCGCGTATGTGCACCTGCGTGGTCGCGTGCGCCATAAACTGGGCCGCCAGCTGAGTGATCACTCGACCTTCCTGGCCCCGATCAACTGCTTCCTTTATCTGTTCTCGAAGATCCCCAACCGCCCGTACCTCGATCCGGCCGACTTTCCCGACCTGAGCCCGTTGCAGGCCCACTGGGAAGAAATCCGCGCCGAGGGCCAGAGCCTGCTCAGGGCCGGGGAGATCAAGCGTTCGGAGCAGTACGACGACGTCGGCTTCAACTCATTCTTCAAGACCGGCTGGAAGCGCTTCTACCTCAAGTGGTACGGCGACAGCCATCCTTCGGCGATGAAGCTGTGCCCACGGACCACCGAACTGGTGCAAAGCATCGGCTCGATCAAGGCGGCGATGTTCGCCGAACTGCCGCCGGGTTCGAAACTGGTGCGCCACCGCGACCCTTATGCCGGTTCCTACCGTTACCACCTGGGCCTGGAAACGCCCAACAGCGCCGGTTGCTACATCAATGTCGACGGTGAGCACTATCACTGGCGCGACGGCGAAGCGGTGATGTTCGACGAGACCTACATCCACTACGCGGAAAACACCACCGAGCAGAACCGCATCATCCTGTTCTGTGACGTCGAGCGGCCGATGAAGTACCGCTGGGCCGCCGCCTTCAACCGCTGGTTCAGCCGCACCGTGATGGCCGCCGCCGGTTCGCCCAACGATGCCGGCGACCGCACCGGGGGCCTGAACCGCGCCTTCACCAAGCTGTACAAGATCCGCCTGCGCGGTAAAGAGCTGAAAAAGCGCAACCGCAAGCTTTATTACCTGGAAAAGTGGGCGATCTTCGCTGCGCTGTTGCTGCTGTTCATCTTCATCTGATTTGCCGCACGGCGAATCGCTGATTGCGGGCAAGCCTCGCTCCTGCATGGGCTCTGCAGGAACGAGGCTTGCCCGCAATCATTTCCTCAAGGCTTGTCCGCCCCCAATTGCTGCCACATCTTCGCGGTGATCCGCTGCCGATGGGCGTAGCCGTGCCACGGATCCTCGGTCAAGGCCTCCAGGCGCTGACTCAGGTTCGCCACATTCCACTGCTGGGCATGCCGGACATCGCCCAGCTCATCCCGCGCGATAGGCACCGAGACCGGCAGCCCGGGGCGGGCCCGTACCGAATAGGCGGCCACGGTGCTGGCGCCACGGGTATTGCGCAGGTAATCGACGAAGATCTTGCCGACCCGGTTTTTCGGGCCCATGGTCGCGGTGATGCGCTCCGGCAACTGCTGCGCCATGAATTGCGCGATGGCCTTGGCGAAACCCTTGACCGTTTCCCAGTCGGCCTTGCGCGCCAGCGGCACGATCAGGTGCATGCCTTTGCCGCCGCTGGTTTTCAGGAAGGCCTGCAGGCCCAGCTCATCGAGCACCGACAGGGTCAGTTGGGTGGCTTCCAGCATGCTTTTCCAGGGCAGGGCCGGGTCCGGGTCGAGGTCGAGCACGAACAGGTCCGGGGTTTCGATCTGGTCGTGGGTCGCGCCCCAGGTGTGCAACTCGATGGTGCCCATCTGCACCGCGCCGATCAGCGCCGCAGTACTGTCGATTTCCATCAGGCGCGCGTGGCCGGGGTCCAGCGCCGGGTCGAGGTGGCGGATATGGGGGATGGCCAGGTGCTCGGCATGTTTCTGGAAAAACTGCTCGCCTTCCACCCCTTCAGGGGCCCGCAGCAAGGACACCGGGCGGTCGCGCAGGTGCGGCAGGATCTGCTGGTCGATGCTGGCGTAGAACTGCGCCAGTTGCAGTTTGGTGGTGCCAGACTGCTTGTCGATGACCCGATCCGGGTGGGTGATCTTGACCCCGGCGACGCTGTGAGCGGCCGCCTTATCCGAACGGGCGGGCGTGCTCCGGCTGCGGGTTTCGACGGCCTTGGAGGTCTGCGGCTGCTCGCGGACGATTTCGCTGGCCGGCTTATCGCTGCGCAGGGCGATGAACGCCGCCTGGCGCACCACCTGTTCGCGGGTCCACTCGGCGAACTCGGCTTCGGCCACCAGTTGCGGTTCGATCCAGTGCACGCCGCGGGCCTGGGCCGCGGTCAGGGGCTTGGCCAAAGGCGATGAATCCCGCTCAAGTTCCTGCATCCGCTCATGCAGCTGCTTCAAGGTCTTCTGGTCGAAACCGGTGCCGACCCGGCCGGCGTACACCAGCCCGCTCGCGTCGTTGACCCCCAGCAGCAGGGCGCCAAAACCGCTGCGCGAACCTTGCGGGCGGGTATAGCCGACCACCACGAACTCCTGGCGCAGCCGGCATTTGAGCTTGATCCAGTCGGCGCTGCGGCGCGACACATAGGGGCTGCCGGCCCGCTTGCCGATCACTCCCTCGAGGGACAGGGCGCAGGCACTTTCGAGGACGTCCTGGTGGTGGGCGGCAAAGGCTTCGGAAAAGCGCAGGACCTTGCTCGATTTGCGCCCGAGCGCCTGCTTGAGGGCCTGACGGCGTTCCTCCACCGGCGTTTCGCGCAAGTCCTCGCCCTGCAGAAAAGGCGCATCGAACAGGTAATAGATGATGTCCACGCTGCGGCCGATATCGAAGGCGTTCTGCAGCGCCTGGAAGTCCGGCAGGCCTTCGTCGTTGAGCACTACCATTTCGCCGTCCAGCCAGCTGTCCTTGAGCTTCAGGGCGGCCAGGGCCTTGGCTTGCTGGGGCAGGCGGCTGGTCCAGTCGTGGCCGTTGCGGGTCAGCAGGCGCACCTCGTCGTCCTGGATTCGCGCCAGGATCCGGTAGCCGTCGAACTTGATCTCGTAGCGCCAGTCGCCGCTGGGCGCCTTGTCCACCAGGGTTGCCAGCTGCGGCGCCAGGCTTTGCGGCAGGACCACGGCTTTTTTCCCCGATGGTTTCTTCGCGGCTTTTTTTGCGGCCTGGGGTTTGGTGCTGGCGGCCGTGCTGTCGCCCACCGTGGCACCGCTGAGCACGCTTCTGGGCAGGGCCCGGACCACGTCGTACTCGTCGCTCGGTCGCGCCTGGGCATCCTGCTCCTTGATCAGCAGCCACTGTTCCTTGTCGCCGCTGCCGCGCATATGGGTGCGCACCAGGGTCCAGTCGCCGCCAAGCTTCTCGCCGATCAGGGTGAACTTGAGCTTGCCCGCCCGGTAGCTGGCGGCGGGGTCGTCATGGGGTTGCCAGACGCCATGGTCCCAGACGATCACGTCGCCGGCGCCGTATTGCCCGGCGGGGATGCTGCCTTCGAAATTGCCATAGCTCAGCGGGTGGTCTTCGACATGCACCGCCAGGCGTTTTTGCCTGGGGTCCAGGCTCGGGCCCTTGGGCACCGCCCAGCTTTTCAGGCTGCCGCCCAGTTCCAGGCGAAAGTCGTAATGCAGATTGCGCGCATCGTGCTTCTGGATCACGAAACGCAGGGCCGAGGTGGACTTGGCGGAGGGTTTGTCCGCCGCCGGCTCCGAGGTGATCGCGAAGTTGCGCTTGCGCTGGTATTCACTCAGGGATTTGGCCATGACCGACTACCTCGTATGGCGAACCGCGTGGTTCAGGCGCGGGAGCTCTTCGTGGTTTTCCTGGTCTTGCCGGGTTTGTCCGGGCTAGCGGGCGCCTTGCTCCTGGACTTGCCGCCCAGGCTGCGCTTGAGCATCTCGGTCAGGTCGATGACATCGGCGCTCTTGCGTTGCTCTTCGCCGGTACTGCTTTCCACGTCCTCGATCTTGCCGGCCTGGGCCTTTTTCTCCACCAGGGCCATGATTTTGTCGGTGAAGCTGTCGCGGTATTCCTCCGGCTGCCAATCGGTGCTCATGTCCGCCACCAGGCGCCTGGCCATGTCCCGTTCGCCCTTGGCCAGGTCCGGGTGAGTCACCTCCGGCCCCAGGGCCAGTTCGTCGAGGCTGCGCACCTCGGCCGGCCAGCGCAGCATCACCAGCACCAGCGCCGACTCCAGCGGCATCAGCGCCGCCAGATGCTGGCGGGTGTGCAGCACCACCAGGGCCAGGGCGACTTTCGAGGTGCTCTGCAGGGTTTCGCGCAGCAGCGCATAGACCTTGCCGCCACGCTTGTCGGGGGCCAGGAAGTAGGGGGTGTCGATGTTCTGCAGCGGGATCTGCTGGCTGTCAACGAAGGCGAAGATGTCGATGGTCTGGGTCGACAGCGGGTGGGCCGAGCGGATTTCGTCCTCGCTGAGCAGCACATAGCGGCCTTTTTCGTAGGCCACGCCCTTGACGATATGTTCCTTGCCGACTTCCTTGCCGGTGACTTTGTTGACCCGCTTGTAACCCACCGGGTCCATGGTGCGCTGGTCCAGCCAGTCGAAGTCCACGCCCTGGGAGGAGGTCGCCGAGACCAGCGCCACCGGAATGTGAACCAGACCGAAACTGATCGCGCCTTTCCAGATTGCCCGTGCCATGAGCCTGTCCCCGTATTGACTGTGGAATCGCCATGCAGCGACTGGTTTTCAGGTGACCCGTGGCGCGGCGCGAAAGTTTCCCCGGGGTGCCGGCCTGCATAGGGCAAGCCGATAACTCGTGTTACATGTCTGGCGGATTATTTAATTAACAAGGCCGAACGCGCGACGTAGCCTGGACTCGAATGCGATAACTCGTCGCCATCCAAGAGGGTCGCCATGAACAATCTGCTTCGCGCTCTTGTCGCTTTTGCACTGATGAGCGGGGCCAGCGCCGTGGCGTTCGCCGCGCCTCAGGCGGCGCATCCGGACAGCAGCCCAACGTCCGCCATGCTGTTGGCGCAGAACCTGCCCGGCAGTAACAACAACCCCTACAACAGCCCGATACGCCGGGCCAACCCCAACAGCATGCAGGGCACCCAGCCCAGCACCCCGGCTGTCCGTGGGGTTAATCCAGTACCCGTGCAACGCCCTCCGACCCTGGAGAACGGCGGTATCGGCAACGGTTACCCGCGCACCATCACCCAGCCACGGATCATCGATCCGACACCCGTGACCCCACCGCGTAACCAACAGCAGCGATAAACGCTGACCGCCCGAGGCCGATGCCGGCCCCGGGCGGAACCCTTTTTATCGACAGAAGGAATTGTGCATGTTGCGTAAAACCCTCTTGGCAACCGTCTGTGCCAGCCTTGTTCTGAGCAGCGCGCTACCGCTCGCGGCCGCCCCCAGCCAACAGTTGCAGAGCGAGCTGGGCCCCCTCAGCGTGACCCCGCTGGTCGAGGGCCTGGACCACCCCTGGGCCCTGGCGTTCCTGCCGGACCGCCAGGGCATCCTGGTGACCGAGCGCCCAGGCAACCTGCGGCTGGTCGGCGCCGACGGCAAGCTCTCGGCGCCCCTGGACGGCGTGCCGCAGGTCTGGGCCAAGGGCCAGGGCGGCTTGTTGGACGTGGTGCTGTCGCCGGACTTCAAGCAGGACCGCCTGGTCTACCTGTCCTACGCCGAAGGTGGCGGCGAGGGCGGCACGGCGGGGACGGCGGTGGGGCGCGGACGGCTGTCCGAGGACCTGAAGACGCTCAAGGATTTCCAGGTGATTTTCCGCCAGGCGCCCAAGCTCTCCACCGGTAACCATTTCGGTTCGCGCCTGGTGTTCGACCGCGACGGCTACCTGTTTATCACCCTGGGGGAAAACAACGAGCGCCCGACCGCCCAGGACCTGGACAAGTTGCAAGGCAAGATCGTGCGCCTGTATCCGGATGGCCGGATCCCGCAGGACAACCCCTTTGTCGGCCAGCCGGGCGTGCGCCCGGAGATCTGGTCCTACGGCCACCGCAACCCCCAGGGTGCGGCGCTCAACCCCTGGAGCGGCACCCTGTGGGATAACGAGCACGGGCCCAAGGGCGGCGACGAAATCAACCTGATCGAGCGTGGCAAGAACTACGGCTGGCCCCTGGCGACCCACGGCATCAACTATTCCGGTGCGCCGATTCCTGAAGCCGAGGGCAAGACTGCCCCAGGCACCGTGGGCCCGCGGCATGTCTGGGAGAAATCCCCCGGCATCAGCGGCATGGCCTTCTACGACGGCGACCGCTTCAAGGCCTGGCAACACAACCTGTTCATCGGCGCCCTGGCGTCCCAGGAGCTGATCCGCCTGCAATTCGACGGCGACAAGGTGGGCCACGAGGAGCGCCTGCTGGGCGAGCTCAAAGAGCGCATCCGCGACGTGCGCCAGGGGCCGGACGGTTATCTGTATGTGCTGACCGACGAGGACAAGGGCAGGCTGTACAAGGTTGGCCTGGAATAACCCCGGCCCTTCTTCTGTAGGAGCGAAGCTTGCTCGCGAAAAAATCTTCAACGATAACGCGTGTTGGCAGGATGAATCGCCGCTTCGCGGCTATCGCGAGCAAGCTTCGCTCCTACAGAGGCACTGCGGCCGGGTAGAGGATCACCGCCGCCTGCAGCTTGCCGCTGCCGAAACGGCACATCTTGGCGAATTCGCCGTGGCTCACCGGCAGGTGCTGGCAATCCATTGGCTGGCGGTGCTGGCTGTGGTCGACATCGGGATCGTGCAGGTAGACGAAGTCTTCGTCGCAGTCGGTGACCATCACCCAATGCGGGGCCTTGGAGCGGGTCAGGCGGTAGCTGCTGATCAGCACCAGGGGCTGGCCGCCGTCGGCCAGCAGCTTCGGCAGGTCCAGCGGGCCGCCCAGCACCTGCAAGACGTCGCTGCTATCCAGCTGGGCGCAGAACTCCTCATGCACCAGGCGCATGACGTCTTTTTTATGCTCGTCGCGCACCCCGCCGAGAAACAGCGGCCCCCGGGTATTGACCTGCAGCCTGACCCTGAAGCCCCGGCGCCACGCGGCCAGCGCCAGCCCCTGGGGGCTGCAGCCGCCGTGGCCGGAGGTCATGAACACGGTGGTCGCCTCGCGCCACAGCTGCAGTTCTTCACGGCGCTCCAGGGCGCGCCCGGGTTGCAGCGCGGCCATGGCCATCAGCAGGCAGGCCGGGCCGCAAGTGAAGTCGGTGGTCTGCTGGTAATAGGGCACGCGGATGGTGCGGGTTTCGCGATGCTGCAAGATGCGCTTTTCCAGGCGCAGGGCATCGGCGTGGTCCTCGTAGTAGTCGTGCAGCACGGCGAAGCGCCGGTAGCCGCTGCGTTCGTACAGGGCGATGGCCGTCGGGTTGTCGCTGCGCACCTCAAGCCGCAGGTAGGCGCAGTCATGCTCCCGCGCGCGGGCTTCGATCCGCTCCAGCAGGCGCTTGCCCAGGCCCGACCCGCGGGCCTCGACCGCGATGGCGATCGAGTACAGGCGGGCCAGGGAGGTCCCGCGATGGAACAGCACCAGGGCATAACCCAGCAGTTGTTGCGCCTGCTCGGCGACGATCAGGCACGCATGGGCGCGGCTGATCATCCACTGGAAGCTGCGCGCCGTCAGGCGATCGGTGGTGAAACACTGCTGTTCCAGTCGCACTAAAGCAGGCAAGTCCTCAGGTGTGGCAATGCGAAAGACAAGATCCATATAACCGCCGTAAAAGTTGCGTAACGAAACGAGACTTTCAAAAAAGTTCGTGCTTAATAGAAAAGGTCTTGTTCTTAAGCGGATCAAACATTATGTCAGCGGTACAAGGTCATTGGCGTGGAGTATCCGAGCAAAGTCTGCCGGCGACAATAGCTCCGGTTAATTATTTTTCAGCGATGAGTGAAACTTCCAGTCAGTTGCTGATTATTGTCGAGCGCAAGGAAGATTGGGCCTCCTACTTCCCCAGCGAAGACATCCTCAGCGCTCAGGAGTATCTGGAACAGACCCGTGAAACCCAGCCCGGCAAGCGGGTCCAGGTGATCAACCTGTGTCGCAGCTACAAGTATCTGGGCCACGGTTACTACTGCTCGCTGCTGGCCGAGGCGCGGGGGCACAAGGTGATTCCCTCGGTACGCACCATCAGCGAACTGACCCGCAAATCGCTCTATGGCCTGGCCCTGGACGACCTGGATAAAACCCTGGAAAAGGCCCTGAGCAATCATCTTTACAGCGATACCGAAGGTTTTACCCTGACCCTGTACTTCGGCAAGACTCATATCGAACCGTTACAGGAGTTGGCGCGACAGTTATTCGAAGTCTTTCCTTGTCCGATATTGCTGGTGGACTTCAAACGAACTAACGGTTGGCATATCGAAGGCGTGAAGTCCGGTGCCTTACATAAGTTGCGCGAAGACCAGGAAGATCAATTTGCCCATTCCCTGGACAGTTTCAGTCGCAAGATCTGGCGCATGCCGCGCTCGAAAAGATTGGCCCGCTATGACCTGGCGATCCTGCATGACCCGCAGGAAGCCTTGCCACCTTCCAACGCCCGGGCGCTGGAGAATTTTGTCCGGGTCGGCAAGGGCCTGGGCATCGACGTCGAACTGATCGAGAAGAAGGATTACTCGCGTATCGCCGAGTACGACGCCTTGCTGATCCGCGAGACCACCAGCGTCGACAACCACACCTACCGCTTCGCCAAGAAGGCCGAAAGCGAGGGCCTGGTGGTGATGGACGACCCGGCCTCGATCCTGCGCTGCACCAACAAGGTCTACCTGACCGATCTGCTGAAAAGCCACCAGCTGGGCATGCCCGCCACCGAGATTCTCTACAAGGAACGACCGGAAGACTTCGAGCGGGTCGGCGAGCGTTTGGGTTTCCCCTTGGTGCTGAAGATTCCCGACGGTTGTTTCTCCCGCGGGGTGATCAAGGTCGAGAGCCAGCAGGCGCTGCTGGAAGCCACCGCCGAGCTGTTCGAGCATTCGGTGTTGCTGCTGGCCCAGGAGTTTTTCTACACCGAGTACGACTGGCGCATCGGCGTGCTCAACCGCAAGCCGATCTTCGCCTGCCAGTACTTCATGTCCAAGGGCCATTGGCAGATCTACAACCACAAGGCCAAGGGCCAGGATATCAACGGCGAATGCCGCACCCTGGCGGTCCACGAGGCGCCGCGGGCGGTGGTGGAACTGGCGGTGAAGACCGCCAACCTGATCGGCGACGGCCTGTACGGCGTCGACCTCAAGCAGTCCGGCGACAAGGTGGTGGTGATCGAAGTCAACGACAACCCCAACCTGGACGCCGGCATCGAAGATGCCTACCTGCGCGACGACCTGTATTCCCTGGTGCTCGAGGAGTTCGTCCGCCGCCTGGAGCTCAAGCGCCGCGGGCAGGCCTGGTGAACGGTCGATGATCAAGAGCTACCAGTTGAGCCAGGGCCGCCTGCTGCCGGTGGAGCGCCTGGACGCCGAAGTGATGCTGTTCAGCAATCCGGACCCCGCCGAGCGCGATCTGCTGCGCACCGGCTTCAAGCTCGACGAACACGCCCTGGCCTCGGCGCTGGACCCGGACGAGGTGTCGCGCATAGAGTTTCACCCGGACAACCTGTTCCTGATCTGGAAACGCCCGGAGAACTACTCCGGCGGCGGCAGCCTGTCGTTCGAGGTGTCGTCCTGCGGCCTGCTGTTTTCCCCGCAACGCCTGCTGGTGATCGCCCACGACGACAGCCAGCTCAGCGGCCTGGGCGCGCGGCAGGCCCTGAATAGCCCCCTGGATGTGTTGCTGGACCTGCTGTCCACCAACATCCATCACTACCTGGGGCACCTCAAGGTGATCAAGATGGTCGCCCGTGAGTTGCAGCAGCAGTTCAACGACTCGATGGAAAACCGCCACCTGATCCAGATGTTCAACCTCAGCGAAAGCCTGATCTATTACATCAACGCCATTCACAGCAACGGCGCGGTGCTGACCCGGCTGCGCAACCACGCCGAGAAGGCGCATTTCAGCGCCGAGGCCGTCGGCCTGATCGACGACCTGATCATCGAGAACAACCAGTGCTACAAGCAGGCGGAGATCTATTCGACGGTGTTTTCCGGGCTGATCGACGCGCGCGGCAACCTGATGAACAACAACATGAACGGCCTGTTACGCAAACTGACCCTGATCAACGTGGTGTTCCTGCCGCTGAACCTGATCGCCAGCATCGGTGGCATGTCCGAGTTCAGCATGATGACCGCCGGCACCCCGTGGTGGATTGCCTACCCGCTGTTCCTCGTGGCGATGCTGCTGGGGGCAGGGGGGATGGTGCTCGGGCTCAGGCGCCTGGCCGGTGGCAACGGCAAGTGCGCCTGAGGTTTCAGGCCGATTGCAGGGTCAGTACCTCAAAGCCGTCGCGGGTCACCGCCACCGTGTGCTCCCACTGCGCCGACAGGCCGTTGTCGCGGGTGACCACGGTCCAGCCGTCTTTCAGGCCGCGCACCCGGGCGCTGCCCTGGTTGATCATCGGCTCGATGGTGAACACCATGCCTTCGCGCAGCTCCAGGCCGGTGCCGGGGCGGCCGAAATGCAGGACCTGCGGTTCTTCGTGCATCTGCCGGCCGATGCCATGGCCGCAGTACTCGCGCACCACGCTGTAGCCCCGGGTTTCGGCGTGTTTCTGGATGGCATGGCCGATATCGCCCAGGCGCGCGCCGGGGCGGACCACCTTGATGCCTTCCCACATCGCCTCGAAGGTAGTGCTCACCAGGCGCTGGGCCTTGGGGCTGACGTTGCCAATCAGGTACATCTTGCTGGAGTCGGCGATAAAGCCGTTCTTTTCCAGGGTAATGTCGATATTGATGATGTCGCCGTCCTTGAGGATGGCCTTCTCATGGGGCATGCCATGGCACACCACCTCGTTGATCGAGGTGTTGATCGAGTAGGGGTAGTTGTACTGGCCCTTGCTGGCCGGACGGGCGCCCAGGTCGTGGCGGATAAAGCGCTCCACGGCCGTGTCCAGCTCCATGGTTGAAAGGCCGGGCGCGACCAGATCGTCGAGAAAGCTGAACACCGTCGCCAGCAGGCGCCCGGACTCGCGCATCAGCGCCAGTTGTTGCGGGGTCTTGATCAGGGCCTGGGTCATGCGCTGCGCCCCCGGATCAGGTCGCTTTTGTTCAGCAGCAGTTTGTTGATCAGGTCGTTGTAGGCCAGGTGCGGATTGAGCTCGGCCAGCAGGCCGATCTTGATCCAGAACTCGGCCTGGGCGTTGATGGAGCGATCCATGGCGTCGCTGGCGACGCGGATCTGTTCATGCAGTTGATCTGAAATCTTGACGATGCCCACGGGGTTTCTGTCCTGGTAAATATACGAAGCATATACGTTTCGTATATTTTTCGGCAAATGGCAGATAGCTCGACTTGCCATTGGCCATTGACGCACCAGCGACCCGCCGGTTAATTTTCTGGCCATGACTTTTTCCGCATTGCGTTCCCAGCCAAGCATTATTACCGCCATTCCTGATTGGCGGGCTTGCTGACGACTGCACCCAACCCGCCCTAGAGGCGGGTTTTTTCTTTCTGTCTCCGGGGCTTTCAACACAGCCAGGAGAGCCGTATGAACCATCCCGCCGAGCCCGACACGCAACTGGACCTGCTTGAGCACTACGTGAAGAAGATTCTCGCGGCGCCGGTCTACGACCTGGCGGTGCGCACGCCATTGCAGCCGGCGCCGGCCCTGTCGGCGGCGCTGGGCAACCAGGTGCTGCTCAAGCGCGAGGACCTGCAACCGACCTTTTCCTTCAAGATCCGCGGCGCCTACAACAAGCTGGTGCAACTCAGCGACGAGCAAAAGCGCCACGGGGTGATCACCGCCTCCGCCGGCAATCACGCTCAGGGCGTGGCGCTGGCGGCGCGGGAGCTGGGGATCAAGGCGACCATCGTCATGCCTTCCACCACGCCGCAGCTGAAAGTGCAGGGCGTCAGCAGTCGTGGCGCCGAGGCGGTGCTGCAGGGCGAGAGCTTTCCCTTCGCCCTGGCCCATGCCCTGCAACTGGCCGAGCGTAGCGGCCAGACCTTTGTCTCGCCCTTCGACGACCCGGACGTGATCGCTGGGCAGGGCACGGTGGGCATGGAAATCCTGCGCCAGCATCCCGGGCGTCTGGACGCGATCTTCGTCCCGGTGGGCGGTGGCGGATTGATCGCCGGCATCGCCGCCTATGTGAAATACCTGCGGCCCGAGGTGCACATCGTCGGCGTCGAGTCCGAGCACTCCAACTGTCTGCAGCAGGCGTTGCGGGCTGGGGAAAGGGTGCTGTTGCCCAGCGTCGGCACCTTCGCCGACGGCGTTGCCGTGGCGCAGGTCGGCGCCCATTGTTTCGAGTTGTGCCGGGTGCTGGTGGACGAGGTGATCACGGTCAGCAACGACGAGCTCTGCTGCGCGATGAAGGACATCTACGACGATACCCGCTCCATCACCGAGCCGTCGGGAGCACTGGCGGTGGCCGGGATCAAGCAGTACGTGGCCCGCAGCGGGGCGCAGGGCGAAACCCTGGTGGCCATCGACTCCGGGGCCAACATCAACTTCGATCGCCTGGGGCAGGTGGCCGAGCGCGCGGCCTTGGGCGCGGTGGCGCTGGTGTAAGAACGGAGCAGGGCCTCTGTAGCCGCTGGCGAAGCCTGCGCACGAGCGCGAAGCACTCGCCAGCCGAACTACTGATGAACCGCCTTGCCTGGCTTGGCGGCTACACCACCTGCAATGTAGCCGCTGCGCAGGTTATTCCGCGCGGGCCTTCTCGACCTTGTCCGCGGCGGACCACAGGCGGTAGCGCACTTCGACGTCCTTGGGGGCGTAGATCACGATTGGCAGCTTGCTGTTGTAGCGCAGCACGAAGCCTTCGCCGACCACCGGCACGAACGCCTGCTTGCTGGTGCCCTCGGGGCAGGCCATCAAGGTGCTCATCGGCCCGCTGACCTTGTCCAGGCGGTAGTAGGGGTAACCCCAGCCTTCCAGGTTCTTCTCTTCCAGGGTGCCGCCCAGGCGCTGACGGTTGCAGTCGACGGTCAAGGTCTTGCCGGCCAGGACCTCGACCTTGAAGTCCTCTTCCTTGGCCTGCTTGGGCAGGTGGATCACCTGACGCACAAAACCTTCTTCAGCCTTGGGGTAGGGCGCCACGTCTTCGAGTTTGGCCGCATGGCTCAGGGTGGACAGACTGCTCAACAGCACAGCGATGGCGGTGGAAACAGGAAAAAAGCGCATAAGGCCTCCTTGCAGGTTGATCGACGGCTTTCCCAATGGAGGGAGCCGTTGCTTGAAACGCCGGGCAGTTTGACTGGGGAAGGTCCGGTCATGCAATCCGTGGCCATTTCGCTCCGGCAAATTGCCGGGTGACCAACGGCAAATCCGGCAATCTGCACGACGCGATCCGCCGATGGGGCTTTATAACCCGATGATTTATCACGGCATGACAATGAGTACGAAGACGGCACGCTTAATGCTCCATTCACTATCAGCGAGAAGTCGGCCGCACCCGTTCGCAAGAGGTCATCCCCCTGACGGAGGTATCGGGGCATCACGTGAAAAAAGCCCACTACTCAGAGCAAAAAAGAATTTAGTAGAAGCGCAAATACGGCCTAGTCTAGGAATTGGCTTTCTCTTCCAGGGAGGTTTAGTCACGCCGTACGCCGTATTTCGGGGGTGGAATCCCGAGACGATATTCTTGCCATCATTGAATGGCCACTGCACCAACGGAGAGATCTGCCATGTTCTTATCTGCCTTGGAACTGCGCAATATCATTGAATGCAGCTTCCTGCCCAAACGCTGCGAGTGCACCCTGAGCCCCGACCTGCACATGACCGTGAAAGTCTATGGCGACCATGAAACCGACCGCGTGGACCTGGTGGTCACCGGTATCGATGCGGCGAGCCTCAACGGCTGCCGGGAAATCAACGATTTGATCGCCGAGTTGCGCTACGACCTGGCGAACCATCCGGGAAGCCAGCCCATCGCCCTGAAATCCAGGGCTCATTGATCGGCGGCTTTGCCAATGCCTGTGTTGCCTGCCTGGCCTGGATAAATCCCGGGCCAGGCGCAAACTCGACCTTCACCGCGAATAAAATCCCTGCCTGAATCTCACAAAGCTGCCTGCAACCTTGCACGCGATAGAGCAGGGCAGTCCTCAGTTCTGATAACTGCAAGCATCCGACAGCTTGCGGTAACTGATGGCTTCCAGCTTGCCCGCCTTGTCGATAAAGGTCATGGCTGCGGTGACCACCTTGCACTCCGGCGTCGCGGGCTCGGTCATCGACACCACCTTGGCCACCTTCAGCGGCATGCCATAGTGATAAGGCACCGGCTGCACCTGGGCCGTGTCCGCCTGAGCCACACCCACGACCCCGGCAAACGCCAGGGCCCCGACCAGCAAAATACGCATGTTCATGAGCGTTCTCCGATAAGCCCGACAAAACCGCCATCGAGCGCGCCGCGGAGGGGCGACAGGGGATTCTGCGCTGCGCGGTCGCGTACAGTTTTGGGCGGCGGGATTAATCGGAGATTAAGTAGGGGGCTAATGATTTGCGCGGAAGGGAAACTGCCTGACGAAATGTGCTTTGCGCAGAAACGCGTATTTGGGGTCAGCGGGGGCTTGAAGGCAGGGGACACAAGCCCCTGCCTTGCAGGTCGTCAACGCCTTGCCCGACTCCGGGCAGGCATTGAATGCACTTATTTCTTGTCTTTCTCCTTTTCTTCCTTTTCTTCCTCTTCTTTCTCCAGCAGATCGATCCCGCGAATATCGAAGTAGCATTGTCCACTCACCGACTTGGCTGAGCGCTGCGCCAGGGACTGGACCAACTGGTCATGTATGAAGTGGCCGAACAACAGGCTCACTTCCTCCGGCAATGGCGACAGTTGTTCCTTGAACCATTCCTCCTCCAACAGCACCTGCCACACCAGCATCTGCTGCGGTGTGCCGGCGGCCCTGTAGCCATCCCGCGTCCGGCCGCTGCGCATGCTGCGGGCTTCACTGTCGACATCTTCCAGCCAGCCGAGTTGTGCCCTTAGTGTCTCGCGCTCGGTTTGCAGTTCCTGGATGCGCTTGAGGCGGGCCTGCCTCTTTTCCGGGGTTTCCACCGGGCGGCCAAACATCCCGGCGCTATTTCCCGCGGCATACTGGCTGGCGTTCAGGCGATCTTCCTCTTCGCCGATCTCCCGCAGGCGCTGCACATAAGGGCGCGAGATCGACGCCAGCCAGCGGATATACAGGCGCATATGGCCGAGGAAGGGCGCTTGGTCACCTAGGTTGAGGCTTTTCAGCTGGGCGATGCTGGCCTTGGCGGCCGACTGGTACTTCTTGACCAGCCCAAGGGCAGTCTTGCCGTTGATATGGTCGTTGAAGGTGAACAAACTGCTGAGTTTTCGACCTTGTAGACGCAGGTCTTCTATATGCGGAAAGGGCGCGCCAGCCTGGAATGCGGCGCGATACATGCGGTGCAGACTGACCAGGGCCAGCTCGGCGCTGGGTTTCTGCTCGCCGGGCAGCAGGCTGCCACCGATATCCTCGCTGACCCCGGGCATCAGTTCCTCACGCCACTTGGCATTGCCTTTGCCAAGCAGGCTGGCCCGCCGGTAAAAGCGTCGCTCGTGGGCGGCGACCAGATGCAGCGCCTGCCTGACCTGCTTGGGCAGGACATTGGCGTCCCCCAGCACGTTACTGGTGGGCACGGGTATATAGTCGTCGATCAGCGGTATATCGCTACGGCTGCGGTCCACCGCGTCGAACAGGCCGGCGAACAGAATGACCACCTGGGCGCCCTGATACTCCACTTCCTCGCCATCGATCAGACAGCGCTCCAGCAGGCGATACAGAAAGCCTCGGGCCAGGGTGGCGCCGTAGTCGAAGCCGTATACGGACAATTCGATACGCTTCAGCGGTGGGCCGCTCAAGGCCTTGACCTTGCTCACTTCGTCGTTCAGGTAGTCGATGGCGCCATCGATGCGAATATTGGCTCCAGTCTTGGCTATCTCAGCCATGATGGGGTTGTCGCGCAGGGGTGGTACGACTTCAGCCACGGCGTCGACCACAGCGCCCTTCAGTACTTTAAGGCCCTTAAAGGGGGCGCTGGCCAGGTCCTTCAGGTCGCGTTTCCAGCGCTCCCACCAGTCATGACCTTTCAGCACATCCTTGAGGATCTTTTTCCCTTCGTCCTTTGCCACATCCTTGGGCACATCGGCTGCCTTGCTGCCAGCGGTATCCACGCCGGCATTGGCGGTAACTGTCAGGTCTGCGATGTACTCCGCGCCCATGCCTGAGATATAGGCCTTGCGATAGGCAAAGTTGGGGTCAGGCTCCTTATTCTGCATATCGATAGGATGAGCCAGGAACATCTTGCCCACGTTGCTAGCTCGGCCGGTTTGCATATCTTTCAGCAGATGTCGCCCAAAACCGTCGAAAAAGAGTCCGATCCGTAAGGTTCGCTCACAGGTGGTGATATGAGAGTTCTTGGTTGGTCTTGCACAACGGGCGCTAGCGGCGGCCGCCAGATCAGCATTACGAGTGCTCATTGTGATTTTGTTTCCTGATCCTTGGTATTAGGCACCGGTGGGGCCTCCCTTAAATTTTCATAAGGCGTATCCAGATTGGCACTCCAGGCCAGACGGACTTGGTTTCCAGGAAAGAAATGTACGTGTAAATATCGATCACTCCGTTGACGAGGAGGATTAGGCAGCTCGACTGACAAGGTTTCTTCTTCAAGTCCCTGCTTAATCTGTTCTGGAGTTACGTCCAATATCCAATCCACTTTCAGAGTTTTGCCCTCAATGCGCCAACAGCAGGTCATACCTCCGTTCCCTCCCCAGTTGTCATTGACGAAATAGCTGAAGATGGGGCGATCCGTATGGTTGTGGCCATAGAGCATGGCTCCTGGCGTGCGGCTGTACTGCCAAATGAAATAGGCAGCAATCAGCCCCCCAACAACCAACACGTTGATCAAGGTCTTCTGTAGTCCAGACAAGGACTTCCAGCGATTTCTGAGCGATTGAATCGATGTCACAACAAACTCCTTGTCGGTCCGAACCTGTTTCTGCATACGGTCATGTTCTTTTGCCCAGGTTGGGCAGTTCGCATCGTTTTAATGATTGATGCTGAAAATCGCTGACTCATTGAGCTTTGGCTTCCTGATCCTTGGTAGCAGGTACTGGAGGCGCTTCCTTGAGGTTTTCGTAAGGTGTGTCCAGGTTGGCACTCCAGGCCAGGCGAACCTGGTCGCCGGGGAAGAAGTGCACATGCAAATAGCGGTCACTGCGTTGTCGGGGAGGGTTAGAGATCTCGACTGATAGGGTTTCTTCTCGGGTCCCCTGCTCATGCTGTGTTCGGGTCGTGCTCTTGATCCAATCCACCTTCAGTGTCTTGCCCTCGATGCGCCAGCAGCAGGTCATGCCCCCATTTCCACCCCAATTGTCGTTGACGAAATAACTGAAGATGGGGCGATCCGTATGGTTGTGGCCATAGAGCATGGCTCCTGGCGTGCGGCTGTACTGCCAAATGAAATAGGCAGCAATCAGCCCCCCAACAACCAACACGTTGATCAAGGTCTTCTGTAGTCCAGACAAGGGCTTCCAGCGATTTCTGAGCGATTGAATCGATGTCACAACAAACTCCTTGTCGATCCGAACCTGTTTCTGCATACGGTCATGTTCTTTTGCCCAGGTTGGGCAGTTCGTATCGTTTTAATGATTGATGCTGAAAATCGCTGACTCATTGAGCTTTGGCTGCCTGATCCTTGGTAGCAGGCACCGGAGGCGCTTCCTTGAGGTTTTCGTAAGGTGTGTCCAGGTTGGCACTCCAGGCCAGGCGAACCTGATCGCCTGGGAAGAAATGCACATGCAAATACCGGTCACTGCGTTGGCGGGGAGGGTTAGGGATCTCGATTGAAAGGGTTTCCTTTTTAACCCCCTGACGCACTTGTTCTCCTGTGCGGCCTTTTATCCAGTCCACCTTCAGCGTCTTGCCCTCGATGCGCCAGCAACAGGTTGCTCCGCCTCCTGCGTTTGCTGTGGCATTGCCTCCCCAGTTGTCATTGACGAAGTAGCTGAAGATGGGGCGATCAGTTTGGTTATGCACATAGAGCATTGCCCCGGGCATCCGGCTGTACTGCCAGATGAAATAACCGGCGACCAGCGCGCCCAGAACCAACCAGTGGATCAGGGTTTTCTGGCGGCCGGGCAGGCGCTTCCAGCGCTTTGCGAGTGACGGCAACGACATCGCCTCAGGCGCCTTCTTGTGCGGCCAGGGCGTTTTCCAGGGTGTCCCGGTCATCGGTGACCTGACGCAGGATTCCCGCCCATTCGGGGCGCTGGTGCAGTGGGTTGCGGGTGATCAGGCTGTGCAACACGAAGGTCGACTGATCCTCCTGCCGGTCCAGGCCCTGGGCTCTGGCGATCTGCAGCAAGTCTTGCACCTGTTGCAGGCGTTCGCCGTGGCAGTCGCTGGCAAAGGCCTCGGGGGCGACGTTTTCGGTCTGCACCAGCAGCTGCTCGGCGTGGGCGTCATGCTGCAGGCTGTGCATCATCGGCTCATCCAGGCGGATCGGGTGGTACTCGGGCACTTCGCTGTGCGCCGGGCCGGCAAGGCGCTGCCAGTCTTTTTCGGCCTTGACCCACCAGGTGTCGAGGGGGCCGAACAGCCACTGGTGCCATGGCTGGCCGACTTGCTGGTGGAGCAGGGGCAGTACCTCGGCGCTGTAGCTGCGGATCAGCAGCACGGCATCGTTGGCGTCCTGGCAGACCAGGGCGTCGCCAAGGTGGGTGGCCAGCCGATTGGCTGGCAGGGTGCTGCTCAACCAGCCGGCCAGGTTCGAGCCGAACAGTTCGTGGATCGCCACCAGCCGTTCGAACGGTTGACCGGTCATGTCCAGCAATAGCGGCCCGTCATTGCGCAGCTGGGCCAGCTCGGTCTGATACATCAGGGGCCAGCGGGCGCCTTCCAGTTGACCCAGGGCGTTGCGCTGCGGCGCGCTGAGCAGGGCCTGCTCGACGATGGCCGTGAGGCTCAAGCCCTTGGCTGCGGCGTTGACCCAATCCTGCTGGCCTTGCTGCAAATCGCTCATGGCTGTGCTCCGGAGAGAATCGCCTGGCGTTGGCGGATGGCCTTGAGCAGGCACTCGACGCAGATACCCTTGGGCGGCGTCAGGCGCGGTATGGGCGAGTTCAAGCGGCCCAGCAGCAGGCCGCCGGCCTTGTCGGCGTCAGCGAGCTTCAGCAGGCCCGGCAACAGCGGCGCCGCCGGCGTCCCAACCCCCGGCGCTCCCCCGGTATTGATCTTCACTTCGGCCCCACTGATGGTCACGCCACCAGCATCGAGCTTCACAAAGCTACCGCCGGCCTTGGCGGTCAGTTCCGCGCCGGCCTCGACCACGACCTTCCCACCGGCCTTGTAATGAATCTCCTGGCCCGCCTCGACGAATTGCGCGGTGCCGATGTTGGCGTGCTGGGTGACGGCCACGGTCAGGTGGTCGTTGGCGCGGATTTCGCTCTTGCGGTCGAGGTGGGTGATGCGGTGTTCCTCGGCCTTGAGTTCGGTGAGGGTGTTGGCTTCGACTGTGTCGTGGCGTTGGTTGCCGACGCGGATCCGCTGGTCGTGCTCGACGTTTTCGTCCCAGTCGCGCTGGGCGTGCAGGTAGATCTGCTCGGCGCCTTTCTTGTCTTCGATGCGCAGTTCGTTGTAACCCTTGCCGCCCGGCGAGCTGAGGGTCTTGAAGGTGCTGCGGGTCTTGTTCGCCGGCAGGTCGTAGGGGACCAGGTTTTCCTTGTGGTACAGGCAGCCGGTGACCAGGGGCTGGTCGGGGTCGCCTTCGAGGAAGGTCACCAGCACTTCCATGCCGATCCGCGGGATGGCGATGCCGCCGTAGGCCTTGCCGGCCCAGCCGCTGGCGACGCGGACCCAGCAGGAGGTGTTGTCGTCGGCCTGGCCGTCGCGGTCCCAGTGGAACTGCACCTTGATCCGGCCGTATTGGTCGCAATGGATCTCTTCACCCTTGGGCCCGGTGACCAGCGCAGTCTGGCTGCCCAGGGACTTGGGTTTCGGGTGTTCCAGCGGCGGGCGGTAGTGGGCGTCCCAGGGCGTGGCGAGGAAGCGGTTGCGGTAGCCCTGGTGGAAGTCGTCCTTGTTGCCGGTGACGTCGCTGGTGATGTTCTCGCCCAGCACCTGCGGCTGCTTGCCCTCGTGGATCACTTCCAGCAGCAGCCACAGGTCGTTCCATTCGCTGCGCGGGTGGGCGGCCAGGGTCAGGAAGTGGCCGCTGACCAGGCTCGGCTCGTCGCCTTTACCTTCGGCCAGCCGGTAGTCGCTGCGATGGCGTTCCAGGGCGCGGGTCGCCAGTTGCTTGCCGCGGGCCTGCTGGGTGAACAGGCCGGGGTAGTCGTAGTCTTCCAGGTCCGGCATGAATTCGGACTTGGCCGCGCCCTCGGGCAGCAGGCGCGGTTTCTCGAAGTCGTAGTCGCGGCGGCTGACGCGGCTGGTGCGGGTTTCCAGGCGCAGGTTGAAGCGCTTGATCACCGGCTGTTCGGCGGCCATGCCCGAGTCCTGCTGGTAGTTCACCGCTGCCAGCTTGCGGAACACCGTCTGGTCGTCGCCGAACACCAGCTTGTGGCCGCTGGCGCTGTGCTGGAAGTGGAAGTGGATGCCTTCTTCCTCGCACAAGCGCTGGATGAAGTGCAGGTCGGATTCGTCGTACTGGGTGCAGTAGACCCGCTCCGGGTAGGTGGCGCCGAGCTGGAAACTGTAGGCGTCGGCCAGGATACCGCGGGCCTCGAGGACCTGGGCAATGATCTTCGGCACGCTGAGGTGCTGGTAGATCTTCTGGTTGAAGTTGTGGCGCAGGTAGTTGAGCTGCGGAGTCAGGCTGATGCTGTAGCGGGTCAGCTTGCGCCCGGAATCGCCCTGGGCGATGCGATACACCAGGCCGTGGATCAGGCCTTTACCCGTACTGCCGAAGGTCAGGCAGGCTGGTTTATGCAGGAGTTCTTCGAGCTTGAGGTCGGGACGCGCGCTGACCAGTTCGATATCGAAGCAGAAGGGTTGATTGAGGGCTTCGCGGCCAACGAAACTGAGGACCTGAAGGTCGACCGAGGCGCCTTCGATCGTCAGGGAAATATGGGTAGCGTTAGCATCCAGCATGCCGTGAAATCCATCCATTGAATAAGCAGGGGGCGGATGGTGCAGGAATAAGCCGGTCGATTCAAGCCGAGGCGGCCGCGGTTTTCCGCCCGCCGGAGCATTCAGAAATGTCCGCGATAACCATTACTTATGCCTGACAACCCATCCGGCTAACGCCCTACGGGCATCAGCGGAGTTGGCTGTAAGGGATACGCCGATGGCCGCTCAGGGATTCCCGTGGCGACGCGGGCCGGCGACCGGCCTTTGAGCAGTGAGTCAGCGCCGCAATCGCCGTCGGCCAGCTGGCCCGCAAGGGCGACACAGGCTGTCGCCGGGGCAGGTCGTTGCGCGTCAGGAACGCGGGGGCAGCGGCGGCCGGTAGTAGCTCTGGAACCAATCGACAAAGCGTCCCAGGCCCTCGGCCAGGGGGACCTGCGGGCCGAAGCCGGTGACGTTTTCCAGGGCGCTGGCATCGGCGCAGCTGTTCAGCACGGTGCCGGGCTGCAGCGGCAGGTACTCGACCTGTGCCTTGCGCCCGAGCAGTTGCTCCAGGGTGGCGACGTAGTCCTTGAGTTCCACCGAACGTTGCCCGCCGATATTGAACAGGCGCCAGGGCGCCATGCTGGTGGCGGGGTCGGGTTGTTCGCGGTTCCACAAGGGGTTGCGCACCGGTGGCTTGCCCAGCAGGCGAACCAGGGATTCGACCAGGTCGTCGATATAGGTGAAGTCGCGCTGGTGCATGCCGTAGTTGAACAGCTTCAGCGGACGGCCTTCGCAGATGGCCCGGGCGAACAGCACCGGCGACATGTCCGGGCGTCCCCAGGGGCCATATACAGTAAAGAAGCGCAGGCCGGTGGCCGGCATGTCGAACAGATGGCTGTAGCTATGGGCCATCAGCTCGTTGGCCCTTTTGCTCGCGGCGTACAGCGACAGCGGATGGTCCACGGCGTCGCTGGCCCTGTGCGGCAGTTGATGGTTGGCGCCGTACACCGAACTGGACGAGGCGTAAATCAGGTGTTCGGGCGGATAGCGCCGGCACATTTCCAGCAGGTTGAGAAAGCCGCCGAGGTTGTTGTCCAGGTAAGCCTTGGGGTTTTCCAGGGAATAACGTCCCCCGGCCTGGGCCGCCAGGTTGATCACCACCTGCGGGCGAATCTGGGCGAACAGCCGGTCGAGGGCTTCGGTATCGCCGAGGTCGAGGCGGTACAGCGGGAACTGTCCCACCTGCTGCTCCACCCAGCGCACCCGGTCGCGTTTGAGTTGCGGGTCGTAGTAGTCGTTGAAATTATCCAGCCCGGTGACCTGATGCCCATCCTTGAGCAAACGCAGTGCGGTATGGGCGCCGATGAAGCCGGCGGCCCCGGTGATCAGGATATTCATGCGCAGAGCGCCCCCGGTACGCGCCAGGGCAAGCCACTGCCCGGGGGACACAGGCGAGCGATGTCCCGCGCGATGGCGAGGGCGACTGCTTGTACCAGGCCGACATGGCCGGTACCAAAAACGCTGACATCCAAGGGAGGAACCTCATCCGTGATGGGTAATGCGTGAGTTTCATGGCTCACTTTTTAAAGAACTGAATAGGTGCAAGTCCTTTTCGCGTTCTTTTTTTGACACTACCACAGCGTGGAGACGGTTAATTGGCGTTTCGCCGTGTTATATAAATGACGAAGGCGTTTTGTATAACCCTATTTAAGAAATAATACCGTTTAAAATCAAATAGATAACATGAATGAAAGGCTCATGAAAGCCTTGGGGCAATTCCTGGGTAACAAACCCGGCAGGGCAAATTAATCCGACGAGCGGTAGAGATTTTAACGAAAAAAACGCCATTTTTATCCTGGCGCAGGCTTCCTTGGATCCAAAACCTCTCGAAGCACCCAATGAATAGCGCCTTGGCCAAGAGCCTGGAGAAAGGCAAAGAGTGTTGGAAATGATCGCTTTATTCGAGGCGAGGGCAGCGCGTTGAAGGAGGGCGCTCAGGGCCAAAGGCTGTAGCAGCTTCAGACTAAAGTCGGGTGTAGCCCGTCAAAGCCATCTGCCATCATTTGCGATCAACATTGATTTGATCAATTCACCTGGCCAGAAACGATTCGCCAGATGGATTGCTATTGCCTTTCTTTCGTCCGCGTTACCGATGCACAGCTGGAGCCTTTCATGCCTTTCCCTTTGCTGCACTCATTCCGACCACTGCGTTATCCAACGGTGGGCCTCGGCGCCCTGTGCCTGTGCGCGGGTTTTACCGCCCAGGCCGAGGCCGCGGGTTTCTTCGAAGACAGCAGCGCCAAGCTTGAGTCGCGCACCATTTACTTCAACCGTGACTTCCGCGACGGCCATACCAGTAACGATCAAGGCGCTTCCAAGCGCGAAGAGTCGGCGCAAGGGTTCATTCTCAACCTGCAATCGGGCTACACCGAAGGCACCGTCGGCTTTGGTATCGACGCGCTGGGCATGCTCGGTTTCAAGCTCGATTCCAGCCCCGACCGCAGCAACAGCGGCCTGCTGCCGTCCAGCGGCCAGGACCCGCGGGGCTCCAAGGACCAATACGCCAAGCTCGGCCTGACGGCCAAGGTGCGCCTGTCGCAGAGCGTGCTCAAGTACGGCGCGCTGCTGCCGGACCTGCCGCTGCTCAAGTACAACGACGGGCGCCTGCTGCCGACTATGTTCAACGGCGCCATGCTCACCTCCAAAGAGATCAAGGATCTGACGTTCACGGCCGCGCGGCTGGATAAGTACACCGCCCGGGACTCCACGGACGCCCAGGACATCCGCGTGCACTGCAAGAACAAACGCTATGCCTGCAACGTCACCGCCGACCATTTCGACATGTACGGCATCGACTACAAGTTCAACGACCGCCTGACCGGCCAGTATCACTACGCCGAACTGGAGGACATCTACCGCCAGCACTTCATTGGCCTGCTGGCCAACCAGCCGCTGGGCCAGGGCGTGCTCAAGGCTGACCTGCGCCTGCTCAAGAGCGCCGACAGCGGCGCCGAGCGCGCCGGTTCCATCGATAACCGCGCCCTGAGCGGCATGCTCGGCTACGCCACCGACGGCCATACCTTCAGCGCTGGCTGGCAGCGCATGAACGGCGACAACTCGATGCCGTACCTCGATGGCAGCAACCCGTACCTGGTCAACTATGTGCAGGTCAACGACTTCGCCGCCGCCCAGGAGCGTTCCTGGCAGTTGCGCTACGACTACGACTTCAAGGCCATCGGCATCAACGGCCTGAGCTTCCTGACCCGTTATGTCAGCGGCGACCATATCAAGGTCCCGGGCAGCGACCAGGAAGGCCGCGAATGGGAACGCGACAGCGAACTCAAGTACGTGGTGCAGAGCGGCACCTTCAAGGACGTCAGCCTGCGCCTGCGTAACGCCACCTATCGCAGCAACTACGAAAAATACGCCCGGGACGTGGACGAGACGCGGCTGATCGTGAGCTACAACTTCTCGATTCTCTGACGCCGCTGCCGGAACCTGAATCCGCGATCGGCCTGGATAAACGTATTGACTGGTTTACGACTGCTTCGCAGCCGATCGCAGGCTGCGCCAGCGGCTACAGGGATCGTGGTGTTTGTGTAGCCGCTGCCGAGCCTGCGAGGCTGCGATCGACTACGCAGTAGT
>NZ_FOXG01000005.1:356116-541553 GCF_900115645.1 Pseudomonas sp. NFPP07
TGTGTAGCCGCTGCCGAGCCTGCGAGGCTGCGATCGACTACGCAGTAGTCGCGATCTGCACGCGGCCACTTCAGATAGATCGCGTTGCTGGGTTTTGCGGCTGCCTTGTAGCCGGTCGCAGCCTCGCGGGGCTCGGCAGCGGCTACAGAGAATGCGGACGCGGGGAGACCCGTGTCAGGCGGTTACAGCCAGTGCCAGAAGCGGCTCCAGAAGCCGCGGTCCAGCTCTTCCCGGCAACTGGCGTATTGCTGGCCGTACAGGCTGGAGCGGCTTTGCACTTTCATCGCCACGGTCTGCAGCCAGGGCTTGGCCGTATAGGTCTGCCGACGGTAGCCGCCCCAGCCTTCGTGATAGTTCAGGTACTGGCGGTAGGCGTCCTGCTTGGTCACACCGTTGACCCGCGTGGTCTGGTCCATGTACCAGCCGATAAAGTCGGTAGCGTCGGCGAAGTTGGTGCGGCTGGCCCAGTAGTTGTCGCCCTTGCGCTGGTAGTCGCCCCAGACTTCGTCCTTGGCCTGCGGGTAGCCGGCCGCCGTGCTCACCCGACCCCAGGGAATCACCCACAGCAGGTATTTGCGTGGCGGCAAGGCGTCCTGCTTGAAGCTCGATTCCTGGTAGATGATCGACAGCGGCACCTGGATCGGCACCCCCCATTTCTCTTCGGTGGCCTTGGCGGCTTTGTACCAGTCGCTTTTCTCGCGAAAGATCTCGCAGATGTCGTTGGGGTTGGCCGGCGGCGAGGTCGCGCAGCCGGTCAGGATGAGGGGGAGTGCTACGGCGGCACAGGCAAAGCGGGTCAAAGGCAAGGCTCTATTCGGGTCGATGGGGGCGCCAATGTGGTACGAATGCGGCGCCCCTGCGATCAGTTCAGTTGGTGGCGATAGGGCAGGTCCGGTCCGGTCTTGCCACAGGTCAGCGCCGCGGCGCGGATGGCGAACCTGAGCATCTGGTCGATCTGGTCCCGGCTCAAGCCCGCCACACCCTCCAACGAATCCAGCTGCCGTTCGGTCAGCCAGGCAATCAAGGCGGCCTGGAAGGTATCTCCGGCGCCCACGGTGTCGGCCATCTTAATCGGCATGGCCGGCGCCGACCAGCGGCCATGCACCCGGCTGAACACCGTCGCGCCCTCTGCGCCGCGGGTCAGGAACACCAGCTGGCAGTGATGCTGCAGCCAGCCTTCGATCACGTGCTGTGGATCCTGGTCGGGGTAGAGCAGGTGCAAGTCCTCGTCGCTGACCTTGATCAGGTCGGCCAGCCGGACCAGGGTGTCGATGCGCTGGCGCCACAGCTGGATGTCCGGAGCCGGGTTGAGGCGCACGTTGGGGTCGAGGCTGATCAGGCGCTGCCCGCGCTCGCGACGCACCAGCGCCAGCAGGGTGTCGCCGATCGGCTGCACCACCAGGGAAAACGAACCGATGTGCAGACCGCGCACCTGGCTGTCGAGCGGCGGCAGGTCGCTGAGCTGCAACTGGCGGTCGGCGCAGCCTTCGCCACGGAAGCTGTATCGCGGCGAGCCGTCGGCGCCCACCGCGACCATCGCCAGGGTGGTCGGCGCCTCGAGGTGCAGCAGGTAGTCCTCGCCCACGCCTTCGTCGCACAGCACCTGCAACAGGCGCCGGCCGAGGTAATCGGTGGACAGCCCGGCGAACAGCGCCGCGTCCACGCTCAGGCGGCGCAAACCGACCGCGACATTGAAAGGCGAACCGCCGGCGATGGCCTGGAAGTTGACCCGCGACGCCCGACCGCTGGCATCGTCTTCGCTGAAAAAATCGAACAGTGCTTCACCACAGACCAGATACATAGTCATTCGCTCTTCAAAAGGGTTGTCACATGCTGTTGGTAACGTTCATAGGCCTGCTGATAGGCCGCGACATTGGCCGCTATCGGCAAGGTCTCGCTGCTTGTATCGAACCTCACGCAGCGCTGGCACAACTGCGCCAGGCTCTGCGGCCGGTCGCTGCTGCGGGAATAGCACCAGGCCGCCTGGATCGCCGCGCCCAGGGCTGCCGCTTCGCTTTGCTCGGTGCAGACCACCGGGGTGTGCATGATATCGGCGACCATCTGCCGCCACAGCGGGCTTTTCGAACCGCCGCCGATCAGGCGGATGCCCTGGCTTTGCAGGCCGTTGTGGCGCAGCAGGTCCAGGCCGTAGCGCAGGCCGAAGGTGGTGCCCTCGACCACCGCGCGGCACAGGTTGGCCCGGGTCAGGTTGTCGGCGGTCAGCCCCAGCAGGCTGCCGCTGGCATGGGGCAGGGCGGGGACCCGCTCGCCGTTGAGGAACGGCAGCATGCACACGCCCTCGGCACCGATCGGCGCCTGCGCCACCAGTCGGTTGAAGGCATCGATATCCAGCTCGAACAGTTCGCGCACCGCGCCGGTGGCATTGGTCAGGTTCATGGTGCAGATCAGCGGCAGCCAGCCGCCGCTGGAGGAGCAGAAGGTCGCCACCGCGGCGTCCGCGCTGACCCGCGGTTGCTCGGCATAGGCGTACAGGGTGCCGGAGGAACCCAGGCTCATGGTGATCGCCCCGGGCTGGATATTGCCGGTGCCGATGGCCCCGAGCATGTTGTCGCCGCCACCGCTGGACACCAGCGCCCGCGGGTTGAGGCCCAGGTGCCGGGCGAGCTCCGGCAGCAGCGTGCCCACCGGCTGGTCGGCTTCGAGCAGTTCCGGCAAGGCGGCTTCCAGGCGGCCGTCGGGATCGATGTGCCTGAGCAGTTCCAGGTCCCAGTGGCGGCTGCGCACGTTGAAATAGCCGGTGCCCGAGGCATCGCCGTATTCGCTGCAGCAGCGGCCGGTCAGCCAGTAATTCAGGTAGTCGTGGGGCAGCAGGACATGGGCGATGCGCTGGAAGATCTGCGGATGCTGTTCCCGGGTCCACAGCAGTTTCGACACCGTGTAGCCGGGGGCAATCGCCACGCCGAGGCGCTCCAGGGAGCCCTGTTCGCCGCCCAGGTAATCCAGCAGGCGCTGGTTTTGCGGGGTGGATTCGGTGTCGCACCAGAGCTTGGCCGGGCGCAGCACCTGGCCCTGCTGGTCGAGCAGGACCAGGCCGTGCTGCTGGCCGGAGACGCCGAGGCCGAGGATGTCCAGGCCGCTGACCCCCGCCGTCAATAACGCACGGCGGGTGGCCAGGGTGAACGCCTCGCGCCATTGCTCGACGTCCTGTTCACGGCGGCCGTTGGCGCCGCTGATCAGGCTGTGGGGCGCCGCGCCCAGGCCCAGTACTTCACCGCTGGCGGCGTCGAGGACGATGGCCTTGGTGCCCTGGGTGCCGCAGTCGATGCCGAGGAAAAGCTGTTGCGTCGTCATGGATGAACCTGCACAAAATTAATCAAACCCACTGTAGCCGCTGCCGAGCCTGCGAGGCTGCGACCGGTTGCAGCGCAACCGCAAAACCTGCGTCCGCGATTTGCCTGGAGAAACGCGTTGGCAGGATTTGCGTCGGCTACGCCGCCGATCGCAGCCTTCGGCGGCGGCTACAGGTGCGACGACGGTGTAGCCGCTGCCGAGCTCGCGAGGCTGCGATCGATTGCGTAGCAATCGCAAAACCTGAATCCGCGGTCTGCCTGGAGAAACGCGTTGGCAGGATTTACGTCTGCTACGCCGCCGATCGCAGCCTTCGGCAGCGGCTACAGGTGCGACGGCGGTGTAGCCGCTGCCGAGCCTGCGAGGCTGCGATCGATTGCGTAGCAATCGCAAAACCTGGATGCGCGGTCTGCCTGGAGAAACGCGTTGGCAGGATTTGCGTCGGCTACGCCGCCGATCGCAGCCTTCGGCAGCGGCTACAGGTGCGACAGCGGTGTAGCCGCTGCCGAGCTCGCGAGGCTGCGACCGATTGTGTAGCAATCGCAAAACCTGAGTCTGCGGTCTGTCTGGAGAAGCGCGTCGGCTACAGGCAAGCATCAGCGGTCCCGGGCCAACACCCGCTCCAGGGTGCGGGTCACGCCGTCGTCGCGCAGGCTGCTGTAGCAGCGTTCGAAGGCTTCGACAAAGGCGGGCGAGTTGGGGATGGCGCTGCCGAAGATCTCCTCGACCGCCAGCAGCCGTTGACTGATCAGCGCGTCGTCCGCCACCAGCGCCTGGCAGAACGCGGCGCGCGGGTCGGGAATGCGGTAGGTGTCGCCGTTTTCGTCCACGCCCTTGAGGTACCGGGCCCAGGCGGCGACCACCAGCGCGGCGCGCTCGGTGTCGCGGCCATCGGCGATCAGGCGATTGAGGGTCGGCACGCTGAACTTGGGCAGCTTCGACGAGCCGTCGGAGCAGACCCGCTCCAGCTGGTCGGCAATCGCCCGGTTGGAGAAACGCGCCACCAGGGTGTCCTTGTAGTCGTCCAGGTCGATGCCCGGCACCGGCGCCAGTTGTGGGGTCACGTCCAGGTCCATGTAGGCGCGCATGTACGCCACGAACAGCGGGTCGGCCATGGTCTCGTGGACAAAGCGATAACCCTTGAGGAACCCCAGGTAGGTCAGGGCCAGGTGGCTGCCGTTGAGCAGCTTGATCTTCATCTCCTCATAGGGCGTGACGTCGTCGGTGAATTGCACGCCGACCTTTTCCCAGGCCGGCCGGCCGCTGACGAACTTGTCTTCCAGCACCCATTGCGCAAAGGGCTCGCAGACCACCGGCCAGGCGTCGTCGATGCCGTGCTGGTCGTGCAGTTGCAGGCGGTGGGCGGTGCTGGTCATCGGTGTGATGCGGTCGACCATGGCATTGGGGAAGCTGACGTGGGTGGCGATCCAGTCGCGCAGCTCGGCGTCGCGCTGCCCGGCGAAGGCCAGCAGCGCCTTGCGGGTCACCGCGCCGTTGTGCGGCAGGTTATCGCAGGACATCAGGGTAAAGGCCGGGACCCCGGCCGCCCGGCGCTGGGCCAGGGCCGCGCAGAGAAAGCCGAACACGGTCTGCGGCTGCTGCGGGTGGGCCAGGTCGTGCTGGATCTGCGGCAGGTGGGCCATGAACTCACCGCTGCTGTCGTCGATGCAGTAGCCACCCTCGGTGATGGTCAGCGAGACGATGCGGATCTGCGGGTCGGCCAGTTTGTCGATCAGCGCCCGGGCGCCGTCCTCGGCCAGCAGCATCTCGCTAATGGCGCCGATCACCCGGACTTCGGCGGCGTCGCTGTCGCCCAGCTCGAACAGGGTGAACAGGTAGTCCTGGCCGGCCAGGTCGTCGCGGGCGCGGCGGTCCTCGGCGCGCAGGCCGACCCCGCAGATGCTCCAGTCCAGGCCTTCGCCGGTGTTCATCAGGGCATCGGTGTAGTAGGCCTGGTGCGCCCGGTGGAAACCACCGACGCCGATATGCACCATGCCTTGCCGGGTCTCGGCCAGGTCGTAGGCGGGCAGGCGAACTTCAGGGGCCAGGCGGTGGAGGTTGTGTCGGTTCAGTTTCATCGTTCGGTTCTCGTTCAGGCGGCGGCGCGCAGCGGCCTGGCCACGGCCACGCCGTCGGCATCGAAGAGGTGGCAGTGTTCGGCGTCCAGGTTCAGGCTCAGCTGCTGGCCATAGGCGCTGGCCAGGTCGCCGCGGATGCGCAGGGTCAGGGCTTCGCCGGAGGCGGTGACGACGTGGCAGAAGGTGTCGCTGCCCAGGCGTTCGCTGACGTCGGCGGTGACCTGCAGGGTGCAGTCGCCGGGCCGGGCCAGCTCCAGGTGCTCGGGACGAATGCCCAGGGTCACCGGGCTGTCGACGCTCAAGTGGGCACCGCTCTGCGGCAGCTGGATGCGGGTGCCGGCCTCCAGCAGCACCTCGCAGCCCTGGCCATCGACCCGGCTCAGCCGGCCCTTGAGAAAGCCCATCTTCGGCGTGCCGAGGAAGCCGGCGACAAACAGGTTGGCCGGGCTGTGGTACAGCTCCAGCGGCGAGCCCACCTGTTCCACGCGCCCGCCATTGAGCACCACCACCTTGTCGGCCAGGGTCATGGCTTCGACCTGGTCGTGGGTCACGTAGATCATGGTCGCCTGCAGCTCTTTATGCAGGCGCGCCAGCTCCAGGCGCATCTGCACCCGCAGCGCCGCGTCGAGGTTGGACAGCGGCTCGTCGAACAGGAAGATCTTCGGGTTGCGCACAATCGCCCGGCCGATGGCCACGCGCTGGCGCTGGCCGCCGGACAGCTGCTTGGGCTTGCGCTCGAGCATCGGCCCCAGTTCGAGGATGCGCGCCGCTTCGGCGACCTTCTGTTGCACCTCGGCTTTCGGCACGCCGGCCAGGTCCAGGGCAAAGGACATGTTCTTGCGCACGCTCATGTGCGGGTACAGGGCGTAGGTCTGGAACACCATGGCCAGGTCGCGCTTGGCCGGGCTGACCTCGGTGATGTCGCGGCCATCGAGTTCGATGGTGCCGCCGCTGACTTCCTCCAGCCCGGCGATCAGCCGCAGCAGGGTGGATTTGCCGCAGCCCGAGGGGCCGACGAAGACCACGAACTCCTTGTCGCGCACCTCCAGGTCGATGCCCTTGATGATGGAAAAACCTTCGAAGCCTTTTTGCAGGTTGTTGATTTTCAGGTTGGCCATGACGGGCCTCCATGTTTCTGAATGTCGGTGTAGCCGCTGCCGCAGGCTGCGATAGGCACCGCAGGGGCCTCGGCGTCTGTGCGATCGCTGGCGAGCCTGCGGCTCGATCGCAGCCTTCGGCAGCGGCTACAGGGTTTTGATCAAGGTTTGGAGCAGCGTTGATCAAGGGTGGAGTTCGGTTTATTTCACGGCGCCAAAGGACAGGCCGCGCACCAGTTGTTTCTGGCTGATCCAGCCGAAGATCAGGATCGGCGCGCAGGCCAGGGTCGAGACCGCCGAGAGCTTGGCCCAGAACAGCCCTTCGGGGCTGGAGTAGGAGGCGATCAGCGCGGTCAGCGGCGCGGCGTTGGACGAGGTCAGGTTCAGCGACCAGAACGCCTCGTTCCAGCACAGGATCAGCGACAGCAGCACGGTGGAAGCCAGCCCGCCCTTGGCGATCGGCAGCAGCACCCGGAGCATTTCCTGGCCCAGGGTCGCGCCGTCCAGCCGCGCGGCCTCGAGGATGTCCCGGGGGATGTCCTTGAAGTAGGTGTAAATCATCCAGACCACGATCGGCAGGTTGATCAGGGTGTAGATCGCGATCAGCGCGATGCGCGTGTCCAGCAGACCAAAGCTCTTGGCCAGCAGGTAGATCGGCATCAGCACGCCCACCGGCGGCAGCATCTTGGTCGACAGCATCCACAGCAGGGTGCGCTTGGTATTGCGGGTCTCGTAAAAGGCCATGGAGTAGGCCGCCGGCACCGCGATCAGCAGGCACAGGGCGGTGGCGCTGAAGGAGATCACCACCGAGTTCCAGGCGAAGGCGAAGTAGTTGCTGCGCTCGTTGATGTGCAGGTAATTCTCCAGCGTCGGCGTGAAGATGAACTGCGGCGGCGTGGCAAAGGCGTCGATTTCGCTCTTGAAGCTGGTCAGCAGCATCCAGAAGATCGGGAAGAAGATCAGGATGGCGATGGCCCAGGCCAGGGTGCCGAGCAGCAGGCTTTGCAGGCGGCGGGATTGTTGCAGGGTCATGGCGCGCACCTCAGGGCTTGTCAGTCAGGTTTTTGCCGAGCATCCGTACCAGGACGATCGCGGCGATATTGGCGATGACCACGGCGATCAGGCCGCCGGCCGAGGCCATGCCGACGTCGAACTGCACCAGCGCCTGGTTGTAGATCAGGTAGGCGAGGTTGGTCGAGGCGTAGCCCGGGCCACCGTTGGTGGTGGTGAAGATTTCGGCGAACACCGAGAGCAGGAAGATGGTCTCGATCATCACCACCACTGCGATGGGCCGCGCCAGGTGCGGCAGGGTCAGGTGCCAGAAGATCGCGATGGCCCCGGCGCCATCCAGGCGCGCGGCTTCCTTCTGTTCCTGGTCCAGCGACTGCATGGCGGTCATCAGGATCAGGATCGCGAACGGCAGCCACTGCCACGAGACAATGATGATGATCGACAGCAGCGGGTAGTGGGCCAGCCAGTCCACCGGCTGGGCGCCGAACAGCTTCCACACCGCGGCGAGAATCCCCGACACCGGGTGGAAGATCAGGTTCTTCCAGATCAGCGCGCCCACCGTGGGCATGATGAAGAACGGCGAGATCAGCAGCACCCGGACAATGCCGCGGCCGAGGAACTCGCTGGCTTCCAGCAGGGCACTGATCAGCACCCCGAACACCACGCTGATCAGCAGCACGCTGCCCACCAGCAACAGGGTGTTGGCGGCCCCGGGCAGGAAGCCCGAATCGGTGAGGAAGTAGCTGAAGTTCTCCAGGCCGACGAACTGGTTCTCGCCGGGGTACAGCAGGTTGTAGCGGATCAGCGAGAAGTACAGGGTCATGCCCAGGGGCACGATCATCCACAGCAGCAACAGCGCCACCGAGGGGCTGACCAGGAACCAGCCGGGGTTGGGCAGGCGGCGCTTGCGCGCGGCCTGGGGCATTTGCAGATGAGCATTGGCAGTCGAGGTATTCATGGCGATCACAACCGTTCAGGTGCGCGTAACGCGATTCCCTGTAGGAGCGAGCTTGCTCGCGATGGTCGTCAACGATAACGCGCCCAACCTGGGTGAATGCGGTGTCTTGACGTTCTTCGCGAGCAAGCTCGCTCCTACAGGTACAGGGATGGGGGATTACTTGGGGTAGCCGGCGCGTTTCATTTCGCGTTCGGTGGTCTGCTGCGCGGCGGCCAGGGCCTGGTCGACCGTGGTCTGGCCGATCAGCGCGGCGGAGAACAGCTTGCCGACCTGGGTGCCGATGGCCTGGAACTCGGGAATGGTCACCAGCTGGATACCGATGTAGGGCACCGGCTTGAGGGTCGGCCTGGTCGGGTCGGCGACTTTCAGCGATTCCAGGGTCACCCTGGCGAACGGCGCGGCCTGCATATAGGCCTCGCTGTAGGTGGAGGCGCGGGTGCCTGGCGGCACGTTGGCGATGCCGTCTTTCGCGGCGACCAGGGCCCCGTATTCCTTGGAGGTGGCCCAGGTGGCGAAGGTTCGCGCGGCGTCCTTGGCCTTGGAGCTGGTGGGAATCGCCAGCGCCCAGGAGTACATCCAGGCGCTGCCCTTGTCGGTCACCTGCTGCGGCGCGTAGGTAAAGCCGACGTGTTCGCTGACCTTGCTCTGCGACTTGTCGGTGACGAAGGAGCCGGCGACGCTGGCGTCGATCCAGATCGCGCACTTGCCGCTGTTGAACAGCGCCAGGTTCTCGTTGAAACCGTTGCTGGAGGCGCCGGGCGGGCCGGCCTTTTTCATGGTGTCGACGTAGAAGGCCAGGGCGTTTTTCCATTCCGGCCCGGTGAATTCCGGCTGCCACTGCTCATTGAACCAGCGCGCGCCGAAACCGTTGGCCAGGGTGGTGATCAGGGCCATGTTCTCGCCCCAGCCGGCCTTGCCGCGCAGGCAGATGCCGTACTGTTCCTGCTCGGGTTTGTTGAGCTTGCCGGCGAACTCGCCGATCTGCTCCCAGGTCGGGTGTTCGGGCATGACCAGGCCGGCGTCCTTGAACAGGTCGGTGCGGTAGTAGGTCATCGAGCTTTCGGCGTAGAACGGCAGGGCGTACAGCGTGCCCTTGGCCGACAGGCCTTCGCGGACCGAGGGGAAGATGTCCTGCAGGTCATAGGCGGCGGGCAGGTCCTGCATCGGTTGCAGCCAGCCCTTGGCGCCCCACAGCGCGGCTTCGTACATGCCGATGGTCAGCACGTCGAACTGCCCGCCCTGGGTGGCGATGTCGGTGGTCAGGCGCTGGCGCAGCACGTTCTCTTCGAGCACCACCCAGTTCAGCTTGATGTCCGGATGCTCGCTCTCGAAGGCTTTCGAGAGTTTCTGCATGCGAATCATGTCGCTGTTGTTGACGGTGGCGATGGTCACGGTCTGGGCGCCGAGGCTGACGCCGCTTAAGGTCATGCAGGTGGTGACGAGCAGGGCTTTGATGCAGGGTTTCATCGTGCACTCCTCTTCCGGGCCCGGTGGGCGGCAGAAGGACGGTTATTGTTGTTGTGTCTTCCGGATGCTGGGAAGAATGTGGGGCTGATTACAGCCCTCAACGACCGCGCTGACAAATCATCCCTGACACTCGAATCGATACTTTTTTGCACTGCGATGAAAGCCTTCGCCCGGCGCAAGCCGCCATGGACCAAGGATTCGTCCGTTCGGGCCGGGTAAAATCGGGGAGATTGCGTATTGGTTTTTTGCCTGACGGCCTGGGCCGGAGAACGGCGAGAAGGTGCCGATGACAGCGGCGAAGCCCTGGTCGACCGGGGCTTCGCACTGAGGGGAGGGGTCAGAAGGTGTAGGTGGCCGACATAATCGCCGCGCGGGCGTCGCCGTACTCGATGGCCGAGGAGCGTGTCGTCGAGCCGCTCTGCTGGCGCACCCGTTCCACGTAGTCCTTGTCGAACAGGTTGTTGACGTTCAACTGCAGGTCGAGGTTGTGGTTGACCTTGTAGCCGAGCATGGCGTTGTGCACCCAGTAGGCGTCCAGCTTGGCGCGGGTGCTGGAGCTGACGTTGCGCTCGCTGACATAGCGAGTGCCGTAACCCAGGGTCCAGCCGGCCGGCAACTCGTAGGTGGTCCACAGGTTGAGCGAGCGCGGCGGCGTGTTGCCCAGGGCCTGGCCCTTGCGCGCGATGCCCGAGGCGGTGTTCGCCGCGTTGAGGATTTCGCTGTCGAGGAAGGTGTAGTTGGCGAACACATCCCACTGCTCGCTGACATGCCCGGTGACGCCGACTTCCACACCTTGCACCCGCTGCTTGCCGGCCAGTTGGGTCGAACCGTCGGCCATGGTTTCCCGGGCGTTGCTCTTCTCTACGCGAAACAGCGCAGCGTCCAGCTCCAGGCGCTTGTCCAGCAGCTCCCACTTGGTGCCCAGTTCCCAGGTCTCGTTCTTCTCCGGCGCCAGGTCCTGGTTGCCCTTGCTCAAGCCGCCGCCGGTGGAGGCCAGGTTCTCGGCGGAAGGGTTGAAGGAATTGCCCCAGGCGGCATAGATGCGCCCGTTTTCGGTCGGCTTGAACACCAGCCCGGTGCGCGCGCTGGCCTTGTTCGTGTCCGAGGCCAGGCTGTCGTTTTTCACATGGCTGGCCGAGTACTTGTCGACGTCGCCCTTGATCTTGTCGTAGCGCAGGCCGAGGTTGAGGTCCCAGCGCTCGCTCAGGGCGATGGTGTCGAACAGGTAGTACGCCTGGCCCTTGAGGGTGGTCTCGGTGTAGCCGCTGGTGGCCTTGTTGACCGGGCCGTTCCAGCGCCCGGGCGGGCTGCCCAGGGCGTAGCCGTTGCGCGGATACAGGGCTGTGCTCAGGCCGTGGTTGTAGGTCTTCAGGTCGAGGGTTTCCCGGGACAGTTCCAGGCCCGCCACCAGGTCGTGGCGCATGCCGGCGAACTCGAAGTCGCCGATCAGGTTGGTCTGGTTGATCCACATCTCGGTGGTGGCGTCGCGTCCGTAGGCCTGGGGCCCGGCCGGGCGGTAGCGACCCGCCGGCACGCCGCTGGTGTTGACATGGGACGCCGAGACCACGGTGTCGCGCGCGGTGCGGCTGTAGCGCGTGAGGTTCTGCAGGCGCAACTGGTCGTTGACGTCATGCTCGAAGTCGGCGGTGAAGGCGTTCTGGTCGATCTCTTCCTTGTCGAGGTTCTTCCAGCCGAAATAGGCATCGCGCTTGACCCCGGCCAGCTTCTTGCCGTCCAGCGCCGGCACGCCATAGTCCGGCAGGTTGTCGTCGCTCTGGTGGAAGGCGCTGAGGGTCAGCCGGGTGGCGTCGCTGAAGCCCAGGCGCAACGAGGGCGCGATACCCCAGCGCTCGCGGTCGATTTTCTCGCGGCCGGGCACATCGTTCTGATGGCCCATCAGATTGATCCGCACCGCGCTGTCCTGGCCGACGCCTTCCAGCGGCTGATTGCTGTCCAGTGTCAGGCGGTAGTAATTGTCGGTGCCGAGGCTGCCGCCGAGGCGGGTGAAGGCCTGGTTCTTCGGTTGCTTGCTGACCACGTTGATGCTGCCGCCGGTGGTGCCGGCGCCGCCGAACACCGAGTTGGGGCCCTTGATGACCTCCACCTGCTCGACGTTGAAGGTGTCGGAACGGTTGGTCTGCGCGCTGTCGCGCAGGCCGTCGATCTGCATGTTGCTGTTGGCCGAGAAGCCGCGGATGTTGATGCTGTCCCCCGAGCCGCCACCGCCTTCGCCGGCATTGAAGGTGATGCCGGACACGTTCGACAGCACCTGGCGCAGGCTCAGCGCCTGCTGTTCCTGGATCAGCTTGGGTGGCACCACGGTGATGGTCTGCGGGGTGTCCAGCAGCGGCGCCACGTACTTGGCGGAGGCCGAGCGTTCGGTGCGGGAACCGGGTTGCTCGGCTTCGACCTTGATGTTGTCCAGTTGCAGGGATTTCTGCCGTTCGCCGGCTTCGGCCGCGCCGGTGCAGGAGGCCAGGGCAAGGCCCAGGGTAGAGGCCAGCAGGCGATGGGGTGGCAAGGCAGATGGGGCTTTTGTTTGCATAAGAAACGCTCTCTTTTTGGTGAGAGTGAATCCTATTTGAGATTGATTGCTAAGAACGGTTGCGAGGGGGCTATTGCGGCTATCCCGCGAAATTTAGGACGTTTCGCGATGGAACCCAGTAAAAGTCACCACTTGGCATCGGACGTATGCTGCACTTTAGCCAAAAGCGCTCTGGCTTTTTACCGGTCACTGCCTAAGATGACCGGCCATCTCTTCATGCAGGAAACCGTTTAGCGCGATGTCGGAAAAAGACACCATCTCCATGCAACTGGTGCGCGAAGCGCTGCTGCAAAGCTGCGCCCCGGGTGCCGCCAGCGAAGAAGTGCTGCTCAAGGCCGGTATCGACCCGGCCCAGCTGGACGTCAGCGCCGCCCGCGTGCCCGCGCTGGCCTATGCCCGGCTGTGGCGCCTGCTGGCCCGGCGCACGGACGACGAGTTTTTCGGCATGGACCCGCGCAAGCTCAAATCCGGCAGCCTGGCGTTTCTCTGTCGCACCGCCATGGCCCGGCAGAATCTGGCCGCGGGCCTGGAATCCGGGCTGACGTTCCTGTCGCTGATGCTCGAACAACTGCCGGCCCAACTGGTGCGCCAGCAGAGCCTGGCGGAGATCGTCCTGCTGGAGGATGAGCAGGCGCCGCGCCGCGCCTTCACCTACTTCACCTACTGGATGATTGTCCACGGCGTGGCCTGCTGGCTGGCCGGGCGGCGCATCCCGATCCTGGCCATCGAGCTGCGCTGCCCGGAACCGGATTTCTGCGACGACTACCAGGTGATGTTCTCGCAGAACCTGCGCTTCGACCGGCCCCGCACGCGGATGATCATTGCCGCCGACTGCCTGGATCTGCCGATCAAGCGCAGTGACGAGGAGCTCAAGCGCTTCCTGGCCCAGGCGCCGGCCAACATCCTGGTCAAATACCGCGACCCAGAGAGCCTGGCCAGCCGCATCAAGCACGACCTGCGCCAGCTGCCCGCGGCCCAGTGGCCGGAGACCGAGAGCCTGGCCCACAGCCTGTGCATGTCGGCCTCGACCCTGCGCCGCCGCCTGGCGGAAGAAGGGCAGACCTACCAGGGCCTCAAGGACGGGGTGCGCAAGGAGCTGGCGATCGCCTGGCTGGCCGAGCCGCAGATCAGCTTCACGGAAATCGCCAGCCGCCTGGGCTTCGCCGACGCCAGCTCGTTCTACAAGGCCTTTCGCAAATGGTCCGGCTCCAACCCCGGGCACTATCGCAGCCTGATCCTCAACGACCCGACCTGAGCGCCTCCCATCGATGTAGCCGCTGGCGCAGCCTGCGATCAACCGGAACGGTCGCAAAGGCGTGCAGCGCGGTGTCTCTGATGCACCGCGTCAAGGCTGATAGCGAGTCCTGCGGCCTCGATCGCAGCCTGCGGCAGCGGCTACGGGGAACCTGGGTAGCCGCTGCCGAGCAGCGCGAGGCTGCGATCGGCAACGCGGTTGCCGCAAAACCTGAGCTTGCGGTGTGCCAGGCAGAGCGCGTCGCCCGGCTTGCGACCGCTGCGCACCTCGCAGGCTCAGCAGCGGCCACACCGATTCCTGTAGCCGCTGCCGAGCAGCGCGAGGCTGCGATCGGCAACGCAGTTGCCGCAAAACCTGAGCTTGCGGTGTGCCAGGCAGAGCGCGTCGCCCGGCTTGCGACCGCTGCGCAACCTCGCAGGCTCAGCAGCGGCCACACCGATTCCTGTAGCCGCTGCCGAGCAGCGCGAGGCTGCGATCGGCAACGCAGTTGCCGCAAAACCTGAGCTTGCCGTGCGTCAGGCAGAACGCGCTACCCGGCTTGCGACCGCTACACGGTCGAACGCAGCCTCGCAGGCTCGGCAGCGGCTATAGGGGGTTGGTCGCCATGGGATTCTTGGCCAAACCAGTCACGCAACTTGAAAGCTTTGACCATTGTCCCGCCCGGGCCGTGGCGCCAGTATTTGCCCGATGTCTTTGTAGTTCCCATTGGTTCCCATCCTAATAAGAACAGCGAGGGATTCTGGCAATGCGCGATTACCTGTCTGCCACGGCACACTTCAATTATCAGCACACCGTCGACGCGGCCCTGCACGGCTCCTTGTCGGCCCTCAATGCCTGCGTCGAATGCTGTGACCGGCACGCCTTGCCGGGGCGCATCGCGCTGTTCTGGGAGGGCCGCGACGGCAGTAGCGCGACCTATACCTTCAGCGAGTTGCAGGACCAGGCCGCGCGTTTCGCCAACTTCCTGCTGGCCCAGGGCGTGGGCCAGGGCGACAAGGTCGCCGGCCTGCTGCCGCGCAACGTCGAACTGTTGATCGCGGTACTCGCCACTTGGCGCATCGGCGCGGTCTACCAGCCGCTGTTCACCGCCTTCGGCCCCAAGGCCATCGAACACCGCCTGAACAGCTCCGGGGCCAAAGTGGTGGTGACCGACGCGGTCAACCGGCCAAAGCTCAATGAGGTGGCCGACTGCCCGACCATCGTCACGGTCGCGGGCGCCAAGGGCCAGGGCATCGTCCGCGGCGACTTCAGTTTCTGGGCCGAGCTGGGCAATTACCCGGCGCAGTGCGAGCCCGTGCTGCTGACCGGCGAAGACCCGTTCCTGCTGATGTTCACCTCCGGCACCACCGGCCCGTCCAAAGCCCTGTACGTACCGCTCAAGGCCATCGTCGCGTTCCAGAGCTACACCCGCGACGCCGTCGACCTGCGTCCCGAAGACGCGTTCTGGAACGTCGCCGACCCGGGCTGGGCCTACGGCATCTATTTCGGCGTCACCGGCCCGCTGGGCCTGGGCCACCCGATCACCTTCTACGATGGGCCCTTCACCCTGGAAAGCACTTGCCGGGTGATCAACAAATACGGGATCAGCAACCTCACCGGTTCACCGACCGCGTATCGCCTGCTGATCGCCGGCGGCGACGAGTTCGCTCGCTCGATCAAGGGCAAGCTGCGCATCGTCAGCAGCGCCGGCGAGCCGCTGAACCCGGAGGTGATCCGCTGGTTCGCCGACAACCTTGGCGTAGTGATCCACGACCATTACGGCCAGACCGAGCTGGGCATGGTCCTGTGCAACCACCACGGCCTGGAGCACCCGGTGCATGTCGGCGCGGCCGGTTTCGCTTCGCCCGGCCACCGCATCGTGGTGCTCGACGAGCAGCACCAGGAACTGTCGGTGGGCCAGCCGGGGATCCTCGCCATCGACCGCAGCCAATCGCCGATGTGCTGGTTCAACGGCTACCACGGCGTGGTGACCAAGGCCTTCGTCGGCAATTACTACCTCAGCGGCGACACCGTGGAGCTGAACCCGGACGGCAGCATCAGCTTCGTCGGGCGCAGCGACGACGTGATCACCACCTCGGGTTACCGGGTCGGCCCGTTCGACGTCGAGAGCGCGCTGATCGAGCACCCGGCGGTGGTCGAGGCGGCGGTGATCGGTAAGCCCGATCCGGAGCGCACCGAGCTGGTCAAGGCCTTCGTCGTGCTCAGCCCGCAGTACCGCGCCGCGCCGGAGCTGGCAGAAGAACTGCGCCAGCATGTGCGCAAACGCCTGGCCGCGCACTCGTATCCCCGTGAAATCGAATTTGTCAGCGAATTGCCGAAAACCCCAAGCGGCAAGTTGCAGCGCTTCATCCTGCGCAACCAGGAAATCGCCAAGGCTCAAGAGGCCGCGGCGCACAAGGCTTCGGCCTGAATTACCCAGGAACTCATGATGCACATCGAAAACAAGGTTTTTCTCGTCAGCGGCGGCGCTTCCGGTCTCGGCGCGGCCACCGCGCAGATGCTGGTCAAGGCCGGCGCCCAGGTGATGCTGGTGGATCTCAATGCCGAAGCCGTTGCGGCCCAGGCGCGCCAGCTTGGCTGCCAGAGCACGGTCGCCGATATCACTGACGAAGCGGCCGCCGAAGCGGCGGTGCAGGCCACGCTCAAGGCGTTCGGCGGCTTGCACGGGTTGGTCAACTGCGCCGGCATCGTGCGCGGCGAGAAGATCCTCGGCAAGCACGGTCCCCATGCCCTGGCCAGCTTCAGCCAGGTGATCAACGTCAACCTGATCGGCAGCTTCAACCTGATGCGCCTGGCCGCGGCGGCGATTGCCGAAGGCGAGCCGAACGCCGACGGCGAGCGCGGGGTGATCATCAACACCGCCTCGGCGGCGGCCTTCGACGGGCAGATCGGCCAGGCCGCCTATGCCGCCTCCAAGGGCGCCATCGCCAGCCTGACCCTGCCGGCCGCCCGCGAGCTGGCGCGCTTCGGCATCCGGGTGATGACCATCGCCCCGGGCATTTTCGAAACCCCGATGATGGCCGGCATGAGCGACGAAGTTCGCGCGTCCCTGGCCGCCGGCGTGCCGTTCCCGCCACGCCTGGGCAAGCCGGACGAGTACGCCGCGCTGGTCGGGCATATCATTAGCAACAGCATGCTCAATGGCGAGGTGATCCGTCTCGACGGCGCCTTGCGCATGGCAGCCAAGTAAAGAGGATTGATCATGAACCAGGATCCGATCGTTATCGTCAGCGCCGTCCGCACCCCCATGGGCGGCTTCCAGGGCGAGTTGAAAAGCCTGACCGCGCCGCAGCTCGGCGCCGCCGCCATCAAGGCCGCGGTGGAGCGCGCCGGGGTGGCCAGCGACAGCGTCGATGAAGTGCTGTTCGGCTGCGTGCTGCCGGCCGGTCTCGGCCAGGCGCCGGCCCGTCAGGCGGCGCTGGGCGCCGGGCTGGACAAGGCCACCCGCTGCACCACCCTGAACAAGATGTGCGGCTCCGGCATGGCCGCGACCATCGCCGCCCACGACATGCTGCTGGCCGGCAGCGCCGACGTAGTGATCGCCGGCGGCATGGAAAGCATGTCCAACGCGCCGTACCTGCTGGACCGTGCTCGCAGCGGCTACCGCATGGGCCATGGGCGGGTGCTCGACCATATGTTCCTCGACGGCCTCGAAGACGCCTACGACAAGGGCCGCCTGATGGGCACCTTCGCCGAAGACTGCGCCGAGACCAACGGCTTCAGCCGCGAAGCCCAGGACGCCTTCGCCGTGGCCTCGCTGACCCGCGCCCAGCAGGCGATCAAGGACGGCAGCTTCAAGGCGGAAATCGTGCCGCTGCAGGTCACCGTCGGCAAGGAACAGCAGACCATCAGCGACGACGAACAGCCGCCCAAGGCCAGGCTGGACAAGATCGCCACGCTGAAGCCGGCGTTCCGCGACGGCGGCACCGTCACCGCGGCCAACTCCAGCTCGATCTCCGACGGCGCCGCGGCCCTGGTGCTGATGCGCCGTTCCGAGGCCGAGCAACGGGGCCTCAAGCCGCTGGCGGTGATCCATGGTCACGCGGCGTTCGCCGACACCCCGGGGCTGTTCCCGGTGGCCCCGGTCGGGGCGATCAAGAAACTGATGAAGAAGACCGGCTGGTCGCTGGATCAGGTCGAACTGTTCGAAATCAACGAAGCCTTTGCCGTGGTCAGCCTGGTCACCATGCAGAAGCTGGAAATCCCCCACGACAAGGTCAACGTCCACGGCGGCGCCTGTGCCCTGGGCCATCCGATCGGTGCGTCCGGCGCGCGGATCCTCGTGACCCTGCTCTCGGCCCTGCGCCAGCAAGGCCTGAAACGCGGCGTCGCGGCCATCTGCATCGGCGGCGGCGAAGCCACGGCCATGGCCGTCGAATGCCTGTATTAAGGAATCAGCATGCTGCCTAATGACGAACAACAGCAGATCAGCGACGCGGCCCGACAGTTCGCCCAGGAACGCCTGAAGCCGTTCGCCGCCGAATGGGACCGCGAGCATCGCTTCCCCCGCGAGGCCATCGGCGAAATGGCCGGGCTGGGCTTCTTCGGCATGCTGGTGCCGGAGCAGTGGGGCGGTTGCGACACCGGTTACCTGGCCTACGCCATGGCCCTGGAAGAGATCGCCGCCGGCGACGGTGCCTGCTCGACCATCATGAGCGTGCACAACTCGGTGGGCTGCGTGCCAATCCTCAAGTTCGGCAACGACGAGCAGAAGGAGCGTTTTCTCAAGCCCCTGGCCAGCGGCGCCATGCTCGGCGCCTTCGCGCTGACCGAACCCCAGGCCGGCTCCGACGCCAGCAGCCTGAAAACCCGCGCGCGGCGGGAGGGCGAGCATTACGTGCTCAACGGCTGCAAGCAGTTCATCACCTCCGGGCAGAACGCCGGGGTGGTGATCGTGTTCGCGGTGACCGATCCGGCGGCCGGCAAGCGCGGCATCAGCGCCTTTATCGTGCCCACCGACTCGCCGGGCTACAGCGTCGCGCGGGTGGAAGACAAGCTCGGCCAGCACGCCTCCGACACCTGCCAGATTCTCTTCGAGGATGTGAAGGTGCCGCTGGCCAACCGCCTGGGCGAGGAGGGCGAGGGCTACAAGATCGCCCTGGCCAACCTTGAAGGCGGTCGTGTGGGCATCGCCTCGCAATCGGTGGGCATGGCCCGCGCGGCCTTCGAGGCCGCCCGTGACTACGCCCGCGAGCGGCAGAGCTTCGGCAAGCCGATCATCGAGCATCAGGCGGTGGCCTTCCGCCTGGCGGACATGGCCACCCAGATCGCCGTGGCGCGGCAGATGGTGCACTACGCCGCGGCCCTGCGCGACAGCGGCAAGCCGGCGCTGGTGGAGGCGTCGATGGCCAAGCTGTTCGCCTCGGAAATGGCCGAGAAGGTCTGTTCCGCCGCCTTGCAAACCCTGGGCGGCTATGGCTACTTGAACGATTTTCCGCTGGAGCGCATCTACCGCGACGTGCGGGTCTGCCAGATCTACGAAGGCACCAGCGACATTCAGCGCATGGTCATTTCGCGCAACCTCTGACTTTTAGCAGGAGCTTGATCCATGAGTTACGAAACCATTCTGTTGGAGATCAAGGACCGCGTCGGCCTGATCACCCTCAACCGCCCGCAGGCGCTGAACGCCCTCAACGCGCAGATCGTCAGCGAGTTGAACCAGGCTCTGGACAGCCTGGAAGCCGATCCACGGATCGGCTGCATCGTCCTCACCGGCTCGAAGAAGGCCTTCGCCGCCGGCGCCGACATCAAGGAAATGGCCGAGCTGACCTACCCGCGGATCTACATGGACGACCTGTTCAGCGACAGCGACCGGGTGGCCAACCGGCGCAAGCCGATCATCGCCGCGGTCAACGGTTTTGCCCTGGGCGGCGGCTGTGAACTGGCGCTGATGTGCGACTTTATCCTGGCCGGCGACAACGCCAAGTTCGGCCAGCCGGAAATCAACCTCGGCGTGCTGCCGGGCATGGGCGGCACCCAGCGCCTGACCCGCGCCGTGGGCAAGGCCAAGGCCATGGAAATGTGCCTGACCGGGCGTTTTATCGATGCGGTGGAAGCCGAGCGTTGCGGCATCGTCGCGCGCATCGTGCCGGCCGACGAGCTGTTGGACGAGGCGTTGAAAGTCGCGGCGCTGATCGCCGGCAAGTCGGTACCGGTGAGCATGATGATCAAGGAAAGCGTGAACCGCGCCTTCGAAGTCAGCCTCTCGGAAGGCGTGCGTTTCGAGCGCCGGGTGTTCCATGCGGCTTTCGCCACCGAGGACCAGAAGGAAGGCATGGCGGCGTTCATCGCCAAGCGCGAGGCGCAGTTCAAGGACAAATAGTCCGGGCTGTCGTTGCCCATAAAAAATCGCAGCCCTGGCTGCGATTTTTTATTTGCGGTGTTTGTACGGAAGCTATCGCGGGCAACGCGTGTGCCTGTAGCCGCTGGCGCAGCCTGCGATCGACCGGTACGGTCGCAAGGCGGGCGACGCGGTTCAATGGATGGGCCGCGTCAGGGCTGACAGCGAGTCCTTCGGCCTCGATCGCAGGCTGCGCCAGCGGCTACATCTCGGCGTGCCCGCGATGCTTTTAGGCGGTCACAACAGATAGTGCTTCAGCTCCCGGGCGATCAGCATGCGCTGGATCTCGCTGGAGCCTTCGTAGATCTGGGTGATCCGCGCGTCCCGGTAGTAACGCTCCACCGGGTAGTCCTCGAGGTAGCCGTAGCCGCCGTGGATCTGGATCGCCGAGGAGCAGACCTTCTCGGCCATTTCCGAGGCGAACAGCTTGGCCTGGGAGGCTTCCGACAGGCACGGCTGGCCGGCGCTGCGCAGGCGCGCGGCATGCAAGATCAGCAAGCGCGCGGCGTTGAGGCGGGTGTGCATGTCGGCCAGCAGGTTGGCGATGCTCTGGTGCTCGATGATCGGCTTGTCGAACTGCACCCGTTCGCGGGCGTAGGCCAGCGCCGCCTCGAACGCGGCGCGGGCGATGCCCAGGGCCTGGGCGGCGATGCCGATGCGGCCGCCTTCGAGGTTGGACAGGGCGATGGCCAGGCCCTTGCCGCGTTCGCCCAGCAGGTTGGCCTCGGGGACGGTGCACTGGTTGAGGGTCACCGCGCAGGTGTCCGAGGCGCGGATGCCCATCTTGTGTTCGCTGCGATCGACGATAAAACCAGGAGTGTCGGTGGGCACCAGGAACGCCGACAGGCCTTTCTTGCCCAGCTCGGGATCGGTCACCGCGAAGACGATGGCCAGCTTGGCGCGCCGGCCGTTGCTGACGAACTGCTTGGCGCCGTTGATCACCCACTGGCCGTCCTTGAGTTCGGCGCGGGTGCGCAGGTTGTGGGCTTCGGAACCGGCCTGGGGTTCGGTCAGGCAGAAGCAGCCGATCGCCTGGCCGCTGGCCAGGTCCGCCAGCCAGGTCTGTTTCTGCTCCTCGCTGCCGTAGTTGAGGATCGGCCCGCAGCCCACCGAGTTGTGGATGCTCATCAGCGCGCCGGTGGCGCCGTCGCCGGCGGAGATTTCTTCCACCGCCAGGGCGTAGGCCACGTAGTCGACGTAGGTGCCGCCCCATTCCTCGGGTACCACCATGCCCAGCAGGCCCAGCTCGCCCATCTTCGCCACCAGGGCGTCGTCGATCCAGCCGGCCTTTTCCCAGGCCTGGGCGTGGGGGGCGATTTCACCGCGGGCGAAGTCCCGGGCCATGTCGCGGATCATCACCTGCTCTTCGCTCAATTCAATGTCGTGCATGGCTCAGCTCCGGCTCGGGTCGAAAGCGCTGAAGAAACTCGCCACGTGCGCGGCGTCCAGCGCCTGCAGGGTCGGTGGGTTCCAGCGTGGGTTCTTGTCTTTGTCGATCAGCAGGGCGCGCACGCCCTCGATCAGGTCGCCGCGCTCGAACCACTGGCGGTCCAGGTGCAGCTCCAGGGCGAAGCAGTGTTCCAGGCTCAGCTGGCGGCCGCGTCGGAGCATTTCCAGGGTCACGGCCATGGCCAGCGGCGAGCGGGTCGCCAGCAAGTCGGCGGTGCTGGTGGCCCATTCATGAGTATCGCCCAGGGTCACTTCGCGCAGTTGCTGCACGATGCCCGGTACATCGGCCTGGGCAAAGAAGTGGTCGATGGCCGGGCGCAGCGCCGCCAGTGGCGCATCCGGCAGTTGCTGCACACCGAGCCTGGCCAGCAGGCCCTGCAGGTCCTTGAGCGGAGTGTCGTGCCATTGCAGGCTGTCGAGGCGCTGGTCCAGCAGGCTCAGCTTGTCGCTCTCCAGGTACCAGTCCGCCAGCCCGCAGTACAGGGCATCGGCGGCGCGAATCTGCACGCCGCTGACCCCCAGGTAGATGCCCAGCTCGCCGGGGATGCGCGACAGGAAATAACTGCCGCCGACATCCGGGAAATAACCGATGCCGACTTCCGGCATCGCCAGGCGGCTGCGCTCGGTGACCAGGCGCAGGTCGGCGCCCTGGACCAGGCCCATGCCGCCGCCGAGGACAAAACCGTCCATCAGCGCCAGCACCGGCTTGCGGTAACGGTGGATCGCCAGGTCCAGCGCGTATTCCTCGACGAAGAATTCCTCGTGCAGGGTCTGGCCGTTCTGGTAGCTGTCGTACAGGGTGCGGATATCGCCGCCGGCGCAGAAGGCTTTTTCGCCGGCGCCGCGCAGGACCACCGCGTGCACCTGCGGGTCCTGGGCCCAGGCATCGAGCTGGCGTTGCAGGGTGCGCACCATGCCGAGGGTGATGGCATTGAGGCCGGCGGGGCGGTTGAGGGTCAGGTGACCGATGTGGTTGCGGACTTCGGCCAGCACGTCCTGTGGCGAGGCCTCGACCGACGTGGCGCCGGCGTCTCGCGTGGCCTGGGATGGAACCTGAGCAGTCATCACTAACTCCCTGCTTTTATTGTTCTTTATAGGTGTGTTCGCGCGCGAACGATGAGGGATCGTAACAGTGCAAATTTGCCATGTACAACCTGGATAACTGCAGGTTGGCTGTGCATTTTTGCATGGGGGCGCAGCCGCCTTCGACGCTGTTTGTGGTGCAGCCGAAGCCAGCATGGCGGGCCCGTATTTATCCGCCGTCCAGGCGCACCGGACGACGAGCGCCGCTACAATGGCGCTCGACTTTCGTGACCCAGAGGCAACATGGACATCGACCTGGCCCGCACCTTTTTGCAAATCGTCCGCAGCGGCAGCCTGATCGCCGCGGCCGAACGCCTGCACCTGACCCAGACCGCGATCAGCGCCCGGGTGCAGAACCTCGAAGGCCAGCTCAACTGCAAGCTGTTCGTGCGCAACCGCGCCGGGGCCCGGCTGACGGCCGACGGCGAGGCGTTCATCGTCTACGCCAACCAGCTGGTGCAGACCTGGGAAGCCGCCCAGCGCGACCTGCCGCTGCTGGCCGGTTATCGCAACGTGCTGCACATCGGCGGTGAAGTCAGCCTGTGCAACCCGCTGATGCTCAACTGGGTAAGGCGCTTGCGCCAGGCGATTCCCAGCCACGCGGTGCGCAGCCAGATCGCCGAGGGCGCGAGCCTGCAACGCCAGCTGGAACTCGGCGTGCTGGACGCCGCGCTGGTGTTCCAGCCGGTGTACGGGCCGGGGTTGCAGGTCGAGCAGTTGCTCGAGGAAAAGCTGATCCTGGTGCGCCTGACCGGCAAACCCGAGCCTTATGTGTACATCGATTGGGGCGAGGATTTTCGCCGCCAGCACGACGCGGCGCTGCCGGACCAGGCCAAGGCCGCGGTGGGTTTCAACCTCGGGCCGCTGGCCTTGCAGTTCATTCTCGAAGGCGGTGGCAGCGGCTACTTCCGCACCCGGGTGGTGCAAAGCTACCTGGACAGCGGCGTGCTGGAACGGGTGGAGAAGGCCCCGGAATTCAATTTCCCGACCTACCTGCTGTACGCCCGCGAACGGGATTCGGCCCAGCTGCAGCAGGCCTTCGAGGTGCTGCGCGAAGTCATCGCCAGCGACACCGACTGGTCGCAGCGTTGGGATCCGATGATCTGAGTCGTAAAACGCGGCGCCTGGTTTTACGACCGCTTCGCGCTCGATCGCAGCCTGCGGCAGCGGCTACAGGAATCGCGGAGCCTGTGTAGCCGCTGCCGAGCCCGCGAGGCTGCGATCGGCAACGCAGTTGCCGTAAAACCTGAGCTCGCGATCTGTCCAGATAACCCCGATCACACCCGCGACGCCAACACCTCACCAATACTGCGCCGGCGCGCATGGGCCTCACTGGCGTGGATCAACTGCTCCAGATCTTGCGGCGTGACGTCGAAGAATTCCTGCATTTCATCCAGCGCCAGCTTGAGGTCGGCGGCGGTGATGGCCTGGGTATCGCTCGGCGGCTGATCGGCGGGCAGTTGGGTCGCGGGTTCGCTCTGGCCCTTGGGGTAACGGATGCGGGTCAGGTTGTTGTAGGCCAGGGCGCTGAGCAACAGGCACAGGGCCGCCAGCATCACCGGGCCGAGGGCCAGCCAGTCGAGGGCGATGGTGGCCGGGTCGGCCAGCACCATCGTCAGGGCCACGGCGCCGGCCGGCGGATGCAGGCAGCGCAGCCAGCACATCAGCACCAGGGACATGCCGGCGGCCAGGCAGGCGCTGCCCAGGGTGCGCCCGAGCACATGGGCCACCAGCAACGCCAGGACCGCGGCGCACAGGTAGCCGCCGAGGATCGACCAGGGTTGCGCCAGCGCCCCGGACGACACTGCGAACAGCAGCACCGCCGAGGCCCCCAGCGGACCGATCAGGTGCAGCGCCACCTCCATGCCGAACACCCGGCCGCACAACCAGACACTGAACAGCGTGCCCAAGGCCATGCCGATCGCGGCGCGGCTCCATTCCGAGGGGCGGGTATTGATGGCGGCGGGTTTCCAGCGAGCGAGCATGACGAAGCGATCCAATTCCGGTTTTGCGGGCAAAAAGAAGGGCTTGTCTGGCGCACCAGAAAGCCCTGAAACGTTCCAACATTTGGGGGAGGAACCGGCACAGTGTGCCGATCAAACCAAACGCCTACAAATTCATAATAATGCTGTTTAAGTGCATTATTTTTGTACTGTGGCGGCCTGGGCCACCCGCCGTCCGCTCATGAAACACAGCAGGCCGCCCAGGGCGGTCAAGGTGCTCAGGGCATAGAACATGGTCGGCGCCGGGGTATGCACCAGCAGGTAGCCGCAGATCACCGGGCTCAAGGCGCCACCCAGGGCTGCGAGGTTCTGCGCGCCGTAATAGCTGCCGCGCAGGGCCTCGGGGGCCAGGGTGTCGATGAACAGGAACTCCGCCGGGTAGATGATCATCTCGCCAAGGGTGAAGACGAACATCGCCAGGCACCAGCCCAGCAGGTTGTCGGCCAGGCTGAAGCCGATCAGGCCGAGGATGAACAGGCTGGTGCCGACGGCGATCCAGTAGCGCAGCTGTTCGCGCTTGAGGAAACGGCCGATCTGGTACTGCAGCAGGATCACGCTAATGGCGTTGCACGCCAGCAGGGCGGCCATGGTGTCGAGGGCGCTTTTCGCGTCTTCGGTGACCAGCAGGTACTGCGACAGATACAGGGTGAAACGCCCGTGGACGATGGTGCTGAGCAGGCAGCCGCAGGTGAACATGATCAGCGTGCGGTCGTTTTTCAGGGTTACCAGGGTGTCGAGGAAACTCTGCGGCTTGCTCAGCGAGGGCAGGCCCGGCGTGGCTGGAATGCCGCGCATCAGCAGGGTGCTGAGAAAGGCAATGGCGCCGGCGATCAGGAACGGCGCCAGCGGCAGGTGCCCGGCGATCACCACGCCGAGCATGGGGCCGGTGGCGTAGCCGATATTGGTCAGGGTGTAGCGCAGGGAGAACACCCTGGCCCGCTGACTCACCGGCAGGTTTTCACTGATGATCGCCTTGGAGCCGATCAGGAACAGCGCCGAGGCGGTTTCGGTGATCACCAGGATCGCGGTGGTCAGGTAGAGGTTGTGGGCGAAGGTCAGCAGCACAAAGCCGATGCCGCTGGAGAGCATGCTCAGGATCAGCAGCCGGCGCTTGTCCAGGCGATCGAGGATGTAGCCGCCATACAGCGCGAGCAGCGTGGCGATGAACACCGCGACCCCCAGCAGCAGGCCGACGTCCTGCTGGTCGAGGCCGAGTTTTTCGCTGAGGAACAGGGTGAGCAGGGGGCTGGTGATGGCGCGACTGACGACAATGGTCAGCGAGCAGATCATCAGGCGGCGGATAACCAGCGAGTAAGTGGCCACGGTGGTGCACGAGTCCTTGTTGTCTGAGTGGGCGACAATCCCTAGCGATCCTGCAGCCCAGGCTTGCCATCCTCTGACAGTTGCGCGAGCACTTCAAGACAGGCCCGTACCCCATTTCAAATACCGCACCCATCTTCCGTAGGAGCGGAGCTTGCTCGCGATGGTCGTTAACGATGGCGCGTACTCATTGGATGAACGCGGCGCACTCAAGTGCATCGCGAGCAAGCTTCGCTCCTACAATTAGCAGGCAATGTCAGGCGCATGGCGCAGCGCCGGGCCGCTGGCAGGCCGTGGCGAACTTCGTCGGCCAGCACCTGCCGCAGGCGCGGCCCCAATTGGTCGGCTTCCAGGGTGACGAAACCGCAGCGCTGGTAGAAGGGTTCATTCCATGGCAACTGGCGGAAGGTGCTCAGGGTCAGGGCGCTGAACCCCTGCTGGCGCGCCTGTTCGCCCACCGTCTGCAGCAGGCGACGGCCGATACCGCGCCCTTGGGCGGCGCTGGCGACCGAGATCTCCCAGATATGCAGCGCGTCGGCGCAGGCTTCGGCGTCGAGGAAGGCGCACACCGCTTGGTCGAGCACCGCCACCCACACCCGCTGCTCGCGGATATGTGCGCGGTGCTGCGCGGCGTCGGGCACCTCGGCGTCGGCCAGCCAGGCCAGTTCGGGGTCGCGGCGAAACAGCGCGGCGGCGCTGCGTTCGATGGCGGGGAGCAGGGTGGCATCGGCCTCTGTGGCCAGGCGGATTTGCAGAGTCATGGGGCGCGAGTGTAAGGAGCCAGGGCGCGACCGATCAACCGTTCAGGGTTGGGTGGTGGCGGGCAGGTGCAGCATGACGTAGTCGTTGTTGTCGAAACGCCCGCCGAGCACCGGGGTCAGTCGCGCCAACGGCGTGGCTTTCAGCGTCGCCAGCTCGCCTCGATCCATCACCACCCAGGCCGGGCCCGGGATGGCGGCAAGGGCCTCGGAGCGCTCGGTGAACAGCGGCTGCAGGTCCTGGTCGAGGTGGACCATGAACTTGATCGCCTTGGCGTCCTTGCCCATATGGTGCAGCACCACTGGGGCCGGGTCTTGCTCGATCAGCTTCCAGGCGGCCAGGGTGAAGGTGCGGGTGTCGTAGAGCTGCCGGGCCAGCGGCTCGAACCCAAGGATATAGGCACTCCAGACGGCCAGCACGGCGCCCAGGGCCAGGCCGCCAATCCGCCAGCGCGGCATGCGCAACAGGCCCAGCGCCGCCAGCTGCAAAACGCCGAGCAACACCAGCAGAGGGTTCAAGCCGGCCAAGGGTTCGGCGAAGCGCCGCTGCGCCGCCAGCAACGCGGCTATCAGCAATCCGGGTGTCAGCAGCCACAGGCCCTGGATACCCCGGCGCAACCAGGCCAGGCCGCGGCCCTGGACGTCGTGGAAGGGATAAGCCGCGACGATCGCCAGCATGGGCAACATCGGCAGCAGGTAGCGGGCTTTTTTCGCCTGGGGAATCGACAGGCCGATCAACACCAGCAGGGCCGCGGCGCTGCACAGCACCAGCAACCTGCGCGCGCGATCCTGCTGCTCGCGGGGGCCAAGCCACACCGCCAGCCAGGTCAGGATCGCCAGCGGGTAGGCCAGGGCATAGTTGCCCAGGGAGCTGCTGAAGTAATAGAACGGGCCGCTGCTGCCTTCGCTGCCGTCCATGCGCCCGGTGAACTGCATGCGGATCACCTCCTGCATAAAGGCCGGGCCGCCACTCAGCCGGGCCAGCCACAGCAACAGCGCCACGCATGCCAGCAACAACAGCAGGGCGCTGCCACCGAACACCAGCATGCGTCGCCACTGGCCTTCGAGCAGGTAATAGCTGCACAGCATGCCGCAGGGAATCACCAGGCCGATCGGCCCGCGAATGGCGAACCCTGCGACCAGCAATGCGAGGATCAGCCACAGGCGGCGCGGCGCGGCGAAGTGATCGTGGGCATACCCCAGGTAGAACACCGCCAGGGCGATGGCGGCGAGCATCAGGTCGAGGGAGACGGCGCGGGTTTCGCTGATGAAGGTGCTGCTGAGCAACAGCAGGGCGATGCTGATCAAGGCCCAGGTTTTCGAACAGGGCGCCAGCAGGCGGTACATGAGGTTGACGATCAGCGCCCCGGCGATGGCCGTGGGCAGCCAGGCCGCGAGGGTCGTGACCCTGCCCGAGGCCAGGGCGAACAGGTCGATCAGCAGGGTCGAGGCGCTGGAGTAGTCAGCATAGGGTTGGCCATAGGTGGTGGGAAAAAAGCCCGGCCCATGGCGCAGCATTTCCTTGGCGAACAGCACGAAGCGCGAATCGAAGCCGATCACCGCCACTTGGCCGGCGTTGGCACAAAACAGCAGCAGGGCCAGCAGCCCCAGCCCCCAGGCTTGCCAATGCAGGGTGCTGGAAGGCGTGCTGCCGGCCCTGGGCATTCAGGCCTTGGCCCTGGCGTCGGCCCATTGCCGATGAGGAATCGGCAGCTGGCGCGACTCGCCGCGGCCGATCGGGAAGTAAGTGAAGCCGTTGCGGGCCAGGCGCTCGGCGTCGTACAGGTTGCGCCCGTCGAAGATCACCGGGGCCTTGAGGCGCTGTTGCAGCAGTTGGAAGTCCGGCGCCTTGAACTGCTGCCACTCGGTGCAGATGATCAGCGCGTCGGCGTCGTTGAGCACCGATTCCGGGGTGCCCATCAGCATCAGCTTCGGTTCGTCGGGGTACAGGCGCTGGGTTTCCTGCATGGCCTCAGGGTCGAAGGCGCGCACGTTGGCGCCGGCGGCCCACAGGGATTCGAGCAGCACCCGGCTGGGGGCATCGCGCATGTCGTCGGTGTTGGGCTTGAAGGCCAGGCCCCAGAGAGCGAAGGTCTTGCCTTTCAGGTCGCCCTGGTAGAAGGCGTTGATGCGCTCGAACAACTTGTGTTTCTGCCGTTCGTTGATGGCTTCCACCGCTTGCAAAAGGTCGCTGGAGCAATGGGCCTGCTCGGCGCTGTGGATCAGCGCGCGCATGTCCTTGGGGAAACACGAGCCGCCATAACCGCAGCCCGGGTAGATGAAGTGGTAGCCGATGCGCGAGTCGGCGCCGATGCCCAGGCGTACCGACTCGATATCGGCCCCCAGGTGTTCGGCCAGCTCGGCGATCTGGTTGATGAAGCTGATCTTGGTCGCCAGCATGCAGTTGGCGGCGTACTTGGTCAGCTCGGCGCTGCGCAGGTCCATGAACATGATGCGGTCATGGTTGCGGTTGAACGGCGCGTACAGGTCGCGCATCACGTCGCGGACTTCTTCGCGCTCGCAACCGACGATGATCCGGTCCGGCCGGCGGCAGTCGGACACCGCCGAGCCTTCCTTGAGGAATTCCGGGTTGGAGACGATATCGAACTGCAGGGCGCGCCCGTCCAGGGCCTTTTCAATATGGGCTTTCAAGGTGTCGCCAGTGCCTACCGGCACCGTGGATTTCTCCACCAGGATCACCGGCTGCTCGCGGTGCCGGGCCACGGCGTCGCCCACCGACAGCACGTAGCGCAGGTCGGCCGAGCCGTCCTCGCTGGACGGCGTGCCGACCGCGATAAACAGCACCTGGCCATGTTGCACCGCGAGTTTTTCGTCGCTGGTGAAACTCAGGCGCCGGCTTTCCAGATTGTCGCGCACCAGGCTCGACAGCCCGGGCTCGAAGATACTGACGTGCCCCTGTTGCAGCTGCTGGACCTTGTGCTCGTCAATGTCCATGCAAATGACATCGTGGCCGACTTCGGCTAGCACGGCGGCCTGTACGAGGCCGACATAACCACTTCCAAATACGCTGATTTTCATGGGGTATTCCTGGGACTTGTCGCGGGAGCAGGTCGTGAGTTGATGGTAATGACGCCGAGGATGACCAGCGCCACCCCCAGGGTTTTCGAGAGACTGAACGGTTCGTTGAACAGTGGCAGGCTGGCGGCCAGCAGGTAGACCAGGGCGTAGCTGATGCTGAGCAGGGAATAGGCCCGGCCCAACGGCAGGTCGCGCAGGGCCAGCAGCCAGCAGAGCATCGACAGGACATAGGCGAGGATCGCCGCCAGCACCACGCCCAGCGCCAGCAGGTCGACCTGGCCGCCGGACAGCGCCGCCAGCCAGTCCGCGGGTACCGGCAGGCGGGTCATGCTCCAGCGCATGCCCAGTTGCGCGGCGCTGACCAGCAGCACGCTGCCCATGGCGAAGGTGAAGCCCAGAGCCCGGTTCATGCGTGGCGACTCAACAGCAGCACGCCTGCCAGTACCAGCGCGACGCCCAGCCAGTGGCGGCGGTCGATGGTTTCATGGAAGACGAAGCGGGCGATCAGGGTGATCAGCACGAAGTTCAGGCTGAGCATCGGGTAGGCGATGCCAACCTCGACCCGCTGCAGCACCAGCAACCACACCAGCAAGCCCAGGCCGAGGCTGGCCAGGGCCAGCCACAGCCAGGGCGAGCGCAGTTTGTCGAGGGCGCCGGAGGGCTGGCCACGCCAGCTTTCCACGGCGAACTTCTGCGCGATCTGGCCCAGGCAGGTCAGCAGGCAGGCGGCGAGCAGCAGCAACAGGCTCATGGCTGGCTCTGAGGGAAGATCAGGATCACGAGATTGCCCTGGTCATAACGTTTGAAATCCTGCGGCAACAGATCGATTTCGTAGTGTTCGTCGCCATTGACCCGCATCACCACGCCCACCTGGCCTTGCTTGCGGGCCTCGGGCATCCATTCGCCGACCTTGCGCAGGTCGATATAGCGATGCTGGGTGTCAGGATAGGCCAGGCCATATTTCACTTCGCCTGTCGTGTTGTACAAGGCGATATCCGGGCGCTTGAGGCGCCAGGCCAGGGCCGAGGCGGCGCCCAGGTCGTTGCTCACCAGGGTGTGGCTCTTCGCGAGTTCCTCGGCGTGATCGATGATGAATTGATCCGGCATCTTGTTGTAGACCACCGAGTTCGGTAGGCCGGCCGGCAGCAGGGCGATGAACAGCCAGCTGCCGAGCGCCGGCGCGGCCCACAGTTGCAGCGGGCGGAAGGCCGGCAGCAGGTTGCTCATGTTCCAGCCAAGCAGGGCCAGGAACACCAGCACCAGATGCCCGGGCTCGTTGCTGTACAGCGGCTTCTTCAGCTGGAAATACACCAGCGCCAACAGCAGCAACAGGCCCAGCACCAGGTTGAGCACCGCGTTGAGGCGGATGATCCGGGTCTGCCCGGCGTGCAGCCGGTCGCTCAGGCTATTGCCCATCAACAGCGCCAGCGGCAGCAGGCACGGCAGGATATAGGCCGGCAGCTTGCCCTTGCTCAGGCTGAAGAGCGCCAGCGGCAGGATCAGCCACAGCAGCAGGAAACCGATGCTCGCCTGACGCCGGGTCTGCCAGGCCTGCTTCAAGGCACCGGGCAGCACCAGGACCCACGGCATGCTGTAGGCCACCAGCAACGGCAGGTAGTACCACCATGGCGAGGCGTGCTGGGCGTCGTCACCGGCAAAACGGCGGATGTGTTCATGCCAGAAGAAGAACCGCCAGTAATCCGCTTCCTGGGCATGTACCGCCAGGGCCCACGGCAGGCTGACGACAATCGCCACCAGCACCGCCACACCGCCGTAGACAAACAGCTCGCGCAGGCGTTTTTGCCAGAACATGTAGGGTAGGGCGATCAGCACCGGCAACAGCCAGGCGAGGAAACCCTTGGTCATGAAGCCCATGCCGCAGGCGAAACCCAGGCCGGCCCAGGCCAGCAGGCGGCCGCGCAGTGTCTGGTTGTCCAGGGCGAACCACAGGGCCACCAGGCTCAGGTTGACCCAGAAGGTGAACTGCGGGTCGAGGTTGGCATAACCACCGGCGCCGACCACCACGCAGAAGCTCATGTACAGCAGGGCGCAGACCAGGCTCTTGCGCGGGTCGTTCCACAGCCGCCTGGCCAACAGGTAGGTGAGCAGCACACTCAGGCCCATGCTCAGGGCCGAAGCCACCCGCACGCCGAACAGGTTCTGGCCGAACACCGCCTGGCCGAGGGCGATCATCCAGTAGCCGGCGGCCGGCTTCTCGAAATAACGGATACCCATGAAATGCGGCGATGCCCAGTGGCCGGTCAGGAGCATTTCCTGGCTGATCTGCGCATAGCGGGTTTCATCGGGAATCCACAAACCGTGGGTGGCCATCGGCAGCAGGTAGAACAGGCCGAAGGCAAGCAGTAAAAGAGGCAGGGCCCAGCGTCTGGTCATGCGCCTTGCACCCCCAGCCAGCCTTCGCGGCCCTCGAGGGCGCCACGAATGACCTGCCCCTGGGGCAGGCTCTGCAAGGAGGCGGGCAACAGGTTGCCCAGGGTAGTGAAATGAATGTCGCGCTGGCGGGCTTGCGTCAGCAGTTGACGAAAATCGTTGGCCATCAGAATCCCTTCGACCTCGGCGTGAATGGTGTAGACGTTGAGCCTGTCAGGGCTGAACCGGTCCAGGATGAATGTGTTGAAGTCGTGGGCCGCGACGGCTGGCCCGACCACTTCGTCGAAGGTCGGCAGGTCGACCGGAATCTGCGGAGCACCCAGGCCGCCATCCGCCAGCCGGGGCTGGAAGATCGAGGTGCCGCGGCAATCGCTGTTGTAGCGAAAGCCGAAGCCCTGCTTGGCCTCGATCACACGCTCGTCGGCGCGCCAGCCGGCGGCCGCCGAGCAGTCGACTCGCTGGCCGAGAATGTCATTGAGGGTGTCGACGCCCTGGCGGGTCTGCTCGATCAGCTGCGCCTGGTTCCAGCGCCCGGCATTGGCCTGCCAGCCGTGGTGATCCCAGGCGTGCAGGCCAACTTCATGACCGGCGTCCCGGGCCTGGCGCATCAGGTGCCCAAGGTCGCGGCCAATGGGCTTGCCCGGCCAGGCGGTGCCGGCCAGCAGGATGTCCCAGCCATACAGACCGGCGGCGTTGGAGCGCAGCATCTTCCACAAAAACTGCGGGCGGATCAGGCGCCACAGGTGGCGCCCCATGTTGTCCGGGCCGACGCTGAAGAAGAAGGTGGCCTTGATCCCGGCCTCGTCGAGCAGCTCCAGCAACCGCGGCACTCCCTCACGGGTGCCGCGATAGGTGTCGACATCGATTCGCAGACCTGCCTGCATCAACATGCTTCTTCTTTAGAGTGCTCCGCGATTTCGAGCATGGCTTCGCGCAGGAAGAAGTCCAGCGTGTTGCCGATGGTTTCCTTCATCTCGACGGTCGGCTCCCAGTTCAGCAGGCGCTTGGCGTTGGCAATGCTCGGCTTGCGGTGTTCCACGTCCTGGTAACCGGCACCGTAGAAGGATTTGCTCTCGACCTCGCGGAAACCGGCGAACGGCGGGAAGTTGCCACGCAGCGGATGGGCCTCGAACTGACGCAGCAGCTCTTCGCCCAACTGGCGGATGCTGGCTTCGTTGTCCGGGTTGCCGATGTTGATGATCTGGCCGTTGCACACATCGTTTTCGTTGTCGACGATGCGCGCCAGGGCTTCGATGCCGTCGGCGATGTCGGTGAAGCAACGCTTCTGCTCGCCACCGTCGAACAGGCGGATCGGCGTGCCTTCCACCAGGTTGAGGATCAGTTGGGTGATGGCCCGGGAGCTGCCGATGCGCGCCGAATCCAGGCGGTCCAGGCGCGGGCCCATCCAGTTGAACGGACGGAACAGGGTGAAGTTCAGGCCCTTGCTGCCGTAGGCCCAGATCACCCGGTCCAGCAGTTGCTTGGACACCGAGTAGATCCAGCGCTGCTTGTTGATCGGGCCGACGATCAGGTTGGAGCTGTCTTCGTCGAAGTTCTGGTCCTGGCACATGCCGTAGACCTCGGAGGTCGACGGGAAGATCACGCGCTTGTTGTATTTGACGCAGTAGCGGACCAGCTTGAGGTTCTCTTCGAAGTCCAGTTCGAACACACGCAGCGGGTTGCGGGTGTATTCGATCGGGGTGGCGATGGCCACCAGCGGCAGGACCACGTCGCACTTCTTGATGTGGTACTCGATCCACTCGGAGTGAATGCTGATGTCGCCTTCGACGAAGTGGAAATGCGGATGGTGACGCAGGCGCTCGATGGCGTCGCAGCCGATATCCAGGCCGTAGACCTCGTACTTGTCGTCACGCAGCAGGCGTTCGGACAGGTGGTTGCCGATGAAGCCGTTGACGCCGAGGATCAGCACCCGGGTGCGCCGCGGGGCACGACCGGATTCGGCGCCGCGCAGCAGCGAGCCATCCACCAGGCCCAGCTCGTTGGCCAGTTGCGGGCCGCTGAGGTACAGGCCGTTGTCGTTGCGCTGGCCGGCGTTGATCAGCAGCGAGTCCTGGCCGCAGGCGATGCGCAGCGGGTCGACGCTGATCACCCGGCCCGGGGCCTGGCCTTCGTTGCCCTTGACCACCTCGGCGCTCCAGACGATCAGCTTGTGCTCGCCCACGGCGCAGAACGCGCCCGGGTAAGGCTTGGTCACGGCCCGCACCAGATTGAACAGTTGCTCGGCCGGCTGGCTCCACAGCAGCTTGCCATCCGCCGCGGTACGGCGACCGAAGTAGCTGGCCCTGGATTCGTCCTGGGCGGTTTCGCTGACCTTGCCTTGCGCCAGGGCGGGCAGGGTGTCGCGCAGCAGGCTGGCGGCGGCATCGCGCAGTTTGCCGTGCAGGCTCAGCGCGGTATCGCTGCGCTCGATGGCCACCCGCTGCTGGGCAACGATCGCCCCGGCATCTGGGCGCTTGACCATGCGGTGCAGGGTCACGCCGGTTTCGCTTTCGCCGTTGACCAGTACCCAGTTGGCCGGCGCGCGGCCACGGTAGCTCGGCAGCAGCGAACCGTGCAGGTTGAAGGCGCCCTTGCTGGCGGTGGCCAGCAGCGCTTCGCTCAGCAGGTTGCGATAGTAGAAGGAGAAGATGTAGTCGGGGTTGAGTTTGGCGATGCGCTCGACCCACAGCGGGTGGTTGGCGTCTTCCGGAGCATGCACCGGGATGCCTTTTAGCGAGCACAGTTGGGCCACGGAGCCGTAGAAGGTGTTTTCCTTGGGGTCGTCGGCATGGGTGAAGACCGCGCCGATTTCATAACCCGCGTTGAGCAGGGCTTCGATGCCCGCGCAGCCGATATCGTGGTAGGCGAAGACAACAGCTTTATGACTCATGGCGAAACCTGATCGGAGAGAGTGGAAGTTAGACCGTCGACGGTGACAGCGGGAGCAGGGGCGGCAGGCTGGCTGCGCAGAACTTTTTCAATGAAGAAGCGTGGACGGGCACGCACATCGCTGTACATGCGACCCAGGTATTCGCCCAACAGGCCCATGCCGATGAACTGGCCACCGGTGAACACGAACAGGATGGCGAACAGCACGAACATACCGTCGCCGGCCCATTCGGCGCCGAACACCAGGCGCAGGAAGATCAGCAGCAGGGCGAACAGCACGCCGAGGCCGGCCATGCTGAAACCGATGATGCTCAGCAGGCGCAGCGGCGTGGTGGTCATGCAGGTGATCAGGTCGAACATCAGGTTGATCAGGCGCATCGGGCTGTACTTGGAGTCGCCGTGTTCACGCTCGGCGTGGTTCACCAGCACTTCGGTGGTGTGGCGGGCGAAGCTGTTGGCCAGGATCGGGATGAAGGTGCTGCGTTCGCGGCAGGCGAGCATGGCGTCGACCACGCTGCGGCGGTAGGCGCGCAGCATGCAGCCGTAGTCGTTCATGGCCACGCCAGTGGAGCGTTGCACGGCGAGGTTGATCAGCTTCGACGGCCAGCGGCGCCAGGCGGAATCCTGGCGGTTGTTGCGCACCGTGCCGACCACGTCGTAGCCCAGCTCGGCCTGGGCCACCAGGCGCGGGATTTCTTCCGGAGGGTTCTGCAGGTCGGCGTCCAGCGTGATGATCACGTCGCCACGGCATTGCTCGAAACCGGCCATGATCGCCGCGTGCTGGCCGTAGTTGCGGTTGAGGATCACCGCCACCACCGGGCTGCCTTCGCGGCCGGCCGCTTCCTCGAGGATCTGTGCCGATTCGTCGCGGCTGCCATCGTCCACCAGGACGATCTCGAAATCGTGCTTGAGCTGGCGACAGGCCGCTTCAGTGCGGCGCAGCAGTTCGGGCAGGCTTTCTTCTTCGTTGTAGACCGGAATGACGATCGACACGAACTGGATTGGATAAGGTTTCAAGGTTTCAGTCCAGACAGGTTTTGATGGCGCCGACGACCCGCTCGACATCGTCGAGGGTCATGTCGGGGAACAGCGGAATCGAGCACAAGCGTGCCGAGTTCCATTCGGTGTTGGGTAAATGCACATCCGGGAAGCGCTGGCGGTAATAGCTGTGCAGGTGAGTGGCGACGAAGTGGATGCCACTGCCGATATTTTGTTCCTGCAAGGCCTTCATGAAGCCGTCGCGATCGATGCCGCAACGCTCGGCGTCGATGCGCAGGATGAACAGGTGCCAGGCATGTTGCTGCGGATACTGTGGCAGGTGCAGCGGTTGCACCGGCAGGTCGCGCAGTTGTTCCAGGTAGGCATTGGCCAGGACCTCGCGCTGGTGATTGATCGCATCCAGCCGCTGCAACTGCACCAGGGCGATGGCGGCATTGATATCCGCCAGGTTGTATTTGAAGCCGGGCTCGATCACCTCGGCCTGGGGTTTGCGCCCGTGGGTCAGGCGGTCATAGGCGTCGACGCCCAGGCCATGGAACTTGAGCATGCGCACCCGGTTGGCCAGGGCCTCGTCGTCGCTGACGAACATCGCGCCTTCGGCGCAGGTCATGTTCTTGATCGCATGGAAGGAAAAGATCGCCGTGCCCTGGGCGCCGACAGGCCGGCCGCGATAGCTGGTGCCGGCGGCGTGGGCGGCGTCTTCGATCACTGCGATGCCGTGTTTGTCGGCCAGGGCGTAGAGCGGATCGAGGTCGAAGGCGGCACCGGCGTAATGCACCGGGATGATCGCCTTGGTCCGCGGTGTGATCGCCGCTTCAATCGTGGCGGCGTCGGTCATCAGGGTGTGGGGATCGACATCGACGAAGACCGGAGTCGCGCCCAGCAGGCAGATCATGTTGGCGGTGGAAACCCAGGTCTGCGAGGGGGTGATCACCTCGTCGCCGGGGCCGATGCCCAGCGCCAGCAGGGTAATGTGCATGCCCCCTGTGGCCGATGACAGCGCCACTGCGTGCTGGCAGCCGACCCGCGCGGCGAATTGCTGCTCGAGCTCCTGGTTTTTCGGTCCGGTAGTGATCCAGCCAGAACGTAGAACCTGCTCGACCGCAGCGATCTCTTCATCGCCAATACTCGGGCGCGAGAAAGGAAGGAAAGCCTGGTTCATTGAGACCTCGGGGAAAAAGGATTTCAGCAATCGAAAGAAGAAAAAGCGCCTGTGCCACAGCTGGAGTTATTCAAAAAAGGCGTTTTTGGTTCGGTCATTGAAGCGCGTCCATAAGGGAGGTCGGTGCGGTCGTCCATGCTTGATTGCAGTAAAGACCACGCAGGGTAAAAGTAAAGCCAGATCAGTATGTTAGCTTTTGTTTCAATTAGATGGCCTGAGTGATTCCCTGCGTCTATGAATGGATTCAGGTTAAGCGGAAAAATGTGAAACGAACATGAAAAAAAGGCCAACGGAGCGTTTATCTTTCACCTAGACAGCCAGTGTTCAGACTTCGCCACTAGTTGATCGGGAAAACCCCTGTTACAGCATCCCCAAGGTGTTCTTTTTCGCGGATAACATGGATGAAAGTCGCTTGACCGAGAGAGGTTTTTTGCCTTTGCAGATACCACTGTTTTTCAAGCCCCCCCTGAACCAAGGAGTATCCGTTTGCACGCCACCGATCCATGGACGCTCTATCTTGCTGCCTTGACACCTTCGGGGCTCGACCATGGCGACCGATACGACCTTTGATAGGGCCATGGCGTTCCCGTCGTATACTCCGTTGGGCTTGTAGCGGCGCTCGATCGTTTGCCTGAAGTCAAACAATGTGGAAAAAGCCGGCGCTATTGTCGGCGGAATCCGGGAGAAGGAAGGCGCTGGTAATAACATTGCTCTCATTCACCGCTGAATAACCACCGGCCATTCAATAACGAATAGAAGCCAACAAGAGGCTCGTTGTGTGATTGACAGAACACCCGCCAAAGGCGTTTTTCTTTTCAGCCTGTTGTTACTGCCGCTACTCCTGGGAACGACTCATGTGCTCGAGGCACACGAAGCCCTCGAGTTTCTGATCCCGGACGCGCCACCCCTGACCATGGTCAATCAGGGCGATCGTCACGGCATAGTCGGCGACATTGTTCTGCGGGCGTTGAAAAGCGGTGGATATGCCAGCGAACCCAGAACCCTGCCGTGGGCGCGGGCGCAGAAATACGCCATCGAAAATGACAACATCCTGATCGCGCCGCTCAGCCGCACGCCCGAGCGGGAAGATCGCTACACCTGGATTGCCCCGATCATGCCGATGGATCGGGCGTTTTTCAGCCTCGAGCATAAAGTGACGAGCTTCGAAGAAGCCCGGCAGCGTTTCAAGGCCATCGCCGTAGGGCTGGGCAGTGCCCAGGCAGAAATCCTGCGCAGCAAAGGCTTCGCCCCGGAGCAGATCTATGCGATCAAGATCGGCGAGAACCCCGCGCAATTGCTGTTGAAGGGCAGGGTGGATGCCTGGTTCAACGGGGTTCAGGAAAGCCGGTATATCTGGAAGCGCGTCTCCAGTCGGCCGCTGTTGATGAGCCCACCCATGGTGAGTCATGAGCTGTACCTCGCCTGTTCCAAAGTGTGCGACGCCAAGGTCGTGACTCATGTTGCGAAAGCCATAGAAACCATGCGCCGTGATGGTTATATCGAGAAAGTCAAAGACCGCTATCTAAATAACAACCCTTTAGCAAAGTCTGGCAATTTATAACTAGCCGTCTCAGGTTTACCGACCCTGGTAGTAATTAGAGTCTGTCCGGCGAGCAAGAAAATCTTATTCGGACAGCGCATCCTCGTTGAGCCGAATGACCTCATTGAGGCTTCTAAGGGTGTTGTTGAAGTTGTCCTTGGCATGGTTGAGCTTCTTGAATTGCTCCGCCAGCTCCCTGGTTTTTTGCTGCAATGCTTCTTCGCGTTTATCCAGTTCGCCCTGACGCGCTTCTTGTTGCGCCCGCACCGTGCTGTCGGATTGTCGATCCTCATCAAGTTGCCGTTGCAGTTGCTGTAACTGCTCTTCCTTCTGTTCGAGCGCGCGCTCTTTCTCCTGTAGTTGGGACTCTCTGGAGTTCAGGGTCTGCTGTTGCGCCTGGCTGTGCAGTTTCTGTTGCTTGAGCCGATTGGCGATGCTGGAAAACTCCATCAGGCTCGCCTCGACATCCTGCAGGAAGTGCTCGGGGTCGGTGCCCGGGAAAGGCCAGGCTTCATCCTGGGGTTCGGCAGCAGGCTGCTGTTCGTCCGGTATTGGCAGGGGGCCAGCATCGGAGTAGCGGATTTCGGCAGCGGGCGCGTCTGGCTGGGGGCTTTGCGTTACGCAGCTGCCCGTAGTCGCGGTGGATTCGTGGTGTTCTTGCTCGGCGCGGTCATCCCCCTGTTCGTCGAGCTGCGCCAGAGCGGCGTCGAGTTGCTGGTCATCGATGGCTGTGGGCAAATGCTCAGCCGCCGGGCCGAATTGAGCCGAATTCTGAAAGCTCAGCAGCTTGGCGATCCACTCTTTCTTGGTGCACAACAGGCGATGGTCCGCCGCTGCGGCGGGGGGCAACTGCTGTTTGTTCAGGTCCAGCAGATGGTAGGCCACATCGCTTTCACGGTGTTCGCCGGTGGCAGCCTCGCGCAGGATCTGGCTGAACACGCGAATTGCCAGCGGCCCGTCCTCGTCCGAGTCCAGGGCGCCCAGGCAGTAATTGCCTCCTTCGTTGAATAACAAGGCGATATAGACGCGCAGGTTATCGTCATCAAGGCTTTCGTTCAGGCTATAGGCGAGAAAGTTTCGACCTGCTTCTGGAACAGAAAAACTGCAGAGCAAAGCCGCTGTCAGCATTTGCTGCTCTTTGTTTTCGATGGAGATAGTGCGTAAGAGCATATGTCACCCAGTAAACTCAAGTAAAAAATATGAGCGCTAGGATACTAGGAAGTAATGTCAGTTGGCGTTAAGAGCAATACTCCGAATTTATAGGATAAATCTTATAATTCTATTGAATAGTCTTATTCATGTGGATTTACACCCTCATTAAAAATATCAGCGTGTATTGTATTGCGCCCATTCCGACACAACACAGCTGTTGATCCTGTTACAACTATTCAATCTCAACCCCCCTGCTGAATATGAATGGCTTTTAGCTGTTCACCTCAGACTTCTCTTGTTGAACCTGGAAGCCATGATCGAAATATCCAAACTAACCAAGTCTTTTTCCGGGCAGGTCGCGGTCGACGATTTGTCCTGTCATATCGGCCCGGGAGAAGTTCTGGGGATTCTTGGGCCAAACGGTGCAGGCAAATCCACCACGATGAAAATGCTCACCGGCTTTCTGGCGCCGACCTCCGGCACCGCGAGCATCCTGGGGTTCGACATCCGCACCCAGACCCGTCATGCCCAGCAGCAGATGGGCTACCTGCCGGAAGGCGCGCCCAGTTACAGCGACATGGCGGTACAGGGCTTTCTTGAGTTCATTGCCAGTGTTCGCGGCTATCGCGGCGCGCAGAAGCGCGAACGGGTGGACCGGGTGATCGACCTGCTGGAACTCGGCGACGTCCGCCGGCAGACCATCGAGACCCTGTCCAAAGGTTTCACCCGCCGGGTCGGCCTGGGCCAGGCGATCCTTCACGATCCGCGGGTGCTGATCCTCGACGAACCCACCGACGGCCTCGACCCTAACCAGAAGCAACTGGTTCGCCAACTGATCCAGGACTTGGGTCAGGACAAGATCGTGATCATCTCGACCCACATCCTCGAAGAGGTGTCGGCCGTCTGCAACCGCGCCCTGATCATCAGCAATGGCCGCTTGCTGGCCGACAGCACGCCGTACGAGCTGGAGCGCAGTTCGCGCTATCGCCAGGCGGTGACCTTGCAGGCCGACGAACCGCTGGACCTGCTGGCCCTGGTGGTCTTGCCGGGAGTGGCGGGCGTCGAGGAGAACCCGGCCGAGGGCAGCCTGACGCTGCTGGCTCGGCCCGGCGAGGTGATTTTCCCTCAGGTCAACGCGCTGGTGACCGCGCGTGGCTGGAAGATGAAGCGCCTGGAACTGGAGCAGGGTCGTCTTGACGAGGTCTTCCAGACCCTGACCCGGGGAGAGTCGGCATGAGACAGTTACCGGTGATTTTCAAGCGCGAGCTGGGCAGTTATTTCGCCACGCCGCTGGCTTTCGTGTTCATCGAGATCTTCCTGGTGCTCTCGGGTGTCTTCACCTTCTACCTGGGCAATTTCTACGAGCGCAACCAGGCGGACCTGGCGCCGTTCTTCGACGTCCATCCCTGGCTCTATCTGTTCCTGTTGCCAGCCTTGGCCATGCGCCTGTGGTCGGAGGAGCGCAAGTCCGGCAGCATCGAATTGCTGATGACCCTGCCGGTGAGCTGTTTCGAAGCGGTGGTCGGCAAGTTCCTCGCCGCCTGGGTGGTCGCCGGCATCACCCTGCTGTTGACCCTGCCCATGGTGCTCACCGTGAACTACCTGGGGAACCCGGACAACGGCGTGATACTGACCGGCTATCTGGGCAGTTGGCTGCTCGCCGGCACCTACCTGGCGATCGGCTCCTGCATGTCGGCCATGGCCAAGAGCCAGGTGATCGCCCTGATCCTCGCCTTCATGGTGTGTTTCCTGTTCGTTGCCTGCGGTTTCTCCCTGGTGCTGGATGCACTCAACCCGTGGGCGCCGCAATGGCTGTTGGATTTGCTGGCCTCGCTGAGCCTGCTGACGCATTTCGGCGCGATCAGCAAAGGACTGATCGACCTGCGCGATCCGCTGTATTTCCTTAGCGTGATCGTCGCCTGGCTGATGGCCACGGTGGTGACGGTCAACCTGAAGAAAGCCGAGTGAGGACGATTCGATGAAACGCATGCTGTATTCCACTTCCGGCCTGTTGCTGATTGCCCTGCTGTTCCTGGCCTTCAACCTGGTGACAGGGCTGCTGCTCACCGGTGTCCGGCTCGACCTGACCCAGAACAAGCTCTATTCCATCAGCGCTGGCACCCGGCAGATTCTCGCGGAGCTGAAACAACCGCTCGACCTGTATTTCTACTTTTCCGACAGCGGCTCGAAGGAACTGGTGCCGATGCGTGGCTATGCCCAGCGGGTCCAGGAGCTGCTCAAGGTTTATGAGCGCGAGGCCGACGGCAAGATTCGCCTGCACGTCATCGACCCGCTGCCGTTTTCCGCGGAGGAGGACAAGGCCGCCGAGTTCGGCCTGCAGGCCGTGCCGCTGGGACGGGGCGGGGCGCCGGTGTATTTTGGCCTGGCCGGTACCGACGAGCAGAACAACGTCCAGGCGATCGAGTTTTTCGCGCCGGACCAGGAAGAGTTTCTCGAGTACGACATCAGCCGCTTGCTGCAGACCCTGGCCAACCCCAAGCGCCCGACCCTGGGCCTGTTGAGCAGCCTACCGGCCAACGGTGGCTTCGATATCCGCACGCAGAGCAAGACCGAGCCGTGGATGCTGCTCCAGGAGCTGCGTCGGGAGTTCGATCTGCAACAGCTCAAGCCCGATACCCAGGACATCCCGAAAGACGTCGACATCCTGATGTTGCTGCACCCGAAAAAACTCTCGCAGCCGACCCTGTACGCCATCGACCAGTTCGTGTTGCGCGGCGGCAAGCTGGTGGCCTTCGTCGATCCCTACAGCGAACAGGACTCCGGCGAGGAGTACTTCGGCATCCAGAGCAAGGACAAGTCCTCCAATCTCGAGCCATTGTTCAAGGCCTGGGGCATTCATATGCAGCCGGGCAAAGTCCTGGGGGACAACCTCTACGCCTTGCTGGAGACTTCCGAGGAGGACGGGCGTCCGCTGCCACGGCCGTTCACCCTGGGTGTGCCGCAGGCTGCCTTGAGTCAGCAGGACCCGAGTACCGCCGGGCTGGAGTTCATTGCCCTGACCACCGCCGGCATCCTCGAACCGGTCGCCGGCGCCAGCACGCGCTTTACCCCGCTGATGTACAGCTCCGACTCGGCCAAGGCCTTCGAGGCGGACCGTTTCGACAAGCCAGCCGACCGCAAACAGATGTTGCGCGACCAGGAACAGCCCAGCCAGCGTTACGTGATCGCCGCCCGGGTGCAAGGCCCGGTACGCACGGCCTTTGCCGACGGCATCGAGGGTCGCAAGGACGGCCTCAAGGAGGCGCAGCAGGTCAACCTGGTGGTGGTGGCTGATACGGACCTGTTGAGCGACCGGATGTGGCTGGAAATGCAGGACGTCAACGGGCGCCCGGCAGCGCGGCCATGGGCCGACAACGCCTCCTTCGTGCTCAATACCCTGGACAACCTCGCCGGTTCGGACGCCCTGAACAGCCTGCGCTCGCGCGGCCCCTACAGTCGTCCGTTCGTGGTGGTGGAGCAATTGCGCCGCGAGGCCGAAGCCAGCTTCCGCGCCAAGCGCTTCGCCCTCGAGGAAAGTCTCGAGGAAACCGAAGGCAAGCTGCAGCAGTTGCAGGGCTCGCCGGACAAGGGCGAGACCCTCAGCGCCGAACAGCAGGCGACGGTGCGCCAGTTCCTGCAGGAGAAAACCCGCATTCGCAAGGAACTGCGCGAGGTGCAGTACCAGCTGAACGCCAATATCGATGAACTGGGCAGGACCTTGAAGATGCTCAACATCGCCGCGGTTCCGCTGCTGTTGAGCCTTGGCATGCTGCTGGTCTGGGCCGTGCGCTACCTGCGCCGGAGCAAGGACCTGTCGCGCAAGTCTGCGCCGCTCGGCAAGGTAGCCGGCTCGCGGCGAGCGTAAGTGACCAGGGCCCGACCTGCCATTCATGTGGCAGGTCGGGCCAGCGCCAGGGCGAGGCGCTGCTACGCTGGGAGCAACTCCCTGGCCTGTGACCCCGACATGACTGACCCGCTCCCGCCCACGCCTGCTTGCAGCGCCCGACAACTGCTGACCGCCCTCAACCTGGAACCGCACACGGAAGGCGGTTACTACCGCCGGACCTTCCAGACGGACCAGAGGCCGATGCTCGCCAGCGCGGGCGGACAGCGGTACTTGATGACCTCCATCTATTACCTGCTGACCGGGGATTCGCCCATCGGCCATTTCCATCTGAACCAGTCCGACATCCTGCATTACTTCCACCTCGGCGATGCCCTCGAATACTGCCTGGTGTTCCCGGATGGCCGCCTGGAAACCCGGGTGATGGGCAGCGATGTGCTGGCCGGTCAGTGCTTGCAGCTTCATGTCCCCGGCGGTGTATGGAAGGCCTCGCGGCTGCTGCCCGGCGCGGCGGGCTACGGCCTGATCAGCGAAGCGGTGTGCCCCGGGTTCGACTACGCGGACATGCAGCTGGGCTGCAAGCGCCAGCTCAGCGAACGCTTCCCGCGGCACGCCGAATTGTTCGAGCGGCTCTGCCAGCCCTGAAGAAAGCCACCACGCCGATTGCTCATTGCGATCAATCAAGTGTCACTTGCGATCATTGTTGCGCGCGGCGCCCGGCGCTTATGGTGGTTCGGTCAATCGCCGTCGAACGACAGATCCCCGGTCCACCCCTTGCAAGCGACAGGAGAACACCATGTCTGATCTGAAACTGCATCCCCAGGCCGCCGCCTCCCTGCAACGCTGGCACGCCATGCTGGCCCAGGGTGACCTGGGCGCCTTGCCTGAACTGCTGGATTCGAAAGTGGTATTCCGTTCGCCCATGGCCCATACGCCTTATCCGGGCGCGCCGGTGGTCTCGACCATCCTCAATACCGTGTTCAAGGTGTTCAGCGACTTCGCCTATCACCGTCAACTGGTCACCGCCGATGGTCTGAGCGTGGTGCTGGAATTCAGCGCGCGGGTTGGCGAGCGGCAGATCAAGGGCATCGACCTGATCCGCTTCGACGAAGCCGGCAAGATCGTCGAGTTCGAGGTGATGGTCCGTCCCATGAGCGGCCTGCAGGCCCTTGGCGAAGAAATGGCACGCCGCCTGGCGCCCTATCTGGCGGCGAGCAAGGCGTCTGGCTGAGCGGCGGCGAGAGCAGGGCGGCCAGCCATTGGCCAGGAAAACGGGCGCCGTGACAGGCGCCCGTTTTTTATGCGGGGCAGCGGAAATGGTCAACTGTTACCGCCAGCACATGTTCTGCGCGCCATGAGCCCCGTCCTGGGGCGTTTTCACTCGCTGTCGTGATCAACCATTTGCTTCGCCAGTCTTCCCGATTAATCAAAAACCAAGCGAATCAAACACCTGCAAAACGCGGCGGGCCCCTGGCACGCAATGTGCTGTTTTGGCTATATGGATAATTGGATACAAAAATACAAAAGGTGCCGCCGATGAAATTTGCCCCAGCCTATACCGAGCGCCAGCCCGTGACCGCGGAGGAGGAGGCCTACAACTTTCTGTTGGAAGCGATCTGCAAAGGGCGCTTTAGCACCGGGGAACGATTGATCGCCGAGGACATCGCCAGCGAAATCAACATGAGCCGCATGCCGGTACGCGAAGCCTTCCGGCGCCTGGATGCCGATGGCCTGGTGACCCTGCGACCGAATCGCGGGGCCATCGTGCGTGGCCTGAACATCGACGAAATGCGCGAGGTCTTCGAAATGCGCAGTGCCCTCGAGGGCCTGGCGATCCGGGTGGCGGTGGGCAAGATCACCGAGCGTCACTTCAGCCATCTGGAGCGCCTGCTCGATGAGATGGACGACTACCGCGAAGACGGCGCCGAGTGGGTCAGCCGCCATCGCGCTTTCCATGAATACCTGTGCAGCCTGAGCGAACGCCCGCGGCTGATGCGGCAGATCTCGGCGCTGTATTCGGTGATCGAGCCGCACATGCGTCTGTGGCTGCAGCACGCCGACAAGCCCCGCAGCGCCCGTGACGAACATGCCTCGATCATTGCCGCGCTGCGTTCCGGCGATCCGGACAAGGCGGCGCAGGTGGTGTGCGAGCACATCGAAGGCACCATCCCGCGGCTGATCCAGTTCCTGGAGGCCCATCAGTAACCACGCACTGTTCGCCGGGCGCTTCACGCTTGAGGTGAACGCCATCCCCCCTTGCTACCCGACATGACTGGAGTAATGCCATGCACAAGCCTTGCGCGTCAGCTGCCATTTTTACCTTGAGTCTGTGTTGTTCCCTGTGGGCGCAGGCCGCCCCCGAGTTGCCGGAACGCCTGAGCAAGAGCGAGAAAATCGTCTACTGCTCCGGCATGGATTCGCCGCCGCTGGTGTCCTTCGACACGCAGCAGAAACCGGTGGGGTTGCAGGTGGACATAGGCGAGGCGATTGCCCAGCGCCTGGGCGGCAAGCAAGTCGAATGGCGCATCTCGCCGTTCGCCGGGCTGATCCCGGCGCTGTTGGCCCAGCAATGCGACATGATCGTCGACCAGCTGTTCGACAAACCCGAGCGCCGGGAAGTGATCGACATCGTCAATTTCATGTACTCCAGCCAGTCGATCGTGGTGCCCAAGGGTAACCCGAAGGCGGTGAACAGCCTGGAGGACCTGTCCGGGCTCAAGGTGGCGGTGAGCAACGGTTCGACCATCCGCATCCTGCTCGGCGTCGAGAACGACAAGCTGCTGGCGGCCGGCAAGCCACCGATGAAACTGGTGGTGTACAACGTCGACGCCGATGCCTTCCAGGCGCTGCGCATCAACCAGGTAGACGCCTTCGGCACCACGGTGGAGTCCGCCGGGCACTATCAGCAACTGGCCCCGGACCTGTTCCAGTCAGCGGTGCCGGCGTTCAATCGGATCCTCACCGGCTTCGGCGTGCGCAAGCAGGACCCACAACTGAGCGCGGCGCTGAGCCAGGTTTTGCAGGACATGCGCACCGACGGCAGCTACGCCGTGCTGTTGGATAAATGGCATGTCGGCAGCGACAAACTGGACTGAGGGCGAGTTCGATGAATTTCAATTGGGACGTGTTCTGGCAGTACCTGTTGCTGCCCAGCGATGTCTACCTGACGGGGCTCGGGCTGACCTGCCTGATCAGCGTATCGGCCATGCTCCTGGGCTGTGTACTGGGGTTGCTGGCGGCGCTGATGAAGCTGTCGCGCAACCCGCTGTTGCAGTACCCGGTGCGCTTCTATGTGTGGCTGATGCGCGGCACGCCGCTGCTGGTGCAGATCGTGTTCCTGTATACCGCGCTGGCGGCCGGGGGGATTTTCCGTTTCGAGGACCTGGACCTGGGCTGGTTGGTGGTGCCGGGCAATATCCAGGCGGCGATCATCGCCCTGGGCCTCAACGAAGGCGCGTACATGGCCGAGATCATCCGCGCCGGCATCGGTGCGGTCGATAAAGGACAGTACGAAGCCGGGCGCTCCCTGGGCATGACCTTCCCCAAACTGATGCGGCGCATCGTGCTGCCCCAGGCGTTTCGGGTGATCGTCCCACCGCTGGGCAACGAGTTCAACGTGATGCTGAAGAACACCACGCTGGTCAGCGTCATCGGCGTGCAGGAGTTGCTGCTCAGCACGCAGATGGTCACTTCGGCGACCTTCCGGGTGTTCGAGCTGTACCTGGTGGTCGCCATCTACTTCCTGGCGTTGACCACGCTCTGGGGCTTTTTCCAGCGCTGGCTGGAGAACCGCTTCGGCCAGTCCGACCGCCCGGCGCCGGCGGCCAGCCGCCTGTTCGGGCGTCACACCCTGAAACTGCTGAGGGGGCGTTGAACATGCCGCACATGAATGAAGAACTGGTCATCGAAGCCCTGGATATTCACAAGTCCTTCGGCGACCTGGAGATCCTCAAGGGCATCTCCCTGCAGGTCCGGCGCGGCGAAGTGGTGGTGCTGATCGGCGCCTCCGGCTCGGGCAAGACCACCTTTATCCGCTGCATCAATCTGCTGGAGGACATCCAGGCCGGGCAGATCCGCGTCGCCGGCCAGCCCATGGGCTACCGCACACGGGCCGACGGCAGCCTGGTGCGCGATTCGGAACGCAACATCGCCCGTCAGCGCCGGGACATCGGCATGGTGTTCCAGCGCTTCAACCTGTTCCCGCACATGACCGCCCTGGAAAACATCATCGAAGCGCCAATCCACGTCCTGGGCGTGTCGCGCGCCGCGGCCGAGGAACAGGCGCGGGCGCTGCTCAAGCGCGTGGGGCTGGCGGAGAAGGCGGGGCACTATCCTTCAATGTTGTCCGGCGGCCAGCAACAGCGGGTAGCCATCGCCCGGGCGCTGGCGATGAAGCCCCAGGCGATGCTGTTCGACGAACCCACCAGCGCCCTCGACCCGGAGACGGTGGGCGAAGTGCTGCAAGTGATGAAGGAGCTGGCGGAGGAGGGCATGACCATGGTGGTGGTCACCCATGAGATGGGTTTTGCCCGCGAGGTCGCCGACCGGGTGGTGGTGCTCGATCAAGGTGAACTGATCGAGCAGGGGCCGCCCGAGCAGATTTTCAGCCAGCCACGCCATGCCCGTACCCGGGCCTTTCTCAGCCGGGTGTTGTGAACCCGAACCCTCAATATGTGTGTGAGACCTGCCATGTTCGAATTTTCTGCCCACGAGTATCCCTACGCCTCCCAGCGGCAAAGCGTGTTCGCCAAGCGCGGCATGGTCGCCGCGTCCCAGCCCTTGGCCGCCGAGGCCGGCATTGAAATCATGCGTCGCGGTGGCAACGCCATCGATGCCGCGATCGCCACGGCGGCGGCCTTGACCGTGGTCGAGCCCACGGGATGCGGCATCGGTGGCGACGCCTTTGCCCTGGTCTGGACCCAGGACAAACTGCACGGCCTCAACGCCAACGGCGTGGCGCCCCAGGCCCTGAGCATCGAGGCGGTGAAAGCCGCTGGCCATGAACAGATGCCCTTGCACGGCTGGACGCCCGTGACGGTTCCCGGTTGCCCCTCGGCCTGGGCCGAGCTTTCCAGGCGTTTCGGCCGCCTGCCATTCGCCGACCTGTTGCAACCCGCCATCAGCCTGGCGCGCGACGGTTTCCCGGTGTCGCCGGTGGTTGCCCTGCAATGGCAAAGCGCGCTGGAGAACTTCACCCCGAGCCGCAACACCGTGCTCGACAGTTGGTTCGACACCTACCTGATCGACGGCCGAGCACCGCGGGCCGGGGAAATGTTTCGCAATCCGGCGCAAGCCCGGACCCTGGCGGAACTGGCCGCCACCGGCTGCGAGAGCTTCTATCGAGGGGCCCTGGCGCAACGCCTGGACCAGCATTCGCGGGCCACCGGCGGTTATCTGCGTGCCAGCGACCTCAAGGATTACCGCGCCCAGTGGGTCGAGCCGATCAAGGTCAACTATCGCGGCGTGGACGTCTGGGAGATTCCGCCGAGCGGCCAGGGGCTGGTGGTATTGATGACCCTGAAGATTCTCGAAGGCTTCGACTTCGATCATCGCGACAGCCAGCAGACCTGGCACCGCCAGCTCGAGGCGATGAAGCTGGCCTACAGCGACGGCCTGCACTACATCACCGACCCCGCGCATATGCGGGTCGCGGTGGAGGACCTGCTCAGCGACCGTTATGCGGCCCAGCGCCGGGCGCAGATCGGCGAACAGGCGCAGGCCCCGCAGCCGGGCGACCCGCACGCCAGCGGCACGGTCTACCTGGCCAGCGCCGATGCCGAGGGCAACATGGTGTCGTTCATCCAGAGCAACTACCACGGCTTTGGCTCGGGCGTGGTGCTGCCCGACAGCGGCATCGCCCTGCAGAACCGTGGCGAAGAATTCAGCCTCGACCCCGCCCATGCCAACTGCCTGGCGCCCGGCAAGAAGACCTTCCACACCATCATCCCGGGGTTCCTCAGCAAGGGCGGTGTGCCCATGGGGCCGTTTGGCGTGATGGGCGGCTACATGCAGCCCCAGGGGCATGTGCAGATGGTCATGAACCTGGTGGATTTCGGCCTCAACCCACAGGCGGCCCTGGATGCGCCGCGCTGGCAATGGCTGGGCGGGCTGCAAGTGGGGATCGAACAGAACGCCTCGCGGGATATGACCGCCGCCCTGGCGCGTCGCGGGCACGAGGTCCAGGTGGCCTGCGACCTGACCAGCTACGGGCGCGGGCAGATCATTCTGCGCGACCCGCAAACCGGCGTGCTGTGCGGCGGCACCGAACCGCGCACGGATGCGCATATCGCGGTGTTTTGAGCCACGGGGGGCGGGCGCGGGCGTTTGTCCTCGCCGCGTTCCCGGCCGGCCCGGGCCGTCCTGTGGAGGCCGGATCCTCGACTAGACTCACGCGATCGATGGAAGCGAGCATGAGGTTCCGGTCATGGCAAAAAACAAAAAGGGCGCCGCCAAGGGCGCTCCCGCTGAACCTGCGAAACTGAACAAAAAAGACTACGAGGACCAGTTGCGCCGCTTGCATGTGGAGCTGGTCAAGCTGCAGGAGTGGGTGCGCGAAAAAGGCATCAAGATCTGCATCGTCTTCGAGGGACGCGACGGCGCCGGCAAGGGCGGGACCATCAAGGCCCTGACCGAACGCCTGAGCCCGCGGGTGTTCCGGGTCGTGGCGCTGCCGGCACCGACCGACCGCGAAAAAAGCCAGATGTACCTGCAGCGCTACCTGCCGCACCTGCCGGCGGCGGGCGAAGTGGTGATCTTCGACCGCAGCTGGTACAACCGCGCGGGCGTCGAGCGGGTGATGGGGTTCTGCAGCGAAGAGCAGGCGGTCGCCTTCCTCAAGGCGGTGCCGCTGGTGGAGCGGGCGATCGTCGATTCGGGCGTGATCCTGCTCAAGTACTGGCTGGAAGTCAGCCCGGAAGAACAGACCCGCCGCCTCGAAGCGCGGATCAAGGACGGGCGCAAAATCTGGAAGCTGACGCCGATGGACGTCAAGTCATACAGCCGCTGGTATGACTATTCCCGTGCCCGCGACGCGATGTTCAAGGCCACCGACACCGAACATGGGCCCTGGCTGGTGGCCGACTCCAACGACAAGCGTCGCGCGCGTCTCAATATCATCAGCGACCTGCTCAGCCGCATTCCCTACAAGGAAGTACCACGGGAGAAAGTGGTGTTGCCCAAGCGCCAGAAACCGGGCGGCTATCGGGAATCGGACCATCCGCTGCGACGGGTTCCGCAGCAGTTCTGAGCGCCAGGCATCAGCCCATCTACCCGCCAAGGACCAGCGTCCGATGAAGCATTCGGGGTCTTCTCCGCCCGTCCCGGAACCTGGCCGGATTGCCCGCCGGGACGCCGGCGACGAACAGCATCGCTGGAGCCGCTGGCTGCCGGGGCTGCGCATGCTGCGCGAATACCGCGTGGCCTGGTTGCGTCACGACTTCGTGGCCGGGCTGGTGCTGACCACGGTGCTGGTGCCTGTCGGCATCGCCTACGCGGTGGCGTCGGGACTGCCCGGCATCTATGGCCTCTACGCGACCATCGTGCCGTTGCTCGCCTATGCGCTGTTCGGCCCCAGCCGGATCCTGGTACTGGGGCCGGATTCCTCGCTGGCCGCGGTGATCCTCGCCGTGGTCCTGCCACTGTCCGGCGGTGACCCGCAGCGCGCGGTCGCCCTGGCGGGGATGATGGCGATCGTGGCCGGGGCGGTGTGCATCCTGGCCGGCATCGCGCGCCTGGGGTTTGTTACCGAGCTGCTTTCCAAGCCGATCCGCTACGGCTACATGAACGGTATCGCGCTGACGGTCTTGATCAGCCAGCTGCCGAAGTTTTTCGGTTTCTCGGTCGAGGCCAACGGGCCGCTGAGCAACCTGTGGGCCATCGCCACAGCGGTGCTGGAGGGCAAGACCAACTGGACCGCCTTCATGGTCGGCGCGGCGACCCTGGCGGTGATCCTGCTGTTCAGAAAACACAAGCGGGTGCCGGGCATTCTGATCGCCGTCACCGCAGCGACGGTTGCTGTCGCGGTGCTGGACCTTGCGGCAACAGCCGGTGTGTCGGTCCTGGGCTCGCTGCCACAAGGCCTGCCGGAGTTCGCCATCCCCTGGATCACTCGCGCCGATATCGGCCCGGTGCTGATCGGCGGCTGCGCGGTGGCCCTGGTTTCGTTCGCCGATACCAGCGTGCTGTCCCGTGTTTATGCGGCGCGGACCCGCACCTACGTCGACCCGAACCAGGAGATGGTCGGGCTTGGCATCGCCAACCTGGCCGCCGGATTTTTCCAGGGTTTTGCCATCAGCAGCAGCTCCTCGCGCACCCCCGTGGCAGAGGCCGCTGGCGCCAGGACCCAGGTGAGCGGAGTCATAGGCGCCCTGGCCGTGGCCTTGCTGCTAGTGCTGGCCCCAAACCTGCTGGAAGATCTGCCCACCAGCGCCCTGGCCGCGGTGGTGATCGCATCGGCCATCGGCCTGATCGAAGTCAGCGACCTGCGGCGGATTTATCGCATCCAGCAATGGGAGTTCTGGCTGTCCATCGTCTGCACCGTCGGCGTGGCCGTGCTGGGCGCGATCGAGGGCATCGGCCTGGCCATCGTGATTGCCGTCATCGAGTTCCTGTGGGATGGCTGGCGCCCTTACTCGGCAGTCCTGGGGCGGGCGGAAGGGGTCAAGGGTTATCACGACATCACGCGCTATCCCGACGCGCGCCTGATCCCCGGCGTGGTGCTGTTTCGCTGGGACGCCCCGTTGTTCTTCGCCAACGCCGAGCTGTTCCATGACCGGGTGCTGGACGCCGTGGCGGCCTCGCCAACGCCGGTGCGCTGGCTGGTGGTGGCGGCGGAACCGGTGACCAGCGTCGACGTGACGTCCGCCGACATGCTGGCGGAACTGGACGACACCCTGCACCAGGCTGGCATCAAGCTGTGCGTGGCCCAGATGAAAGACCCGGTCAAGGACAAGCTGAAGCGGTTCGGGCTGTTCGCGCGGTTTGGCGAAGCGGCGTTCTTCCCGACCATCGGCGATGCCGTCGACAGCTACCTCGCGCAGCATCCGCTGGAGGGGGAAGGGCGCGAGGATCGCTGAGCGGCAGTGGCGCGACTCAGTGGCAAAGTCGCGGGTGATCAGGTCCCGATCTTGACCGGGGACTCGCCTTCCAGGGGCGACTCAGGCGAAGCGCATCGACAGTTCCACGTCGCCACCGAAGGGCACGGACAGGTAGCCGCTGGCGGGCGAACGGACCCGGGCCAGGTAGTCCGGGCAGTAGTCCGTGTTGTCGGCGACGATCAGCGCGCCCGGCCGCAGGCGGCTTTCGACCAGGGCCAGGATATCGGCATACAGCGCCTTGGCGCCGTCGAGCAGCAGCAGGTCGATGGATTCGGGAAGGTCGACCGCCAGGGTCTTCAGCGCGTCGCCCTCGCGGATTTCCACCAGGTCGGCCAGGCCGCCTTCGAGCAGGTGCTGACGCGCCCGTTCCACCTTGGACGCCTCGAACTCGCTGCCGATCAGGCGGCCGCCGCCGTTGTCGCGGATGGCCGCCGCCAGGTGCAGGGTCGAGATGCCGAACGAGGTGCCGAACTCGACGATGTGCCGGGCCCGGGTGCTGCGCGCCAGCATGTACAGCAGCCCGCCGGTCTCGCGGGAAACGGGCAGCCAGAGGTCTTTCAGGCGGCCATAGAAATCCAGGTATTCGGTCTTGCTGTGCATCAGGCGCTCGCGTTCCTCGCGGGAGATGTCGGCGACGGCCGGGCTGGTCGCCGTGTCGGCCTGCTCGAACAGGCGATCGAGCAGGGGCGCGAGTGGGGAAGTGGTCAATGTGCTGGTCATGGGGGCATCCCGTCCGAAGTTGACGCCTTGCGGCGCGTGGCTAAAATGCGATCAATTCGTCGCATTCAGAGGATATGAGCAAGTGACCCCCTCCGCTATTCGCATTGGCTGCGGCCCTGTCGGGCCCTCATGAGCAACCGCCGGACCCAGCAGGTTTCCTCGCGCAAAGCGCCTAAACAGGCACGCTCGACGGAGCTGGTCGCGGCGATCCTGGAAGCCGCTACTCAGGTTTTGGCCAAGGAAGGCGCGCAGCGCTTCACCACTGTGCGGGTGGCCGAGAAGGCCGGCGTCAGCATCGGTTCGCTGTATCAGTATTTCCCGAACAAGGCGGCGATCCTGTTCCGCCTGCAAAGCGATGAGTGGCAACAGACCACAGAGATGCTGCGCAGCATCCTCGAAGAGGGTGGCAAAGCCCCGCTGGAGCGGCTGCGGGTGCTGGTCCGGGTGTTTATCCAGTCCGAGTGCGAGGAAGCCAGGATGCGTGTGGCGCTCAACGACGCCGCGCCGCTGTACCGCGACGCCCCCGAAGCACAGGCCGTGAAGGCGCAAGGAGAGCGGATCTTCCAGGTTTTCATGGAGGAGGCGCTGCCCGAGGCGCCGCAGGCAACCCGCGCCCTGGCCAGCGACTTGATCACCGCCACGCTCAGCAGCGTGGGCAAGGACTTTTCAGAAAGCCCGCGCACCGCCACAGAGATCAAGACCTACGCCGACGCGATGGCAGACATGTTCTGCGCCTACCTCACGCAACTGGCGCGCCGCGCTGACTGACCGGCAAAGCCGCGAGGTGGCCGGCCTGGCGCGCGGGCAAGCATCCTGAAAAGGGGCTTTATTCAGCCATCGGCACCTGGGGTGAAACCACCCATGCGCTGCAAGGCAGCTGGTACAGCAACTGCTCTGCCGTGCTGCCGATCAGGCGCCCCAAGCCGCCGCGATGGCCAACCCTACCCATGACAATCACGTCGATGTCATAGGCTGCGACGTAACTGGCAAGGACCTTGGCCGGGCTGCCCATGATCATGTGCTGGCGTTCCGGCGCAATGCCGTTGCGTTCGGCCAGTTCGTTGAAGGCCGCGGCCTGCGCGTCGAACAGGGTCTTGGCCTTGCTTGTCGAGAAAAACGTCGAACTCTGGTCGAAGTTGAATTCGTCCGCGCCGATGGAGGACAGGTCATGGGCATAGACCACGTCGAGCTCGGCGTTGCAGGCGCTGGCCAGTTTGCTCGCCTCATGCAGTATCCGGTCGTTGAAGTCCTGGTACTGATCATCGCGGTGGAACGGGTCGACCGCCGCGACGATCTTGCGCGGCAATGCATGCTGTAGGTGGCTGACAAAATGCAGGGGCACCGGGCACTCGCGCAGCAAGTGGATATCCAGGGGCGTGAAGAACACCCTCGACAGCCGCGATTGATGCTCCAGGGCCTTGATCAGCAGGGCCATGGGCTGTTCTTTGAGATGCGTCAGGATTTCCTGCAGCGGGCTTTCGACCCATATCACTTCAGTGGTGACGGTGACACCCAGTTTGCGCAGCGGGCGGGCCTGTTCTTCGAGCCACTGGCGATGGCGTTCGACATAACCCAGGCGCATCTGCTCCAGGGCCTGTTCGTTGACCAGGCTGGCCGTGGCCAGGCCTTCCAGGTAGTCGAAGGCGACGATGTGCAGGGCTGCGTCTTCGGCCCTGGCCAGGGCGGCGGCCCGATCGAAGGCGGGGCTGTTCTCCATCAGCGGCGAGGCGACCAGCATGAAACGTGATTGCTCGGACATGACAAATCTCCCGTGGGTAACAGGTAACGGCAACGACGCGTCTTCGCCGTGAAACCTTGCTCGGATCCTGCCTCTGGTCGGCGGTGCGCGCTTGATCTGTATCAACCCGTCCGGCAGTGGAGCGGGCCAGCTGACGTGTGGTCAGTCGCGAGGGGCCCATTGATGAATTATTGATCATGATCAAGCTCGGGCCCTTGCTCTCGGCGCAGCCTGAAAGTCTTGCTGGACTCAAGCGCGGGCTCAAGGTTGGAGGATCGTCATGGCCACCATGAAAGCGGCAATTTTCGTTGAAAAGAACCGGATCGTGCTCGATGAGAAGCCGATCCCCGAAGTGGGGCCACTGGATGCCCTGGTGCGTATTACCACGACGACGATCTGCGGCACCGATGTGCACATCCTGCGGGGCGAGTACCCGGTGGCCAAGGGCCTGACCATCGGTCATGAACCGGTGGGAATCATCGAGCGGCTGGGCTCGCAGGTGCGCGGTTTTGTCGAGGGGCAGCGGGTGATTGCCGGGGCCATCACGCCCAGCGGGCAAAGTTATGCCTGCTTGTGCGGTTGCGCTTCCCAGGACGGCCCGGACACCCGCCATGGCTTTCGCGCCATCGGCGGCTGGAAGTTCGGCAACAGCATCGATGGCTGCCAGGCCGAGTACGTGCTGGTGCCGGATGCCCTGGCCAATCTGTGCCCGATCCCCGACGGCCTCAGCGACGAACAGGTGCTGATGTGCCTCGATATCATGTCCACCGGGTTCTCCGGGGCCGAACGGGGCGAGGTCAGTATCGGCGATACCGTCGCGGTATTCGCCCTGGGGCCGATCGGCCTCTGCGCGATAGCCGGTGCGCGGCTCAAGGGTGCCAGCCAGATCATCGGCGTGGATGCCGTGGCGGAGCGCATGACGGTCGCCAAACGCCTGGGTGCCACCCATGTGGTCAACTTCAAGGACGGTAATGTGGTCGAGCAGATCATGGCGTTGACCGATGGCCGTGGCGTCGACGTGGCCATCGAAGCGCTGGGCACCCAGGGCACCTTTGAGTCCGCCTTGCGCGTGCTGCGGCCAGGCGGGCGGTTGTCCAGCCTCGGCGTTTATTCCAGCGACCTGCACATTCCCCTCGACGCCTTCGCCGCCGGGCTGGGCGACTACAGCATCGTCAGCACCCTGTGCCCCGGCGGCAAAGAACGCATGCGCCGCTTGATGGCGGTGGTGCAAAGCGGCGGGGTCGATCTGTCGCCGCTGGTGACCCACCGTTTCAAACTCGACGATATCGAAGCCGCCTATGAGTTGTTCGCTCACCAGCGGGACGGGGTCATGAAGGTGGCGATTACCCCGTGATGCCCGGCCGGGCGACGCGGGTGCTTGAGCGGAGGTGATCGATGATCATCGATATCACAGCGAAACCGACAGGCCATGGCTGGCTCGTGCACATGGATGCCCTGACAGTGGGCTTCAGCAGCCTGGAAGCCGCGACGGCTTTCGTCGGTCAACTCCGGGCGCGCATCGATGCGCCGCATCCCTGGCCGACCAGCCCTGGCCAGACGGAGGCCCCCCCTCGGACAGCCGGCGACCGATCCGCTCCGGCTACCAGGAAGGGGGCTTGCCCTGGCCTGCTGAAGTAACCCTCGTGGCCAGGGCGGCAAGGTTCGTCCACAGGGAGGCTCTATGAGCGCGACCCTTGGCCTGGAAGGCGCGGCGCCGGAATTGGCGATTGCCATTGGCGTGGTGATGGCGGGGCTGCTGACGTATCGACAAAAGTTGCATCACTTCGCCCGCAGTCAATTGAGCGAAGCGGAAATGCGCGACGGGCTGGTACTGCTGATCGCCGCACTGGTCGTGCTGCCGCTGGCGATGTGGGCCGGCATCTGGCTGTACTGAAGCCCGTCGCTTCGGGTAGCTGACAAAGATCAAGTCACCCGGCCCTGGAACGCTCAATCTGCAATTCCATTCCGTGTTCTGAGATGGCCGCGTGCCGAGGTGCCTTATGTCGCAGCCCCCGCGTTTACTGCTAATTGCCCCTCCCGCCATGACCCGCACACCGGCATTCGACCGCGCCGCGGCGTTGGCCCGGGCGATGCAGTTACCCCTGCATATCGTGGCCTTCGATTATCTGCAGGCGCTGGCGGTGGCCGGCCTGTTCGCGCCCGAGCAGATCGCCCAGGCCCGGGACGGGTATCTGCAAAACCATCGGCAATGGCTTGACGAGCAGGCTCGCTCGATGAGCGAACAGGGGATCGAGGTCACCCGCGAAGTGCTCTGGGTGCAGCATCCGTTCGAAGAAATCCTGCACTTCGTCAATGAAATGCCCCTGGCCCTGATCGTCAAGGATGCCGAAGAAGAGCCCGCCTTGAAGCGCGTGTTCTTCACCCCGCTGGATTGGCAGTTGCTACGGGACTGTCCGGTACCGGTGCACCTGGTGACCAATGCCCTCAACCCACGGCCACGCAACGTACTGGCCATTGTCGATGTGCTGCGCAGCGATGAGCAGGACAGGGTGTTCAACGACCAGATTATCGACGCCGCGGTAAAGCTCGCCGGGCAATGTGCCGCGGCACTCGAGCTGGTGCATGTGTATGACTGGGCCGCGGTGTATGCCCAGGACATGGGGGTTGGCGTGCTGCCGCTGAGCGTCGGGATCTACGAAGTGTTGGGCGAGGCGCAATTCGAGGCATTCGCGGCGCTGGCCGAACGCCATGGCGTGCCTCCAGAGCGTCGCCATTTCATCGAGGGTACGCCGCTGTCGTGTATCTGTGATTTTGCGACTGCCCACCGGACTGACGTCATTGTCATGGGAACCGTGCAGCACAAGGGACTGAAAAAACTCTTGGGCAGCACCGCCGAGCAGCTTTTGCACCGGGCACCGTGCAGCGTACTGGCGATAAAACCGGACAAGACGCTTTGAGTGAGGATTGTTGAATCGCCCGTGGCGGCCCGCTGGCCGGTACGCCACGGGGCGCTGGTTTTACAGGTGGAGGCGATGGATGACCTGGCGGCTGTCGTCGGGATCGTGACTCCGTTCGAAACCCAGGGCCTTGGCCAGGTCGCGCATGGGCGCATTGCTGGCGGCGTCGACCGAATACATCTGGCGAAAGCCGTTCTTGCGGGCAGCCTTGATCAGATGCTCCATCAACAAGGTTCCCAGGCCCAGGTGCGTCCATTCGTCGGCGACGGTTACCGCGCATTCGCATTCGTGCTCGCCCGTGGCGGCGTAGCGGCTGATACCGATCTCGATCAGTTGGCCGTTTTCGTGAGCGAGCGCGACGTACGCCATATGCTGCTTGCCGTCGGTGTGCATCAACTGATCGAGCAAGGCGCCACTGGGGTCGCTGATCTGGGCGAGGAACCGCATGTGCCTGGATTCGGGAGACAGGCGCCTGATAAAGGCGTACTCCCGCTCGCGGTCCTTTTCCGCCAGTGGCCGGATCAGCACATGGTGGCCGTCCTTCAGCGTTTCGATCCAGTGTTCTCCGGGGACCGCGGCGTAGACGGCGGCGGCCCGTTCGTTGTGGTTTTTGACAGTGAGCATGATGGGATTCTCCATACGGCCGAAAGGGGCCGCGCGGCAGGGCGCACGCGGTTCACTTCGTTTTACCCTGCTGCTGACAGGCGGATCTGATCTGGATCAGACACCGGCGACAGACGTCGCTCATCGAGTGGGATCTGATGTACATCAAGGCGCTTGCCGGCGGACAAGGCGCACTCTTGGCCTATGCCGGCCTGTTCGACCGGTGCCTGAGCGAGGTGTGTGATGGGGCATTACCAACGTTTGCTGCTGATCGCCGATCCAACGCTGCATCAGTCGCCAGCCTCGCTACGGGCTGTCGCGCTGGCCAAGGCCAGCGGGGCTGTGCTGCATGTACGCGGCTTTGCCGAGCCGGCGCCGGTGGTGCATCTGTGGGAAGAGAGAGTCGACGAGGCGGGCTATCAGCGTTATCTGCGTCGCCATCGCCGATGGGTGGCCGAAGAGACCCAGCGGCTCGGCGACCTGGGGCTGGAGGCGACGGTCGACGTGCTGTTCACCACCCATCCGCTGCTGGACATCCTGAAGACGGTCGAGGAGCTCGGTCCGGACCTGCTGATCAAGGACGTCAGCCTGGAACCGCTGCTCAAGCGGGTGTTCATCACGCCCCTGGATTGCCATCTGCTGCGTGAGTGCCCGATTCCCGTGCATCTGGTCAATCAGGCCCGTTACGGGTTGCCGCACCGGGTCGTGGCGGCGGTGGATCCATTCGATCCGCCAACCCAGATCAGCGGCCTGAACGACACCATCATCCAGACGGCCAACGCCCTGGCCCTGCAATGCGATGCGCCACTGCACCTGCTGTACGCCTATGACCTGTCGCCGGCCTTCAATGGCGATGCACCGCTGGTCAGCGGCGGCTGGGGCATGGACGTCGTCGAGGAGTTGCGTGAGTCCTTGCACCTGGCGTTTGTCAGCCTGGCGGAGCGCTACGCCATTGCGCCGGAACGCCGGCACTTCGTGTCGGGCCCGCCGGTGCCTGCGATCGGCGATTTCGTCGAGCAGTACCTGGCCGATGTGGTGGTGATGGGGACTGTGCATCGGGTGGGGATCGACCGCTTGATCGGCAGCACTACCGAGCGGGCGTTGTACTCGGTGCCGGGCAGTATTCTGGCGGTCAGGTGAACGGTTCGGGCGTCAGGGGGTGAGCACGATCGCCCCGTTGAACTGACCGGCCCGCAGGCGCTCCAGTGCCTGATTGGCATCGTCCAGGGCGAAGCAGGTGACGTCGCAGTGGACGGGGGTGTGCTGCAGTTCTGCGAAAAACGCGCTGCCGTCTTCACGGGTCAGGTTGGCTACCGAGCGCACGCTGCGTTCGCCCCAGAGCAGTCGATAAGGGAATGCCGGGATGTCGCTCATGTGGATGCCGGCGCAAATCACGCAGCCGCCCTTGACCGTGACGGCCAGCGCCGCCGGCACCAGCGGGCCGACGGGGGCGAAGATCAGGCTGGCATCGAGCAGGTGCGGCGGTGCTTGATCCGAGGGACCGGCCCAACGGGCCCCCAGTGACCGGGCATAGTCCTGGCCCGCGCGGTCATCGGGTCGGGTGAAGGCATACACCTGCTGCCCCCGGCCCAACGCCACCTGAATCGCCAGGTGCGCCGCCGCTCCGAAACCGTAGAGGCCCAGGTGGCGCGGGTTCCCGGCCATCCGCAGCGCCCGAAAACCGATCAGCCCGGCACATAGCAACGGCGCGGCCTGGGTGGCCGAGAGCGCTTCGGGAATCGGCAGGCAGAAACGGGCATCGGCGAGGGTGTAGTCGGCGTAGCCGCCGTCCAGGTGACAGCCGGTAAATTGCGCCTGGTCGCACAGGTTTTCCCGGCCCGTGCGGCAGAACGCGCATTCGCCGCATGTCCAGCCGAGCCACGGAACGCCCACTCGCTGGCCGATCCAGCCGGGCGCGACGTCGGCACCCACCGCGGTCACCTGGCCAACGATTTCATGGCCCGGCACCCGTGGCAGCAGCGCCTGGGGCAACTCGCCATCGACCAGGTGCAGGTCGGTGCGGCAGACGCCGCAGGCCAGGACCTTGATCAGCAGTTGCTGGGGGCCGGGTGTCGGGACCGGGCGTTGTTCCTGTCGCAGCGGCTCGCCGGGAATATGCAGGACCATGGCGCGCATGACGATTCTCCGGGCGTGCAGGGTCAGCGCAGAGCCGAGCGCTGGCAACCTGCGACCAATTGCTTGAGCCCCTCCAGGTTCAGGACCTTGACTTCCCGCCCGGAAATTTCCACCAGCCCCTGGTCCCGCAGGTGCGCGATGCCCCGGCAAATGGTTTCCAGCCTCAGCCCCAGGTAGGAGCCGATCTCCTCGCGGCGCATCTTCAGGATGAAGTCCCTGGACGAGTAGCCACGCAGGCTCAGGCGTTGCGACAGGTTCAGCAGGAAGGCCGCCAGGCGTTCGTCGGAGTTCATGTTGCCCATCAGCATCAACATGCTGTGATCGCGCACGATCTCTCGGCTCAGGAGTTTGTTCAGGCTGTGTTGCAAGGATGGCAAGTCCTGGGCGAGTTTCTCCAGTTGAGCAAAGTGGATGGGACAGACTTCGCTGTCCTCAAGGGCGAACGCACTGCAGGCGTGTTCGTCGGCACTGATGGCATCCAGACCAAGCATCTCGCCCGATATCTGAAAGCCGGTGACCTGTTCTCGACCGTCGATTGAAACCATGCTGGTCTTGAACGAGCCTATGCGGACCGCATACAGCGAGCGCAGGGGATCGCCTGTACGGTAGAGGGCCGCGCCTTTTTTAACCTTGAAGCGTTGCACGATCAGAGTGTCCAGACGCTCGATCTCCGGCCCGCTCAGGCCAAGCGGCAGGCACAGTTCCAGGACACTGCAGTTGGCGCATGCAGCCTTGAGATGAGGGTTGGGATACGTTCGGGCGTCTGGCATGCCATGGACCCCTTTCCAGGTGGGTGAAGCATAGTTCCTGTGCCTTGCCAGGGCGTGCCGCTCGGCTGCTGGCGAAAAGCAGGCGACGAATGGGGAAAAACACCTGCTCCCTCATCGGGCACAGGCAGGATACGCCAGGGGTGGGTGCTCAGGTTTATCTGCGCAGGGGCGTTTTTCGGCGTCTTGCGCGGGGATCTGACATAGATCAGAACCCTGGGGGCGCGCAGGGAGGAGTCTGGGTCGACACTGATGCCGATCCCGCGAAGGCGCAACGGCTGCCTTCATCAACGGGCACCTGGCATCGAAGCCCACCTGTCTGGAGGTCGATCATGAGCCAGTACCAACGGTTGTTGCTGATCATCAACCCGGCTCAACGCCATTCCCATGCCATAGATCACGCCGCAGCCCTGGCCCGGGCCAGCGGCGCGAGCCTGCATATCGCGGCCTTGATGAGGTCACTGGATATTCTGTGGTTGCTCGAAGAGGGCGACCGCAAACAGGCCAGGGAAGGTTACTTGCAGGACCATCGCGACTGGCTCAAGGCCCAGGTAGAAGACTTGCGTGGCCAGGGGCTGGCCGTGACGATGGAGGTGGCATGGGTCGATGACATGCAGCAAGGCATCCTCGACCATGTCGTGGAAATGCAGCCCGACCTGTTGATCAAGCAGATAGAGCATGAGCCGCGGCTCAGGCGCGCGCTCTTCACCCCCCTGGACTGGCACTTGCTGCGCCATTGCCCGATACCGGTGTATCTGACCGGCGGGAATGGCAGCCTCTTGCCGCGCAAAGTCGTGGCCGCGGTCGAAGTGTCGGACACCAAGCCTGCGGACAACGAGCTCAACAAGCGGATCATCCATGAGGCTTCCAGTCTCGCTTTGCAGTGCGATGCCGAGCTGCACCTGCTTTACGCCTGTGATATCTCCGCGGCCTTTCTGGAAAATATGAGCGGCGTCGGCCTGACCCTGGCGGACCTTACCCGCAAGCTGCGCGAGGATCTGGAACAATCCTTCCTCGGACTGGCCGAGCGCTTTGGCGTGCCTGCCGACTGTCGGCACTTCATCAAGGGCCCACCCGTCTCGGTGCTGAGCGAGTTTGCCCACGCGCAGGAGGTGGATGTGATCGTGATGGGCAGGAACCAGTCCCGCGGGCTGGCCAAGCTGGTGGGTAGCACGATCGAACATATTCTGTATCAGGTGCCTTGCAGCGTTCTGGCGGTCTAGGGGAGGGCGCCGGAGCAGGCTTCGGGCAGAGCAGGAGCAGAAGGGCGCGGCCCTGGCCGAGATCAGACGCCGCGCATCGCCGATGCCCCATCGGCAAGGGTACGAAGGCTCTGGCAGGAAGCCGGGCTTGCGGTAAGGCAGGTGAAGCGTTACTAGGACGAGGTGTGCGATGTTGAGAATTCAGCGTTTATTGCTCATTGCCCCAATCGAGATGACCCGCACCCCAGCGTTCGACCGGGCGTTGGCGCTGGCCAGCGCAACCGGTGCGATGTTGCACATTGTCGCTTTCGATCATGTCAACGCGCTGGCGGTGGCCGGCCTGTTCGACCACGACGCCATGAGCCAGGCCCGGGAAGGTTACCTGCAGGTGCACCGCCACTGGCTCGAACAGCAGGCGCGCTTTCAACGCTGCGAGGGCTTGCGGGTGACCACTGAAGTGGTCTGGGCCAGGTTGAGCCCGGCCCACGTGCTTGAGTACGTGAACGACTTCCACCCGGACCTGGTGATCAAGGATGTGCAACGGGTGCCGGCACTCGACCGGGTCTTCCATCGGCCTCTGGACTGGCTGCTGTTGCGGGATTGTCCCGCTTTCTTGCACCTGGTCAGCAGTGCGGAAAACCCCAAGCCGCTGAAGATCCTCGCCGCCATCGACCTGTCGCACCTGGAGGCCCTGACCCAAGGGCTCAATGCCCGGATTCTCGACCTGGCCTCGACGCTGGCAATGTCCTGCAGCGCGACCTTGCACCTGCTCAATGTCAGCAACTGGTCGGTGGTGGGCGACGCGGTGATGAGTGTGCCGACCTCGAGTCTGGACGGCAGCTTGCGCGATGCGGTCAACGATGCCCAGCAAGAGGCCTTCGATCTGCTCGCCGAACGTTATGGGGTCGAGCAGAAACACCGACATCTGTTGGCCGGCATTCCCCATCAGGTGATCGGCCATTTCGCTCGCAGGAACGTGTTCGACATGGTCGTGCTGGGCACGGCCTGCCGCCACGGGGTCGAGGTTTTCGTCGGCAGTACCGCCGAGAACCTGCTGCACCATGCCCCCTGCAGCCTGATGCTGGTCAAGCCAGCCTCCGGGGCCGGGAAATGACCACCTGGATACCCCCGGCAGAACACCTGGACCCCAGGCGGCGTGGGGGCCGCTGTCCGCCTGGGATTTCGAGAGCGATGGTCTCGATCAGGCCACGGGCGCCTCTTGCTCGCGGGCCTGCTTGGCGTTCGAAACGTCAAGGGTGCGGGGCAGGGCGACAGCGTTCTTGGCGGCGAGGATCTCGGCCATGACGCTCACGGCGATCTCGGCGGGGGTCTTGCTGCCGATGTAGATGCCGATGGGGCCGTGCAGGCGCTGGAGCGAGGCTTCGGTTTCGCCGAAGTGTTCGATCAGGCGTTCGCGGCGCAGTTGGCTGTTACGCCGCGAACCGATGGCGCCGATGTAGAAGGCCGGGCTGTGCAGGGCCTCGAGCAGGGCCAGGTCGTCGAGCTTGGGGTCGTGGCTGACGGCGACGATGCAAGTGCGCAGGTCCGGGGCGAATTCGCGGACTATGTCGTCCGGCATGCCGACCAACTGTTCCACGCCCGCCACGCTCCAGCCGCCGATGTATTCGGGGCGGGGGTCGCAGACCGCGACCCGGAAACCGTTGAACAGCGCCATGGTCGCCAGGTATTCGGCCAGCGCGCCGGCCCCGATCAGCAGCAGGCGGTAGCCGGGGCCCAGGGTGTTGAGCATCTGCCGGCCATCGAAGATGAACTGCTCCGGGGTAGCGCTGATTGCCAGGGACACTTGGCCGCTGCCCAGGTCCAGGCTGCGGCGCACCAGCTTGCCGGCGTTGAGTTGGGCCAGCAGCTGTTCGAGGGCATCCCTCGATGGGGTGAATTCGAGGATCAGTTCCAGGGTGCCGCCACAGGGCAGGCCAAAGCGGTGCGCTTCGTCGGCGCTGATGCCGTAGCGCACCACTTGCGGCGGCCCGTCGGGCAGGCCGCTGCCATCGTAGGCGTTGGTGTAGCGGTGGATCAGGTCGTCCTCGATGCAACCTCCCGACACGCTGCCGACCACCCGACCATCGCCGCGCAGGGCCATCATCGAGCCCACGGGACGGGGCGAGGAGCCCCAGGTGCGGGCCACGGTGGCGAGCAACACGCGATGGCCGGCCTGGAGCCAGTCATGGGCGGTGCTCAGGACCAGTAGATCGATGCTTTCCATGGGGACCTCGGTTGTTCAGGGGAGGGGCTGCTGGCCGATCCGCTCCTGGCCAGGGGGATCGCCAGCAGCTCACTCCTTCTTTCAGCGCATGTGCAGGATGATCGGGCTGCTGCTGGCCGGGTCGGTATGCCCGCGCAGCTTACCGACCGCTTGCGCATCGACCGCGCCACCCTGGTTGCCCCAGGTGCCGCGCACGAAGCTCAGGACCTCGGCGATTTCCCGGTCCGACAATTGCTCGCGAAAGGCCGGCATGCGGTAGGCATCCGGCACGCCGGCGGTGACCACACGCTGCGAGCCGTTGAGGGTGATGTTGATCGCCGACGCGTTTTCCTTGGCCAGTGCCGAAGTGGCGCCCGCCAAAGGCGGCATCCATTCGGCCTGGCCCTGGCCGTCCAGGCCATGGCAGGAGGCGCATCGGGTCACGTAGGTATGGGCTCCGGGGCTGTCCAGGCGGGTGGCGGCGGACACGGCCTGGTACTGCCAGGGCGCGCCGTCGCGCTGCGGATCGCCGGGCAGCGACTTGAGGTAGCGGGCGATCGCGGCCAGGTCCTCGTCGGCCATGAACTGGGTGGAGTTGTTGAACGCCTCGGTCATCGAGCCGTAGACCACCGCGTGCTGGTTACGCCCGGTCTTGAGGAACTGCACGATCTGCGGCTCGCTCCAGCGGCCCAGGCCGGTGTTGGAGTCCTGGCGCAGGCTCGGCGCATACCAGCCGTCGAGCAGGGCGCCGGCGAGGAACGGCGCGCCGGACTCATCCAGGGCCTGCTCGTTGAACGCCAGGCCGCGCGGGGTGTGGCAGCTGCCGCAGTGACCCGGCCCCTGGACGATGTAGGCGCCGCGGTTCCATAACGCATCCTGCGCCGGTTTGGCCGCGTAGGGCGTGCTCGGGGCGAACAGGCCGTTCCACAGCGCGATGGGCCAGCGCATGTTCAGCGGCCAGGGGATAGCGCTGGGGACGTTGGGCTGGCTGACCGGTTGCACGCCTTTCATGAAGAACGCGTACAGCGCGCGCATGTCATCGTCGCTGAGCTTGACGTAGGACGGGTAGGGCATGGCCGGGTAGAGCCGCCGCCCGCCCGGGGCGACGCCATGGCGCACGGCGCGGTCGAAGTCGGCCAGGCTGTAGGCACCGATGCCGGTGTCCCGGTCGGGGGTGACGTTGGTGGCGTGGATGGCGCCCAGCGGCGTGGCCATTTCCAGGCCGCCGGCAAAGGGCGCCTTGCCCGGCAGGCTGTGGCAGGCCACGCAATCGCTGACCCGGGCGACGTACTCGCCGCGGCTCACCAAGGCGGGGTCGAAGCGGGTCGCCGCGGCCTGTTCCTGCTCGAAGGGCGAGGCGGGCTCGCGGGTGACATACCAGGCCAGCAGGCCTGCCGCGACCAGGCACGGCAAGGCCAGCCAGCCTGCGGTTCTTGCGAATCGGCTGTTATTCATGGGCAGTCCTTGTCGGTCAGCTGAAGGTGTATCGGCTCAATGGCAGGCTACGGATGCGCTGGCCGGTCAGCCGCGCCACCGCGTTGGCCACCGCCGGCGCCACCGCGGGCAGCGGGGGCTCGCCGACGCCGCCCATCTTTTCGCCACTCTCGACAATCCGTACATGCACCCGCGCCATGCGTGAAGGCGGCAGGATCGGGTACAGGTCGTAGTTGCGCGCCCGGGGCTTGCCGTCCACGTACACCGCTTCTTCCACCAATGTCTGGGACAACCCCAGGGCCACGGCGCCATTGACCTGGGCCTCGACGATCGCCGGGTTGACGATGCTGCCCGGGTCGATGGCCTGCCAGATGTCGTGGACCTTGACCTGGCCATTTTCGATCGACACCTCGGCGATCGCCGCCGTGTGCGAGCCGAACGGCGAGGCCATGGCCACGCCGCGGGCGCGGCGAGTGCCGTCCTCGGCGGTGAACGGGCCGCGCTTCCAGCCGCCGGACAGTTCGCCCACCGCCTGCAGCAGAGTGGTCAGGCGCGGGTTGTCGCGCAGCAGGTGCTGGCGTAGCTCGTACGGGTCGCGACCGCCTTTGTCCGCCAGTTCGTCGAGGAAGGCTTCGTAGAAGAAGTCGTTGAGCGAATTGCCCACCGAGCGCCAGTAGCCGAGCATGGCCGGCCCCTTGACGTAGATCTGTGCGATGCGCTTGTTGGCAATGGCGTAGGACTTGCCCGACAGACCTTCGAGGGCGGTGGGGTCGAGTTTCTCGCCCTGTTTGCCGGCGATGGCCTCGGTGGGGCCTTCGGTGGCGCTCACCGCTTCGATGGCCACCGGCAGCCCTTCGGCATCCAGCGCGGCCTGGAACTTGACCACGGCGACCGGACGCAGCACGTCACGCAGGAACTCTTCCTCGCGGCTCCAGATCAGCTTGACCGGGCGGCCGACGGCCTTGGCCAGGGCGATGGCCTGCGGGTAGGGACTGGCCGAGTCATAGAGGAAATGCCGGCCGAAAAAGCCGCCCAGCAGCGGCGAGTGCAGGGTGATCCGCGAGGGATCGAGACCGGTGCGCCTGGCGATGTCGGCGCGGAACATGTCCGGCGCCTGGTTGGGCAGCCAGACCTCCAGCGAACCGTCGGGATTGAAGCGCGCCAGGGCCGAAGGCGGCTCCAGCTGGGCGTGGTTGAGGTACTGGTTGTGGTAGGTGGCCTCGACCCGGGTCTTGGCGTTGGCCAGGGCGGTGGCCACGTCGCCTTCGTTTTCGTCGTCGCGGGCCGGGCCTTGCTGGCCGGCGAGAAAATTGCGGAAGCCATCGCTGGAAAAATCAGCGGGCATTGGCCGTACCTTCGAGTCGGCGGACGCTTCCTGCCAGTCGACCTGAATGGCTTCCACCGCGCGCTTGGCGTGCCACCAGCGTTCGGCGACCACGGCCACCGCGCCGGGCAGCTGGTGAACGGAGTGCACGCCTTTCATGGCCTTGACCTGGGCCTCGTTGCGCAGGCTGCCCACCGTCATGCCCAGGCGCGGCGCGTGCTGCACGGCGGCGTGGAGCATGCCGTCGACCTTCAGGTCGATGCTGTACAGCGCCTTGCCGGTGGATTTCTCGTAGGCATCGACGCGCCGCACCGGCTTGCCGATCCAGCGGAACTGGCTCGGGTCGCGCAGGGTGATGCTGGCCGGGTCGGGCACCGGCATGTCCAGGGCGCGACCGGCCAATTCACCGTAACCCAGGGAGCGGCCGGAAGCGGCATGCAGCACCCGGCCAGGCTCGGTGGACAGCTCCGCCAGCGGTACGCCCAGTTGCTCGGCGCCGGCCTGCAGCAGCATGGCCCGGGCCAGGGCGCCCAGGCGACGCATGGTCGGGTAGCTCATGCGTACCGACATGCTGCCGCCGGTGATGCGCATGCCGTTCTCCATGACCACGTAGGCTTCGCCAGGCGGCGCGGCCTCGACCACGAAGGTGGCGGGGTCGGCGTCCAGCTCTTCACCGACGATCTGCGCCATGGCGGTGTGGGTGCCTTGTCCGCCTTCCATGAAGGGGCTGAGCAGGCGCACGCTGCCATCCGGGCGAATCTCCAGGAACGCCGGCACCTGGGTCCCGCGTTCCGCGGTGTTCGCCGTGGCGGCCAGGACCCTGGTCGAACCCAGCGGCAGGCCGAAACCGAGCACCAGCGCGCCCACGGCGGCGCCGGTCAGAAAGCGCCGGCGGGACAGGTTGACCGGTTCGTCCAGCGGCAGGTCCAGGAGGTCTTCAGCGAAATCGATGGGCTTGTTCATCAGGCGTTTTCCTTCTTGGCAGGCTGGGCGGCCAGGTCATGCACGGTGGCATGGATGGCGTTGTAGGTGCCGCAGCGGCACAGGTTGACCATCGCCGCCTCGATCTGCGCATCGCTGGGCGCGGGACTGTGCTTGAGCAGCGCGGTGGCCGCCATGACCTGCCCGGACTGACAGTAGCCGCACTGGGCCACCTGGTGCTCGACCCAGGCGGCCACCACGCGCTTGCCGACTTCGTCCGCCTCGATCGCCTCGATGGTGGTGACCTCGCGGCCGACCACACCCGCCACCGGGGTGACGCAGGCGCGCACCACATTGCCGTCCACCAGCACCGAACAAGCGCCGCACTGGGCCAGGCCGCAGCCATACTTGGTGCCGGTCAGGCCCAGGTCATCGCGGATCACCCACAGCAACGGCGTGTCGGCGTCGGCATCGACCTGATAGGTCTTCTGGTTGATTCGTAGTTCCATGGCTCACCTGCTGATCATCGGTTGGTGTGTCTTTGTTTTTTCTTCAGGAGGCGCCACCAGGCGCGTCCTTGCTCAAGAAACGCGGGTAAAGGGGCGGATACGCCAATCCGCTGCCCCGTGCGCCGGGCTGGCCGCAAGCACGTCGGAGTGGGCCGGAAGGTCCAGCGAGAGAAAATGCGAGGAGGTGTCGAGGGTGTGTGCCAGGGGCGATGCCTGGCCGGCGCGGGCTTGGGTCATGGCGGCTGGCTCCTAGTGATCGGACTCTAGCCCAGGGGCCCTGCGTTTCCTATCCGATACCCGGCAAGCTCAGAGGATCAGGCAAGTATTCCAGAGGAATGCGCAATAACGCGGGGATGGGCGGCTCGAACACTGCAACCAGATCTGGGCAATTGCTTGAAAAGGTGCTGAGCCGCAGGTGTTGTCGTTAGAACGTCGACTTACCGATGGACGCTCCGCCATCGACAAACAATGTCTGGCCGGTGATAAAACCGCTCTGCTCCGATAACAGAAAGGCGATGGCCGCCGCGATTTCATCCGGCTGACCGAGCCTGCCCATGGGAACGCTCGCCAGATAACGAGCTTCGCCGTCGCTGCCGGGCGGATTCCCGGCGCGGAACAACTCGGTTTCCGTGGGGCCTGGAGCAATGGCGTTGACGGTGATCCCGGTGGTTGCCAATTCCAGTGCCCAGGACCGCGTGAAACTGACCAGTGCGGCTTTTGCCGCGGCATAGGCGGTACGGTGCGCGATCCCCAGAATGGTCAAGCTGGAAATGTTGACGATCCTTCCCCAGCCTCGATTGCGCATGCCCGGCAGCAATGCTTGCGTTGCCTGCAAGGCGCTATGCAGGTTGATTCGCATGACCTCGTCAAAGTCATCCAGATGTATATCGCCCAATGCCTGCGGGCGCACCAGGCCAACGTTATTGATCAAGCCATCGAAGTCATAACGTGAAACGAGCGCCGCCAGCGTTCTTTCGGTTTGTTCCCGATTGTCCAGATCGAGGGAAATGAGGGTGCCGGGAAAGTGTGGATCGTTGCTGTCGCGAGCGATGCCGACCACCTGGTGGCCTGCTTGGAACAACTGGGCCGCGAGTGCGCGCCCGATGCCTTTGCTGGCACCGGTGATAAGGAAGGTACGTGTTTTCATTGCAGTACTCCAAACACCCGGCAACATCCGGGATCGGGGAAGAAGGGCATCGCCAGGATGTGTCGCGCAATCGACCTGGGCGGTGTCAGAGGCGTGTTGTTTCAGTCGCCCGAGTTAATGTCCGGACACTCTATTGATGTGTGCCTTGACGATAAACCACCGCCAATGGAATTCATTTGGACCTTGAAGGCAATAATGCCGTGCGCTGGCGAGGCTTGAGTCTGGCTTTGCGACGTCGTTAGCCTCGCGCATCAAAGCGTTTCGCCCATTGCTGCTCGCGGGCATGACTCACCAGCATGTCCACGAAGACCCGCGTCTTGGCCGGCAGCAGTTTCTGCCCCGCGAAGTACAGCGAGATGGGCCCCGCATCGACATACCAGTCCGGCAGTACCCGTTCAAGGGCGCCACTTTGCAGATGGTCAAGCACATCGGGAATCGCCAATAGCGCGACGCCCAGTCCCATGAGCGCGCTCTGGCAAAGTGCTTGTGGGTCGTTGACCAGCAACCGTGGGCGCAACTCCAGTGCCGCACGCTGTTCCTTGGGGCCTTGCAGTGTCCAGCCGCGGACCTTGCCGCTTTGTAGCGAGCGCATGGCCAGATGCTCAAGGTCATTCAACTGCTCGGGACGACGTACAGGAGGGTGCCTGGACAGACAGTCCGGCGATGCCACGAGCACCAAATGCGCCGGTGACAGATCCCGGGCGATCACCCCGGGCGAAAGCTCGATGCCGCCGCCGATGGCGACGTCAAATCCATCGGCGATCAGCTCCACCTGGCGATTGTCGAAGTGCCACTCGGGAACCACCGCCGGATATCGCTTCATGAACTGCGGCATCAACGGCAGCAGGTAGTCGCGGCCAAAAGCGGGCGCCGCGGAAATACGCAGCACCCCAGCCGGTTCTCCGGCGTTGCTGGTTACGTCGGCAATCGCCGCCTGGACAGTCTCCAGCCCACCCTCGACGTTAGCCAGAAAACGCTCCCCAGCCTCGGTCAAGGTCAGTCGGCGAGTGCTGCGTTGAAACAGGCGTACCCCCAGGTTGGCTTCCAGTTGGGCGACATTCCTGCTCACCGCGGCCGGCGTGATACCCAGGCGCCGCGCGGCGGCAGAGAAACTGCCTGCCTCTGCGCTGCGAACGAAAGATTGCAGATTGGCCAGGGTTTCCATGATCGATACCTTCAAGCAAACGTTGAAAGTGATTCTAGTCACTCCCTACTACTTGATGGAAAAAGAAAAGCGTTTCATAGCCTCACCAACCACCACTCGAGGCTCACACCATGAACCCTGTCACGCTTCCTCTCTCTGGCAAGATCGCCATCGTCACCGGCGGCTCACGCAGTATCGGAGCGGCCATTGCCCAACGCCTGGCCGCGGACGGCGCCGCTGTCGCCATTACCTACAACGCCTCGCCTGATCGTGCCGCGGCCCTGGTCGAGGCGATCACCGCTGCCGGCGGTCGAGCTATTTCGCTGGCGGCCGACGCTGGAGATCCCGAGGCTGTACGCGCCGCGGTCCAGCAGGTCGCCACGTTATTCGGCAAGGTCGATATCCTGGTCAACAACGCCGGCATCAGTGTGCTCGGTGCGCCGGAAGACATCGCTTTCGAGGACTTCCAGCGCATCCTCGCGGTAAATGTCACCGGTGTTTTCGTGGCCACCCAGGAGGCGCTCAAGCACATGGGGCAGGGGGGGCGAATCATTCATATCGGCAGCTCCATGGTGCAATACGCGGCTTTCGCCACCGCCTCCGCCTATACCCTGACCAAGGGCGCCGTGGCGGGCTTCAGCCGAGGCCTGGTGCGAGACCTGGGACCCCGCGGCATCACCGTGAATACCGTCCACCCCGGGCCGACCGACAGCGACATGAACCCCGCCGAGGGGCCGGTGGCGGACTTCGTACGCCCCAATATCGCCGTGGGACGCTACGGGGAAGGGCGGGACATCGCCAGCGCAGTGGCCTATCTGGCCAGCCCCGAAGCCAGTTTCGTCACCGGTGCCGAATTGATGATCGACGGCGGCTTCACCGCCTGAGGAGCCAGACATGAACATGAGTATCAGCATCATTGGAGCAGGCGCCATAGGCAGCGCGATCGCCAGGTTACTGACGAAGGCTGGCCTGGACGTGAGCATCGCCAACAGCCGTGGCCCTGAAAGCCTCACATCGCTGATCGCCGAACTGGGGCCCAAGGCTCAAGCCGTTACCGCCGAGCAAGCGGCTACTGCAGACCTGGTGTTCCTGGCGGTGAACTGGTCGAAGATTCCATCGGCACTGGCTGGGCTGGGACCCTGGGAAGGAAGGATTGTGGTGGATACCAACAACCCGATTGAAGCGCCGCTGTTCAAGCCCTTTGACCTGGGAGGCCAACCTTCCACCCAGGTCGTGGCGCAAATGCTACCCGGCGCCCACGTGGTCAAGGCCTTCAACCATCTATCGCCGAATCTGCTGGCCAACCCGAACGCCGAAGGGGGCAAGCGCGTGTTGTTTGTCTCTGGAGAGCATGCGCACGCCAAGCAGCAGGTCAGCGAGCTGATCCAGCAACTGGGGTTCCATGGCATCGACTTGGGCGACTTGCAACAAGGGCAACTCGCGCAATTTCCCGGAGGGCCTTTGCCGGCGCTCAATCTGGTCAAACATGACTGACGAGGAGGCCGGTGAATACCGGCCTCGCTTTATGAGAACTGTACTGAGAGCAGGTTCAGCCGGAGTTTTTCCAGTTGCCCCGGAAAGGCGTTCGGAACGATGGTTTTGTGACTGGATATCTTGTCGGTCACAAGTTGTCAGTCCGCAATAGGGTGAGTAAGCTGTTCCCATGAATCAGCCATCGATATCTCCGCCCAGCGCCCGTGGCCCAGCCGATCACGACATTCGAAACCAGATTGTCGCGGCGGCCAACGAGCACTTCAGTCAGTACGGCTATGGCAAAACCACGGTCTCCGACCTGGCGAAAGCCATCGGTTTTTCCAAAGCCTATATCTACAAGTTTTTTGATTCCAAGCAGGCGATCGGTGAAGCCATCTGCACAAATTGCCTGGCAGAAATCGTTGCGGCTGTTGAACAGGCCATCAGTGGAGAGACCCTTTCGGCAACGGAGCGCTTTCGGCGCCTGGTCAAAACGGTGATCGCCACAGGTGTGAACCTGTTCTTCAACGATCGTAAACTCTATGACATCGCAGCGTTTTCTGTGTCGGAGCGCTGGTCCAGTTCGCAAGTTTATGAAGCACAGATCAAGCAATTCATTTTGCAGATTGTGCGTGAAGGGCGAGAGGTCGGTGAGTTTGAACGCAAGACTCCCCTGGACGAGACGGTAGACGCGATACATCTTGCTCTGCGGCCATTCGTCAATCCTCTACTGCTGCAGTACAACCTCGATTTTGTCGAAGAGGCGCCCACGCTCACCTCCAATCTCATCTTGCGCAGCCTCATGCCTTGATCTTCGGCTAACGCTCGAACGCCTGCTGCTCTGGGCGAGGTATTGCCCAATAGGTTTTTCACTTTGCCCTTCCTCCAACCGTCGAAGGGCATTTATTTATCTGTTATGTGACTATTGACTGAAATAGTCACATGGATAAGTATGCGTCCGTTGCTTCTGCTGTTTTATCCCGGTGATAACCCTAGAGTTCTAATAATGAAAAAAATATTGCTCATGAGCCCACTTGGGCTCGCTGTTGCGCTCGCGTCTTCTTATGTGTCTGCGAGCGGCTTCGCTCTCAATGAACAGAGCATCAGCGGGATGGGCTCTGGATTTGCCGGTCGTTCCTCCTCCGCTGAAGATGCGAGCACGGTGTTCGGCAATCCGGCGGGTATGTCACGCTTGAAAAGAGAACAGGTCAGCGTAGGGGCGGCGGCGCTTTTCGCGAAGTCCGACATCAGCCAGACCCGCAGTACATTCGCAGGCCAGGAAGACGGCGACATGGTGCCCACGACTACGGTACCTATGGGCTACTACGTCAAACCCATTGATGAGCACTGGGCATTCGGTGTCGGGTTTTATGTGCCTTTCGGCCTGATGACCGATTATGGCAGCGGCTTTGCAGGGCGTTACTACGCTAACAAAAGCGAGGTCACGACATTCACCTTCCAGCCCACCATCAGCTATGCCTTTAACGACACCGTTTCGATCGGGTTCGGTCCCACCATCAACCGTATCAGCGGCGAGTTGTCCGGGATGGTGCCCAATCCGCTCAGCCCTGGTCGCAACGACGGAAAACTCAAAAGCAATGGCGACGATACGGCCCTGGGTTTCAACGCCGGCATTCTGGTACAGGCTACCGATCGAACTCGCCTCGGATTGACCTACCATTCCAAGGTCAGTTACCACCTGGATGCCAAGACCAAGGTCACCGACGGCATCTTTAGCGTGTTGGGGGTGAGCGGCCGCAGCTATGACGCTTCGCTGGATGTGGATACGCCGGAGTCGGTGGACTTCTCGGTAACTCATCAGCTCAGTAATGACTGGACGCTCTATCTGGGGAGCACCTGGACCCGCTGGAGTCGCTTCAAGGAATTAACCATCGAGAACACGGGCTTGCCTCCTTTATTGAGCGGCTCGCTGGGCACGGTTACCGAAGAACAGGACTGGCACGATACGTGGGCCCACGCTATCGGTACGGCGTACAAGCTGAACGATCGCTGGGTACTTCGTGCCGGCTTGTCAGTCGACCAGTCGCCCGCCAACAACACCCATCGTGGACCCCGTATTCCAACAGGCGACCGGACAGTTATCAGCTTCGGGGCTGGCTGGACTCCGGCGGACAATGTCACGATCGATGTCGCTTATTCCTATCTGTGGGAGGAGAGCGTGCAGGTCAACGGTACCTCCGCGACCCGGGGCGCATACAGTGCCAAGTACAAGAACAGCGCGAGCGGGCTCGGCACTTCCGTTAGCTATCGTTTCTAGGATAGGGCACCGTTCTACGATAAGGGGCCGGCCGGGAGTGCAGGTTACTTCCCGGCCTTTTAAAGCATATTTCCCTCGGGGAAGCCGCTTCGTCGCCACTCACACGCCCATGACGCGCGACATGAGCTCCTGATGAAATCGGCGTGGCGTGGCCCAGGTCAAGACGGTGATAGCCTTGTTGCCAAAACCTGGCACGACACTCATACGTCCGGCTTGCAACGCACGGATTCCTGCACGCACAACGGGCTCGGGCTGCATCATGACGCTTTTCAAGGCCGGCGTGATTTTCTGCTTGGCGCTTTGTGCAAAGCCGGTGTCCGACATCCCAGGACAAAGGGCGGTCACGATGACGCCAGCGCTTTTGAGTTCACGATGAAGCGCGTCGGAGAAACGAAGCACATAAGCCTTCGCCGCAGAGTAGACGGCGAAATTCTTCACGCCCTGAAAAGACAGCAGGCTGGCGACCATCAGGATGTGGCCACGTTGCCGGGTTCGCATGTCTGCCGCGAAGAGGCGTGTCAGGGCCGTCAAGCTGGCGATATCCAGATCGATCATGGCCAGGGAGTTGTCCAGGGGCTGTTCCAGGAAGGGGCCCTGCAACCCATGACCCGCGTTGTTGATCAGCACATCGATCACGATGTTGCGTTCGCTTAGTCGCTTGTGCAGATCGATAACCGCCGGGATCGAGGACAGGTCTACTTGCTCGACGATGACCTCAACGCCGAAACGTTCGCGCAACTCTGTCGATAGCGCTTCGAGCCTGCTCAGCCTGCGCGCCACCAGGACCAGTGATTTCCCTTGTGCTGCGTATTGCCGGGCAAACTCCTCGCCAAATCCGCTTGAGGCGCCGGTGATGAGCACCCAGGAATTCTCGCTCGCTTTCATATCGCTGTTCTCTGGTTGGTTTATGGAATCGTTTGGGCAGCTGACCGCCGCGCAATCAGAGCGACGCAGATCAATGCTCGCCAACCGGTCACGCGAAGCCCGCTCTCGAACGGGTAGTCGCGTGTGTGCATAAAGCGCCGCGTCGCCTGGTCAAGTCATCGAGTCGCCACGGACCGTGTGTCAGGAGGTTGCCAGCCACCACCGAGGGCCTTGAACGCTGCGACCGCCGCCCGTGCCGATTCCGTTCGCGCCTGCGCTCGGGCATCGGAAGCCTGCAGCATCGTTTCGTCGGCGTGCAGGACATCGATCAGGCTGGCCGTGCCTTTCTGGTAGGCGATGAACGACGATTGGCGAGCCTGCGTCAGGGAGGCTTCGCCTTCGGTCAGGGTGGTTGCCTGGACTTCCCGGTTCACCAGGGCGGAAAAGGCATTCTCGACATCCTCGGTGGCGCGCAGTACGGACTGGCGGTAAGCGGCCAGTGCTTGCGCTTCCTGGCCCTTGGCTTGATCGATTTGAGCGTTTATGCGGCCAAAGTCGAACAGTCTCCAGCGCAGGCCCAACACGCCCGCCGACTGATTGGCGCCGCCGGTGAAAAGATTGCCGCCGGATACCACCGTGGCGCTACCCAGCAATGCGCTGAGGGAGAATTTCGGGTAGTACTCGGCAATCGCCACCCCGATGCGCGCGTTGGAAGCCGCAAGCTGGCGCTCGGCGACGATGAGATCGGGCCTGCGGCGTAGCAGATCGGCCGGCGTTCCCGTGGCCTTTATCTGCGGCGCAAGAGGAATGCTCCCTGCATTGGCCAGTTGCGCGCGATGAGTGCCGGGCGGTGTACCGAGCATGACATCCAGTGCATTCATGGCAGCATCCAGTCCGGTCTGCAGGACCGGCACGGTCGCCTGGACCTGCGATAGCGCGCCCTCGGTCTGCTGAACCTGATAGTTGGCAGCGAGGCCCTTGCCGTAAAGCAAGCGGACTTTCTCTAGCAGCTCCTGCTGCGTTTTGACTTGGCGGTTGGCAATGTCCAGCCGGGCCTGCAATCCGCGGAGGGTGATGTAGATATCGGCGGTCTGCGCGGCGACGGCCAGTCGTGTGGCGGCGGCGCCCGCCTCGGACGCCTGGTACTCGGCGAGTGCGGCTTCGCGTCCGCGCCGCAGGCCGCCAAAGACGTCGACTTCCCAGCCCGCACCGAGGTTAACCTCGTAGGAGTTTCCATACCGATCATAGCCAGGCGTTGAGTTCAACACCTGGCCGAGCGGGGTCTCGATCGATTGGTAGGAACGCGCGGCCTGGCCACTGATGTTCCCCGAGGGCAGCAAGGCGGCATTTGCGGCACCCAGTCCTGCCCGAGCCTGCGTGACTCGCGCCGATGCCTGCGCCAGATCCAGGTTCTGTTCAAGCGCCTTGGAGACGAAGTCGGTCAGCACGGGATCACCAAAACCTTCCCACCAGGCCACAAGACTGGCCGGCGTCGCCACAGGCCTCTGCTCGACGGCAGACTGGCCCAGGTAACGATCCAGAAGAGGAGGATGCGGACGTTGATAGTCCGGACCGACTGCGCAGCCCGCCATCAAGCTGGCGCTTACCCAAAGAGCAATGGGGCGGAGGGGAGGCATTGAGGCTCCTTAAATCGAGGATATTTGTGACCATATTACGTTATGGTCACATCCTGTCAATCAGCACACTTTGATCAGATTATAAAGTTTGCTCAATAAATACGGCGATTTTCCCATGAGCCTGGATAGTTCTGAGACGTCACAGTGTGTGACCATTGACAGATATGGTCACAATACTGAGAATGTGCTGCATGTCCTATTGTTCAAGTAAGGGAACCTATGCGCCGGCTCCGACCTGTCCCCATTGCCGCTTGCCTGTTGCCTCTAGTCCTGACGGCGTGTGGCGACTCATCCACCGTTGAAGATCCACGCACGCAGGCCCCTCTGGTGAGGTCCTCTGCGGTGCAGGGGGCGTCCGGTGTTTCACGCTCTTTCACTGGCGTCGTGGCGGCCCGCGTCCAGGGCGACCTGGGTTTTCGGGTATCGGGCAAGATACTTGAGCGCTTGGTCGACACGGGCCAGACCGTCAAGCGGGGTCAACCGCTCATGCGTCTCGACCCAATCGACCTGGGATTGCAGGCGCGAGCGCAGCAAGAGGCGGTCATCGCCGCTCGGGCCCGAGCCAAGCAGACAGCCGATGACGAGGCGCGCTATCGCGACCTGGTCGCCGCGGGGGCTATTTCTGCATCGGCCTATGACCAGGTCAAAGCCGCAGCCGATACCGCAAAGGCGCAGCTCAGCGCCGCTGAAGCGCAGGCTGACGTAGCCCGCAATGCTTCTGGTTATGCGGTGCTGTTTGCCGATTCCGATGGCGTGGTGGTGGAGACGCTGGCCGAGCCCGGGCAAGTCGTCAGCCCGGGGCAGCCCGTGGTGCGACTGGCGCGGGCAGGGCAGCGCGAAGCCATCGTGCACCTGCCCGAGACGCTACGCCCGGCAGCGGGATCCACCGCGCAGGCGACGCTGTATGGCAACACCACGGAGGCTGTTACAGCGAAGCTGAGGTTGCTTTCAGACTCGGCCGACCGGATGACACGCACCTTCGAGGCGCGGTATGTGCTTGAGGGCGCGCTGGCCAATGCGCCCTTGGGTTCGACCGTCACCCTGCGGATCGCCGAGGGCAGCGCCAATGGACAGGTGCTGCAAGTGCCGATCGCCGCCATTCATGACCCGGGCCAGGGCACTGGCGTGTGGGTCATTGCTGGCACACCGGCGAAGGTGGCCTGGCGACCTGTCCGGGTCCTGGGCTTGAGCGACGACGCAGCGCAAGTTGCCGGCGATCTCAAGGCCGGCGAGCGGATTGTGGCCTTGGGCGCGCATCTACTGCGCGAGGGGGAGGAGGTGAGACTGGCTCAACAGGGTGACGTCAACGTTGCCGGGAGCCATCCATGAGCCAGGGGCGCTTCAATCTCTCGGCGATCGCCGTTCGCGAACGTTCGATCACGGTATTCCTGATCTTCCTGATCGCTGTTGCTGGCACCCTGGCGTTCTTCAAGCTGGGGCGGGCGGAAGATCCGCCGTTTACGGTCAAGCAGCTGACGGTCATTACCGCGTGGCCGGGCGCCACGGCGCAGGAGATGCAGGACCAGGTCGCAGAGCCCCTGGAAAAACGTCTGCAGGAACTGAAATGGTACGACCGCACGGAAACCTACACGCGTCCAGGTCTCGCGTTCACGATGGTGTCGTTGCTTGACAGCACGCCGCCCTCGCAAGTGCAGGAAGAGTTCTATCAGGCGCGTAAAAAGCTCGACGACGAGGCCATCAAGCTACCGGCGGGTGTCATTGGCCCGATGGTCAACGATGAGTTCTCAGACGTGACATTTGCGCTTTTCGCCTTGAAAGCCAAAGGCGAGCCGCAACGACTGTTGGTGCGTGATGCGGAGTCGTTGCGCCAGCGCCTGCTGCACGTGCCCGGCGTGAAGAAGGTCAACATCATCGGCGAGCAGGCCGAACGCATCTTTGTCTCCTTCTCCCATGATCGGCTGGCCACGCTGGGCGTCTCTGCCCAGGATATTTTTGCCGCGCTGAACAATCAGAACGCGCTCACGCCTGCCGGCTCGATTGAAACCGACGGGCCGCAGGTCTTCCTTCGTCTCGACGGCGCCTTCGATAAGGTGCAGAAGATTCGTGACACTCCGATTGTGGTCCAGGGGCGCACGCTCAAACTCTCTGATGTGGCAACTGTCGAACGGGGCTATGAAGATCCAGCAACCTTCCTTGTGCGTAATAACGGGGAAGAGGCTCTGTTGTTGGGCGTCGTGATGCGAGACGGCTGGAACGGCCTGGACCTGGGCAAGGCGCTGGACGCCGAGACGAGCAAAATCAATGAAGGCATGCCGCTGGGCATGACGCTGACCAAGGTCACCGATCAGTCTGTGAACATCAGCTCGGCCGTCGACGAGTTCATGGTCAAGTTCTTCGTCGCCCTGTTGGTTGTGATGCTTGTCTGCTTTCTCAGCATGGGCTGGCATGTAGGTATTGTGGTGGCCGCCGCTGTGCCGTTGACGCTGGCCGTGGTGTTTGTGGTGATGGCGGCCACGGGCAAGAACTTTGACCGTATTACCCTCGGGTCGCTGATTCTGGCGCTTGGCCTGCTGGTGGATGACGCCATCATTGCCATCGAGATGATGGTGGTGAAAATGGAGGAGGGCTACGACCGCATCAAAGCCTCCGCGTATGCCTGGAGTCATACGGCCGCGCCGATGCTCTCCGGTACGCTGGTGACCGCCATCGGCTTTTTGCCCAACGGCTTCGCCCAGTCCACCGCCGGCGAGTACACCAGCAACATGTTCTGGATCGTGGGCATCGCCCTGATCGCCTCCTGGGTCGTCGCGGTGGCCTTTACCCCCTATCTGGGGGTGAAAATGTTGCCAGACATCAAGCCGGTCGAAGGTGGCCATGCGGCCATCTACGACACCCCTAATTACAATCGCTTTCGCCGGATTCTGACGCGGGTCATCGCCCGCAAATGGCTGGTGGCCGGCACGGTTATCGCGGCGTTTGTCGTGGCGATTCTCGGCATGAGCCTGGTCAAGAAGCAGTTTTTCCCCACCTCGGACCGTCCCGAGGTGCTGGTCGAAGTGCAAATGCCCTATGGAACCTCCATCGAGCAGACCAGCGCCACTGCCGCAAAGGTCGAGGCCTGGCTGCACAAGCAGGATGAAGCAAAAATTGTCACGGCCTATATCGGGCAAGGCGCGCCGCGCTTCTACCTGGCGATGGCGCCGGAGCTCCCCGATCCCTCGTTCGCCAAGATCGTGGTGTTGACGGACAGCCAGGAGGCGCGCGAGGCCCTCAAGTTCCGTCTGCGCGAGGCCATTGCTGAAGGGCTTGCCCCGCAAGCGCGGGTCAGGGTTACGCAGTTGGTGTTTGGTCCGTATTCGCCATTCCCCGTGGCCTACAGGGTAATGGGGCCTGACCCGATGAAGCTGCGCGAGATTGCCGGCCGGGTACAAGAGGTCATGCAAGCGAGCCCGATGATGAGGACGGTCAACCGCGACTGGGGACCACTGACGCCGACGCTGCATTTCAGCCTGGATCAGGATCGCTTGCAGGCGGTTGGCCTGACATCCAATGCAGTCGCCCAGCAGTTGCAGTTCCTGCTGGCCGGAGTGCCGATCACGGCGGTTCGTGAAGATATTCGTTCAGTGCAGGTGGTGGGTCGCGCCGCGGGTGACATCCGGCTCGACCCCGCCCGGATTGAAGGCTTCACATTGGTGGGAGCGGCGGGTCAGCGTATCCCTCTGTCCCAGGTTGGAGAGGTGGATGTGCGCATGGAGGATCCGATCCTTCGGCGTCGTGACCGCACCCCGACCATTACCGTGCGCGGCGACATTGCCGAAGGCTTGCAGCCACCGGACGTTTCGAGCGTGATCATGAAGGAGCTGCAGCCGGTCATCGATACCTTGCCTGCCGGGTATCGTATCGAGCAGGCGGGGGCCATCGAGGAGTCGGGCAAGGCTGGCCAGGCGATCTTGCCGCTGCTCCCGATCATGATTGCCGTCACGCTGCTGATCATCATCCTGCAGGTACGCTCGGTCTCGGCGATGATCATGGTGTTCCTCACCGCGCCGCTGGGATTGATTGGCGTGGTGCCGACGTTGCTGATCTTCCAGCAACCGTTCGGGATCAACGCCCTGGTCGGCCTGATCGCACTTTCAGGCATCCTGATGCGTAATACGCTGATTCTGATCGGGCAAATCCATCACAACGCACAAGAAGGACTGGATCCGCTCCACGCAGTGATCGAAGCCACGGTACAGCGTGCCCGCCCGGTATTGCTGACAGCGTTGGCAGCCATCCTGGCGTTCATCCCCCTGACGCACTCCGTCTTCTGGGGGACCCTGGCCTACACACTGATCGGCGGTACATTTGTCGGCACCATCATGACGCTGGTGTTCCTGCCGGCGATGTACTCCATCTGGTTCAAGATCATTCCTGTCAATCAGAGGCAAGCCGAAACAGCGGAACTGATGTAGCAGGCGAACCCGCTAGAAGAGAGGACGCCATCGCCGTCCTCTCGTGGTTTCGAGCGTGGCCCGACCGCAGGGCAACGCCAGCATCGATAAGGGGAGGGTGGTGCAGCAGCTAGTTTTAGAAAAGTGGCATGGCACGGATCACCATTGACATCTTTCTTCACCCACTGGATGAATTTGATAAAGGGTGGATCAAAGCTATATTCACCAAGGACAGTGATCTTAATTATTTCCAAATACGTGTTAAATATCCGGGCAGGAGCCAAGAGACATGACAGGGGAAGATCTGATTAGGGCTATAAACAACAACCCAACACTCATGGAATTGAAGAATTGTCCTGGTGTGCCAGCTCAAATGAGCTGCGCTGTTTACGGGAAGGTGCAAGATGATGTTGGAAATGATGTCATTGAAAATAATGCGAGCATGAAGTACCAAATCGAACAAGCACTTTTGTTTCGTGGCGATCACTCACAGACAGCTGTTTGGCACTTTCTTATTACGGGATCAGCGGTTCATCACTTTGTCGTTATCCCTTGGTACAAGCAGTCAGTCGGGACAGTGTATACGGTCTTTATGGCTTACGAGCATAAAAAGGGCGACGAGTATGGGTACTCGGTGGATAAGTATGTCAAACATATCAATCCAGCCCCTGGCGAGATTAAAGGCTACAAGACAGTTTGGACGGCAAACGACCTAAGCACCATGCTCTCTGACTTGCTAACTAAGAGTAACGCCTGGGAAGAATATTTCGGTAATGTTGGACCCGCTCAGGCAGATGCAATCCGCTACTATCAATACAAAACAACAGCACTAAGCTCTGCAGTTTCCAACGTGAATCAATACAAAGAGCTCTGTCGGTAGGCTACTTGACCATCTTGGCGACTTGGCCTGCGGTTACCCAAAGCCCACCTTCAGTACTTCGATGTGCAGGTGGGCCTCGGCCAGCAACTTCTTGAGTTTGGTATTCTCCGGCTCGATCTTTAGGCTCTGGTGCGCGCTCACCACGCAAGCCACGCACCAGGCCCGTCAATAATTACCACTGGCCGCTTATGAGGCAGCCGACGATTTCCCAACCGCTGTATTCCCACCAGGAATTTGGCTATTACAAGGCGCAAGGTTCTCAGGATCCGTTCGTCCTGGATTACATCGTTGAGGTGCAGGCACGAGCTGCGGCAGAGTGAATCGAGGCCTGGGCCTGGCTTCAAATGTGAGCGTCAGAAGTAAAGTGTAATTAATTCAAGTTTCTGATTTTTATATAGAATTCGACAAGGCTGCAGCTGAAAGGTGGAAAAACTCACATGGTCAATCACTGATTTACACCCTTTGAATGCTGAATTTTAGTCACTTCTTTCTACCTGCCTTAAGTCGCGAGGAGCCTTTCACTGAAGTTTGTTGATGCTGTTTTTCTTAAACGCTTGCTGAAATTTCACCATTCGTCAGCTGACTATGGAGTAATTCTGCAGTTGTCGCGTTATCGCTGCTCGTAAGTTATTGATTCATAATGGGGAAAAAGTACTGTTCACAGTCGGCTTTGCCGATCATTCAACCGGCTCTGAAGCAGAAATGGCTGTCTGCGTAACCCCAACTGCTTCTGGCATTCCAGCGGGGACATGCCGAACCAGCGATTGAATGCTCGGGAAAAGGTGCTGACGTCTGCGTAGCCGAGCAGTTGCGCCACGTGGGTCATGCTGATCGAGGGGATTTTCAGGTAGTTGTGCACCATTCCCTGGCGGGTTTCATCCAGCAGTCGCTGGAAGGAGGTGCCTTCCTGCGCCAGGCGGCGCTGCAGTGTGCGTGGGTTTATCGCCATGCAATCGGCAACCCGCTCGATCGTGGCCCGACCGCTGGGCAGCAGGTTGCGCAGCAATTGCCTGACGTAGCCTGGCATTTCGTCTGCGGCCAGGCGTTCCATGCCGCTCAGATGTTCAGCCATCAGTTGGTGCAGGGTTTCATCGGCAAGACTCAGTGGCAGCGCCAGCACCGAGGCGTCGAATAGCAGCCCGGTGTGGGCAGCGGCGAAGGTCGGTGTAATACCCAGCGCCTGCCGATAGGCTGGCTCAGCGCCAAGGGGAGGGTGGCGCAGCAGCACCGCCTTGGGGTGCCAGTCACCGCCTGCCAGGGTGCGCATCAGCCGCAAGCCGACAGCACAGGCCAGTTCTTCTGCCTGAGCCAGTCCGGGAACTGCCTGTTCGCCGGCCCGATAGCTGAAGAAGGCCATGCCGTCGACGATATCCAGGCCAATCTGCGCCGCGCCGTTGTAAAACGCGTAGTTGGCTCGCAGTTCGAGCAGCGCAGCACCGACGGTTCGGGTGTTGTGGATCAGGTAGAAAATATCGCCAAAGACATCGATCCCCTGGTAGAGCCCATACTCCAGGCCGAACAACGCGTTGCTGGAGCTCTGCTGGCAGAGTTCCAGCAACGCGCAGTAGCGACGGAAGGACAGGATATCTTCCGGCCGGCGCAGGGATGCCGGCGGCAGGGAAGCGCAGCGCAACATATGAGTCGGATCCAGCCCCTGGCGGGCGGCGAATTTGTCGAAACCCGCAAGGCTGAGTGCGCGAATGAAAGGATTGATCGTCATGTTTCGCCACTTCTATTGCCGATAAGGGGATTGCAAACGCTGCTTCCACTTTTGCGGGCTCATGCCGTTCCAGCGGTGGAAGGCCCGGGAGAAGGCGCTCAGGTCCGCGTAGCCGAGCAGGCCGGCCAGTTGCGTCAGGCTGATCGACGAGTCGCAGATATAACGCGTGGCCATTGCCTGGCGCGTCTTGTCCAGCAGCTCCTGAAAGCCTGTGCCTTGGGCCTGAAGATAGCGCTGCAGGGTGCGCGGGCTGATCATCATGTACTCGGCGACCTGGCGTATCGTCACCTGGCCACTGGCAAGCCGGCTGCGCAACAGTTTCTGCACGTAGGACGGCAGCTCCTGCAGCGTCACCCGGGCCAGCTCGTCGATATGCTGCTGGACCAGTTGCTGGCATCTGGCATCCGTCGGGCCCAGGGGCGTCGCCAGCAGTGATTCATCGAATACCCAGGCATTGACCGGGCTGTCGAAGCGCGGAAGCACGCCCAGCAGAGCACGGTAGGCTCCACGGTCCGCGGCGGCGCAATGGCGCAACATCAAGGTCCGCGGCTTCCAGGCGTGCCCCAGCAGGTCGTGCAGCAAGTGCGCGGCCACGCCCATGGCCAGCTCCACGGTCTGACGCACCGAAGTCAGGGCTCCGTCGGTGACGTCATACAAGAGCAGGGCGCTGCCAGCCTGGCGTTCGAGACGCACTTGCGCGCCATCGCTATGGACATGGAAATAATGGGTCAGCAGCTTCAGGGCTTCCCCCAGGTTGCCGGTGCTGCGCATGGCGTACAACAGCGGTCCCAGCCCTTGCGGCCCCTGGCGCAGGCCGAACTGCAGACCGAACAGGGGATTGTTCGCGCGCTCTGCGCAGAGCTCGATCAAGGCATTGAACTGCAGGCCGGAAAGCTGCCCGGGTAACGGGTCTGCGGGCAGCTTGACCTCGGCCAGGGCCTGGTACGGATCGAGCCCCAGGCTGCTGACAAACTCAGTGAACCCAAGCAGGGCGGTGCCACGGACGGTAGACGTCATCTCAAGCCCTCGAATGAGCCACGGGGGTGGCCAGCCGCGCGGCTGCCGGCCTGTTGCCAGAGCGCCTGACCCGAGTCGCGCCTGGCAGGATTTGCACAATAACTGGCGCGATCTGCAAAGCTTTCGCCCCTGTCCGCGACCAGACTCGAATGACCAATAACAAAAGACCTGCGTTCAGCCCGAGGCTGGATGATGGAGGTATTCGATGCGCCGGTTCTTCTCCGCTTTCCTGGTGGTCGCCCTGATTTCGGGCACCGTGTATTTTCAGTTTCAGCCTTCGAACAAGACGATTCACCATCAAACCAAGCACCCACCGGTTGCCAGCATCAGCGAAGCGCTCGGTCATTTCTGAGGGCTCGCACTCAAACCTGAAGCGCCGTTTCCGGCTCGGGCGCAGGCATCGCTCGATGCGCCGGAACACAGGGCGCCATGCAAGAACATCTGCTCCAGTGTGTGGGCTGAGTTGGCATTGGCCGCCCGCCCGCGTTGTTCGGCATCGACCATGCCGTAGATCAGGGTGATGAACAGTTCACTGAAGATCGCTGCGGTAATGTCGATACGAAACACGCCTTGCTGCTGGCCGCGCAGGAAAAACGCGTCCAGCGCTTCGAGGTAAGGCTGCCAGCGCGCGTCGCCGTGCTCGAAATCGAGGAAGTCGGGGCGGTATTGCGCCATCAGGAACGCCAGCAGCTCACGATGGGCGAGGTGTTCCCTGATCAAGCGGCGTAGCGCGTCCAGCGGCTCGGCGTGCTGCAACCCGGCGCTCTTGATGATCCGCTCGAGCGTGCCCTCGGCATACGCCTCCAGCCGTTGCCCCAGGTTTTCCCGTGTGCCGCAGTAGCGGTGCAGGGTCGCCTTGCTGACCCCCACTAATTGCGCCAGCTCCTTCATGGTGGCACGCGGTCGATTGACCACCGCCAAGGTCAGCGTCTTGAGCAGATGTTCATCATGGGAAGTCGGGGTCATCACCAAGCCTCGGATGGATTTTCCGGATGGGCACCTGTGCAGGGCACTATCCAGGTTTCTAAAATATGACAAATATTGCTCATATGAGTCATTGTTGACTCATTAGGATTTGGAAAGTAGCATTCGAGTCGTTTTCAATCAAGCCTCGGGTGATTTATGGGCAATTTGCGTGCAATAGGGATGGCAGGCTCGTTGGCAGCAGCCATTGCGCTGGCCGGATGTGGTCCGGCGAATGAACAAGAGAGCGTGGCCGAAGTGGCACGCCCGGTAGAAGTGCTAGCGGCGGTGACCGAACCCCTGGCCCTGACCTCGGAGCTGCCGGGCAGGGTCGAGCCCATGCGCGTGGCGGAAGTGCGTGCACGGGTGGCGGGGATCGTCATGAAAAAACGTTTCGAGGAGGGGGCTGATGTAAAGGCCGGCGACCTGCTGTTCCAGATCGATCCGGCGCCGCTCAAGGCCGCTGTGTCGCGTGCCGAAGGCGAGCTGGCCCGTGCCCAGTCCGCGGTGCAGGAGGCCCAGGCACGGGTCAAGCGCTACGAACCGCTGGTGAAGATCGAGGCGGTCAGCCAGCAGGACTTCGACAGCGCCACCGCAGACCTGCGCAGTGCCCAGGCCGCGACCCGTTCGGCCCAGGCCGACCTGGAAAGCGCCCGGCTGAACCTGGGTTATGCCTCGGTCACCGCGCCGATTTCCGGTCGTGTCGGTCGCGCCCTGGTGACCGAAGGGGCGCTGGTCGGCCAGGGAGACGCCACGTTGATGGCGCGGGTCCAGCAGCTCGACCCGGTGTACGTCGACTTCACTCAGTCGGCGGCGGACGCGCTGCGCCTGCGCGAGTTGCTCAAGGACGGAAAACTTTCCGGCGACGACAACAAGGTGCTGTCGATCCGCGTCGAAGGCACGCCTTTCGAGCGCCAGGGCTCGCTGCTGTTCACCGATGTGGCGGTGGATCGCGGCACCGGCCAGATTGTCCTGCGCGGCAAGTTCGCCAACACCGACGGCACCCTGTTGCCGGGCATGTACGTGCGTGTGCGCACCCCCCAGGGGACGGATAACCAGGCGATCCTCGTGCCGCAGCGCGCGGTGCAACGCACCAGCGATGGCAGCGCCCAGGTGCTGGTGGTCGGCGCGGACGAGCGGGTCGAGGCACGAGTCGTGCGCACCGGCACCATGCAAGGTTCTCGCTGGCAGATCAGCGAAGGGTTGAAGGCGGGGGACCAGGTCATTGTCGGTGGTCTTGCCGGCCTGCAACCCGGTGCCAAGGTCACGCCTAGCCAGCCCCAGGCCCAGGCTCAGTTGCCTGAGTCGAAACAGTAAGGCCGAGTTCGCCGCGAGGATTTTCCGATGTCTCAATTCTTCATCAAGCGCCCGAACTTCGCCTGGGTCGTGGCGCTGTTCATTTCACTGGCGGGCCTGCTGGTCATTTCCAAGCTGCCGGTGGCGCAGTACCCCAGCGTCGCGCCGCCGCAGATCACCATTACCGCCACCTATCCCGGCGCCTCGGCGAAGGTGTTGGTGGACTCGGTCACCACCGTGCTCGAGGAGTCGCTCAACGGTGCCAAGGGCCTGCTCTACTTCGAGTCGACCAACAACTCCAACGGCGTGGCCGAGATCGTGGTCACGTTCCAGCCCGGGACCGACCCGGACCTGGCCCAGGTGGACGTGCAAAACCGCCTGAAGAAGGCCGAGGCGCGCATGCCGCAAGCCGTGCTGACCCAGGGCTTGCAGGTCGAGCAGTCCAGTGCCGGCTTCCTGCTGATCTACGCGCTCAGCTACAAGGAAGGTGTTGAGCGTGGCGATACCACGGCGCTGGGTGACTACGCCGCGCGCAACATCAACAACGAGCTGCGGCGCCTGCCCGGCGTCGGCAAGTTGCAGTTCTTCTCCTCCGAAGCGGCCATGCGCGTGTGGATCGACCCGCAGAAACTGGTGGGCTACGGGCTGTCCATCGACGACGTGAGCAATGCCATTCGTGGCCAGAACGTCCAGGTGCCGGCCGGTGCCTTCGGCGCCGCTCCGGGCACCTCCCAACAAGAACTGACCGCGACGCTGGCGGTCAAGGGCACCCTGGACAACCCGGATGAATTCGGCCAGATCGTGCTGCGCGCCAACGAAGACGGCTCCCTGCTGAAGCTGGCCGATGTCGCGCGCCTGGAAGTCGGCAAGGAGAGCTACAACCTTTCCTCGCGCCTGAACGGCAAGCCGACCGTGGGCGGCGCGATCCAGCTGTCGCCGGGCGCCAACGCCATCGAGACCGCGACCCTGGTGAAGGCGCGCCTCGCCGAGCTGTCGGCATTCTTCCCCGACGACATGGAGTATTCCGTACCCTACGACACCTCGCGCTTCGTCGACGTGGCCATCGAGAAGGTGATCCATACCTTGATCGAGGCGATGGTCCTGGTGTTCCTGGTGATGTTCCTGTTCCTGCAGAACGTGCGCTATACGCTGATTCCGTCGATCGTGGTGCCGGTGTGCCTGCTGGGTACGTTGCTGGTGATGTACCTGCTGGGCTTCTCGGTGAACATGATGACCATGTTCGGCATGGTCCTGGCCATCGGTATCCTGGTGGACGACGCCATCGTGGTGGTGGAGAACGTCGAACGGATCATGGCGGAAGAGGGGCTCTCTCCGGTCGAGGCCACGATCAAGGCGATGCAACAGGTTTCCGGGGCCATCATCGGCATTACCCTGGTGCTGTCGGCGGTGTTCCTGCCGCTGGCGTTCATGGCCGGTTCGGTGGGGGTCATCTACCAGCAGTTTTCGGTATCGCTGTCGGTATCGATCCTGTTCTCCGGTTTCCTCGCGCTGACGTTCACCCCGGCGCTGTGCGCCACGCTGCTCAAGCCGATTCCCGAGGGGCACCACGAGAAGCGCGGCTTCTTCGGCGCCTTCAACCGTGGTTTCGCCCGCGCCACCGAACGCTACTCGTTCCTGAACTCGAAGCTGGTGGCGCGCACCTCGCGCTTCATGCTGGTGTACGTCGGCATCATCGGGGTACTCGGCTACTTCTACCTGCGCCTGCCGGAAGCCTTCGTGCCTTCGGAAGACCTGGGCTACATGGTGGTCGACGTGCAACTGCCGCCCGGCGCGGCGCGCTCCCGGACCGACGCCACCGGTGAAGAACTCGAGCGCTTCCTCAAGTCCCGCGAGGCAGTGGCCTCGGTGTTCCTGGTCTCGGGCTTCAGCTTCTCCGGCCAGGGTGACAACGCCGCGCTGGCCTTCCCGACGTTCAAGGACTGGTCGCAACGCAGTGCGCAACAGTCGGCCGAGGCGGAAATCGCCGCGTTGAACGAACATTTCGCAGTGCCTGGCGACGGTACCATCATGGCCGTGTCGCCACCGCCCATTGACGGCCTGGGTAACTCCGGCGGTTTCGCGTTGCGCCTGATGGACCGTGGCGGCCTTGGCCGCGAGGCGTTGCTGCAAGCCCGGGATACGCTGCTTGGCCAGGTCTACGGCAACCCCAAGTTCCTCTACGCGATGATGGAAGGCCTGGCCGAGGCGCCACAGTTGCGCCTGGTGATCGACCGCGAGAAGGCGCGCACCCTGGGTGTGAACTTCGAGACCATCAGCAGCACGCTGTCCTCGGCTTTCGGCTCGGACGTGATCAATGACTTCACCAACGCCGGGCGCCAGCAGCGCGTGGTGATCCAGGCCGAGCAGGGCGCGCGGATGACTCCGGAGAGCGTGCTCAAACTGTATGTGCCCAACGCCAAGGGCGACCTGGTGCCGCTCAGCGCCTTCGTGACCACGCAGTGGGAGGAGGGGCCGGTACAACTGGTGCGCTACAACGGCTATCCGTCGATCCGTATCGTGGGCGATGCCGGGCCCGGTTTCAGTACCGGCCAGGCCATGGCGGAAATCGAACGCCTGGCCTCGCAGTTGCCGGCCGGTATCGGCTACGAGTGGACCGGCCTGTCCTATCAGGAGAAGGTATCCAGCGGCCAGGCGACGCAACTGTTCGCCCTCGCCATCCTGGTGGTGTTCCTGTTGCTGGTGGCCCTTTACGAGAGCTGGGCGATCCCTCTGACGGTGATGCTGATCGTACCGATTGGCGCGATTGGCGCGGTGCTCGCGGTCATGGTGGTGGGCCTGCCCAACGACGTGTACTTCAAGGTCGGCCTGATCACCATCATCGGCCTGGCGGCGAAGAACGCGATCCTCATCGTCGAGTTCGCCAAGGAACTGTGGGAGAAGGGCTACAGCCTGCGCGACGCGGCGATCGAAGCTGCCCGCCTGCGTTTCCGGCCGATCATCATGACGTCCATGGCCTTCATTCTCGGCGTAGTGCCCCTGGCGCTGGCCACCGGTGCCGGCGCGGCCAGTCAGCGCGCGATCGGTACCGGGGTGATCGGCGGGATGCTCAGCGCAACCTTGCTGGGTGTGCTCTTCGTACCGATCTGCTTTGTCTGGGTGCTGTCGTTGCTGCGCAGCAAGCCGGCTCCCCTCGAACAACCGGCCCTGGCCCAGGAGTGATGCCATGCGTATCTCAGCTTTTTCTACGCTTCTGATCGCCATGGCGCTGGGCGGATGTTCGCTGGCACCGACCTATGAACGTCCCGTAGCACCAGTGGCCGACAGCTGGAGTGGCCAGGCCAGTCAGCGGGGCAGTGCGGTCAACGAGCTGGTCTGGCAGACCTTTATCGTCGACCCCGACCTGCGCCGCCTGGTCACGACCGCGCTGGACAACAACCGCTCGCTGCGCCAGACGCTCCTGGACATCGAGCAGGCCCGGGCGCAGTACCGGATCCAGCGCGCCGACCGGGTGCCGGGCCTGAATGCCGGTGCTGCGGGCAATCGACAGAGAGTACCGGCCGACCTGTCCAACAACGGCAGGTCGGGCGTGGTCAGCAGCTATCAAGTGGGCCTGTCGCTGCCGGAATACGAACTGGACCTGTTCGGCCGGGTGAAGAGCCTCAGCGATGCCGCGTTGCAGGAGTACCTGGCCACCGAAGAAGCCGCGCGCGCCGCGCAGATCGCCCTGATCGCCGAGGTCAGCCAGGCTTACCTGATTCACGATGGCGCCCAGCGCCGCCTGGACCTGACGCAACAGACCCTGGTCAGCCGCGAGTATTCTTTCGCCCTGATCAGCCAGCGCCGCTCGGCCGGTACCGCGACCGCGCTGGATTATCAGGAGGCCCTGGGCCTGGTGGAGCAGTCCCGCGCCGAAGAGGAAAGCAATCAACGGCAGAAGCAGCAGGCGTTCAACGCGCTGGTGCTGCTGCTCGGCACCGCGGACGCGGCGAAGTCGATACCTCAAGGCGTGCGCAAGGAACCGATGCTGGTCCAGGACATCGCGCCGGGCACCCCCTCGGCGCTGATCGAGCGGCGCCCGGACATCCTCGCCGCCGAGCATCGCTTGCAGGCGCGTAACGCCGATATCGGCGCGGCGCGCGCGGCATTCTTCCCGCGTATCAGCCTGACGGGCAGCTTCGGCACTTCAAGCGCGCAGATGTCCGGCCTGTTCGACGGCGGTTCGCGCTCCTGGAACTTCGTGCCGAACTTGTCCCTGCCGCTGTTCGACGCCGGTCGCAACAGTGCCGGCTTGAGCCTCGCCGAAGCGCGCAAGGACTCCGCCGTGGCGGCGTACGAGGGCACTGTCCAGACGGCGTTTCGCGAAGTGGCGGACGCCCTGGCGGCCACCGATACCCTGCGTCGGGAAGAGGCGGCCCGGCGTGCCCTGGCCGACACCAGCAGCGAGTCGTTGAAGCTGGCCAAGGCCCGGTATGAAGGGGGCGTGGACAGTCACCTGCGTTATCTGGACGCCCAGCGCAGCAGCTTCGTCAACGAGACCCTGTTCATCGAGGCCAGCACGCAGCGGCAGATTGCCCTGGTCGACCTGTTCCGCTCCCTGGGCGGGGGCTGGTCGCCCCAGGTACGGGCCAGCCGATAAGGGCCGGCAATAACTTCCTGGGTTGGCGCATCCAACCGAGCTTTAGCCCCGTGGACCTTCAGGTCGCGGGGCTTCTTTTGGCCTGCGCCATGGCTGGAGAATGCAGCAGTAGAGCGGGGCCGCGATGCCGATGATGAGCCTGGGGCAGGTTACTTGGGGCTCACAGTCGCGGCTGCGCCATGCAGGAACATCTGTTCCAGTACGTTGGCTGAATTGGCGCTGGCCGCGCGGCCGCGTCGTTCGGCATCGATCATGCCGAAGACCATGGTCAGGAACAGTTCGCTGAAGACCGCGGCGGTGATGTCGATGCGAAAGGCGCCCGCTTGCTGGCCACGCAGGAAGAACGCATCCAGGGCATCGATGTAGGGTTGCAAGCCTGTCGCTTCACCATTTATGCCGAAGGTGTCGGGGCGGTACTGGAACAGCAGGAATACCAGCATTTCGCGGTGTGCCTGGGACAGGTGTTCGTTTATCAGGCCACGCAGTGCTTCCTGAGGCTCATCCTGCTGCAGATTGGTGGCAGCGATGATCCGGTTGAGCACCGTATCGCCGTGGTTTTCCAGGATCTGCACCAGATTGTCACGAGTGCCGCAAAAGCGGTGCAGGGTGGCCTTGCTCACCCCGGCGGATTCAGCCAGTTCCTTGAGCGTCGCCCGAGGGTGGTCGACAATGGCCAGGGCCAGCGCCTTGATGAGTCGTTCGTCTTGAGGAGTCAGGGACATCAGTTGGTCTCGGATCAAATTTCAATGGCAGGTATTGTGCAGGAAAAGCGCATTGCTTCAACGAAAAGCGATGAAAATACTTCATCTGAGACATTATTTCCTCAGGCAATCCATGAGGAAATTTCTCTTCTCGTTCCCGTGCCCGTAGTCGCGCACTGACCTCCAGGGCGGGTTTCGCCGCGCTGGACAATCACCCTGGCCAGGTTTTTTTGAGCGTCATGATCTGCATATTCTGTGGCGTGATCTGCAAAGCTTTTACCTGTGCCAGCGCCCAGAATCGAAACCCTCAATAACAAAAGACACTGCATTTGGCCCCGGCCGAATGACGGAGGTTTTCGATGCGTCCTTTTCTTTTTTCCTGCCTGACCGTGATGCTGATTTCACTCGCCGTCTACGGCATCCACTCCTTTTATTCGCTGGGCTCCTTTGGCTCTGTGGTTTCCAGCGGCATCACCAGCCCTGCGCAGAATTATCCCATTGCCAGTGTCGGCGAAGTCTTCAGGAATTTCTGACGCCCCGGGGCCAATGAGCGCACGAACGCTTCGCTCGGCCATCGTCTCTGTGGAAATACCCAGCACCCGTTTGCAGCCCTGGTAACGCCAATCAAGGATCCCCAATGTGCGACCTGATCCATTACCGCCTCGAAGGCGGTCTGGCCCTGATCGGCCTGTCCCGTCCGCCAGTCAACGCACTCAGCCAGCCGCTGCGCGCCGCCATCGTCGACGCTTGCGAGCGTGCGGCGGCTGATGTCAGGGTGCAGGCCATTATTCTTCATGGCGAGCACGGCCTGTTCAGCGCCGGCGCCGATATCGGCGAATTCGGCACCGAGGCCTGTTTTGCCGAACCGGATTTGCCCAGCACCCTGGTCCGCCTGACCGAAATCCCCAAGCCCCTGGTTGCCGCCATGGGCAAGCTGGCGCTGGGCGGCGCCCTGGAGCTGGCCCTGGCCTGCGGATACCGGATGGGGGAGCCGGGCACCCGGGTGGGCCTGTCGGAAATCAACCTGGGCCTGCTGCCCGGGGCCGGCGGGACCCAGCGCCTGCCCAGGCTGATCGGCGCCGAGTCGGCGCTGAACCTGATTCTCTCGGGTGAACAGATAGACGCTGAACGCGCCCGCATGCTGGGTATCCTTGACCGCATCGCCAGCAGCGCCGAGCAGTTGCTGGATGAGGCTTGCGCTTATGCCAACGAGTTGATCGAGTGCGGTGCACCGGCGCGCCCGGCACAGGCGTGGCCGAAGCCGGCCGAGGACCTGCCGGACGATTTCCTCGCACGCTACCGCGCCGAGCATGAGCCGCGCTGGAAAAGCCGCCTGGCCCCACGCCTGGTGCTCTCGGCGCTGGAGGCCGCCTGCCTGTTGCCACTGGAAGAGGGGCTCGCCCGAGAGCTGACGCTGTTCAAGCAGGCCGAAGCGTCCCGCCAGTCGAAGGCGCTACGCCATGTGTTCTTCGCCGAGCGCGAAGCCGGGCGCATTCCAGGCATCGGCCCGGACATTGCCTTGCGCAAGCTGGACAAGGTCGCGGTCATCGGCGCTGGCCCCCTGGGTGCCGGGATTGCCATGAGCTTTGCCGACGTCGGTATCCCCGTGGCCTTGCTTGAACCCGAGGGTGGTGCGCTGGACCGCGGCCTGATGCAGATCCGCAAGCTCTACCAGGCCAGCGTCAAGCACGGAAAAATGAGTGCCGCACAACTGCAGCAACGCATGGACCTGCTGTTCGGCACCCTTGACTACGCGGATCTGGCCGATGCCGACCTGGTCATCGAGGCGCTGTGCGAGAAACTGGACGTCAAGCAGCAGGTGTTCCTCCGCCTGGAACAGATTTGCAAGCCGGGCGCCATTCTCGCGACCAGCACCTCGTCGCTGGATATCGATGCCATCGCGGCGAGCATCCGCCGTCCGCAGGATGTGATCGGCCTGCATTTCTTCAGCCCCGCCAATGTCATGCGCCTGGTGGAAGTCGTGCGCGGCAAGGCGACCGCGCCAGAGGTGCTGGCCAGCGCCATGCAGATCGCTAAGCGGATCGGCAAGCTGCCGGTCATCTCCGGCGTCGGCCAAGGTTCTATCGGCGAGCGCATGCTCGAGCCCTATGCACGCGAAGCCCATCGCCTAGTACTGGAAGGCGCAACGCCGGCGCAGGTCGATGGCGTGCTCACCGGCCTGGATCTGAACATGGGGGTGTTCAGCATGCTGGACCTGGCCGGCATCGACGTGAACTTCCTGATCCACGACGCCAATCGCACCGCCACGGCCCACGATCAGAGCTACTGCTGCCTCACGGAGGAGCTGTACACCCTGGGGCGATACGGGCAGAAGACCGGGCGCGGCTTCTACCTCTACGAGGGCCAGAACCGCCAGGAAGACTACGAGGTAACCGCGCTGGCAGAACAGCTTGCCGGCAAGCTTGACGTTCCTCGGCGCTCCATCGAAGACCTGGAAATACATGATCGCTGCCTGTTCATGCTGATCAACGAAGGCATCCAGTTGCTGGACGAGGGTATCGCTCTGCGGGCCAGTGATATCGATCTGGTGTGGATCAACGGCTACGGCTTTCCCGCCCATCTTGGCGGCCCGCTGCATTACGCCGAGCAACTGGGACTGGACCAGGTGCTTTGCGGCATCCGCCACTATCGCCAGGCTCTCGGTGAGTATGGCGAAATGTGGTTCCGCCCGGCGGCGCTGCTGGAGCGCCTGGTTGCCGCTGGCAAGACCCGCATCGAACGCATCTGAAGATTCCCCCTTTCTCCGGGGGAGGGTGAGGCCTGGGGGCGACCACGCATCAACCTCATCCTGGCCCGATCCCGAAGAAAGAGGGTCCAACCTGTCTGCTCAAGACCCTGTGCATTGTCAGCGCAAGATGTGCCGCCATTCTTTATCGAGGTGTACTGATGAGTCACGATTTTGCCCACAATTTCTCCCTCGCCGACCGGACCGTGCTGATCACCGGCGCGTCGAGCGGCATCGGTGCGCACCTGGCGCGGATTGCCGCTCGCGCCGGTGCTCGCGTGGTACTGGCGGCGCGGCGCCTCGATCGGCTCGAGCAAGTGGCCAGGGATGTCGAGTGGGAGTGCGCCCAGGTGCTCTCAGTCGCTCTCGACGTCACCGACCGGACCAGCGTCGAGGCGGCTTTCGACGCTGCCGAGGCGCGTTTCGGAGTGGTCGATGTGGTGCTCAACAATGCCGGCATCGGTCACGGCCAACGCCCGCTGGAGATCAGCGAAGAGGAGTGGCGCGCCATGCTGGCGACCAACCTGGACGGTGTCTGGCGGGTGGCCCAGGTCGCCGCGCAACGGCTGGCCAAGGCTGGGCGTGGTGGCAGCATCGTCAACATCGCGTCGATACTCGGGCTACGCGTCAGCACCGGCTACAGCCATTACTGCGCCGCCAAGGCCGGCGTGGTGCAACTGACCAAGTCATTGGCGCTGGAGCTCGCGCGCTACCGGATCCGGGTCAACGCCATTGCCCCGGGCTACTTCAAGACCGAGATGAATGCCGCGTTTTTCGAGAGTGACAAGGCCAAGAGCTACATCCGTGACCTGGTCCCGATGCGTCGCCTGGGCGAGCTTCACGAGTTGGAGGGGCCATTCCTGCTGCTCGCCAGCGATGCCGGTGCGTTCATGACCGGGAGCGTACTGGCCGTGGATGGAGGCCATCTGGTCAGCAGCATGTGACTGCGCCGGTTGAGGCTCGGACCGGATCAGTGACTGGCCACCAACAGTGCCAGCGCCTTGCAGGCTGTCTCGGTTTCGCTCTCCAGGCGCGCCAGGTCGTCATGGGCGGACCAGGCAATGATCAGGCCATCGACCAGGTGAATGAGCAGGCGACTTGCGGCCTGGAGAAAGGGCTTGTCGAGCTGCGCGCCCATGGCGCGCTCCAGGGCCTGCTCCGTCGCGTCTATGGCAACCGAGTAGATCTTGTTCGCCAGCTCGGGATTGTTGCGCATGGCCCAGAAAAACAGCTCGGTTTGCGCCCTGGCCACGTCGGGGTGGCGGGTAAGCCAAGCGATCAATTGGCGAAGCACCTCGGCAGCCTTTTCCGCGGCTGTGGTACCGGTGGGTACCTGTTCCAGGGCTTGATGGGGCAGATCGAACAACGACTCATAGACCGCATAGAAGAGGTCGTCCTTGGTATGGAACACGTAGTGCAGCGACGCCAGCGGGCAGCCGGCGGCAGCGGCGATGCGCCGCGTGGTTGCATTGGCGACCCCGTGTTCGGCAATGACCTTGACCGTCGCCTCGACGAAATCCTGCCTGCGTAATTCAGCACCCATTCTGGCCATAGATCGGCAATCTCCATTTCATTGGCGCTCGCGCCTTGCCCGTTACTGGCGGTGTCAGCGCTGGCGGATGCTACAGCAAGCTCGCGGATCGCGTCATGGCTTGTGGTGCATCAAGGTGTAACGAATATCGGGCTGCTTTATTTTAGGTAACAGTTGTTTCGTGAATTCCCATTCTGGTGCGATCCGACGAAACAAACCGCGGCAGGGCGGGACAGCATTTCGTCTGCGGGATCCACAGCTTGAACTTAAGCACTTGATACAAAAAGAGAAATCAAAAGCCATGGAATCTTGGCATCAGCTTTGCCTCTTGATCAATGGACTTGGTCATTTGATCAAGTCAGTTGACAAGATTAGCCCAGGCAACGTGTTGCGGCTTTCCCGGAGCGCACGCTGCCGCTCGAGGCCCATGAGGATCTTCCAATGAAAGACGTGATTAAGTACCCGGGCGCCGGGATTTCCATCGGTGGTGGAACCAGGCAACTGATCCTGGCATTGGCCATATCGGCTGTCATGTGCAGCGTTCAGGCAGCAGACAAGGATCCGGCGTTGCTGGGTAGCAAGCTGACGCCCTTGGGTGGGGAGGTCGCGGCCAGCGCCGATGGGACGATTCCGGCCTGGACGGCGCCGGGCCCGCAGGCGGTTGGCTGGAGTCATGGCCAGGTACGGGGTCAACACTGGAAGTTCAAGGACGACAAGCCGCTCTTCAGCATCGACTCGAGCAATGTCGCGAAATACGCGAGCAAGCTTTCTCCGGGCCAGGTGGAACTGTTCAAGAAGATCCCGGGTTATCGCATGGATGTGTACCCGACCCGCCGCAGCTGCGGCGTACCGGATTTCGTCGCGGACAACACCCGCAAGAACGTCGGTTTCGCCAAGCTCGACGCCGATGGCCTGGCACTGCAGGACGCCTACGTACCCGGCATTCCGTTCCCGTTCCCGAGCAACGGCGCCGAGGTGATGTGGAACATGAAAATGCGTTACCGGGGCGTTGGCTTTGAAATGTCCAAGACCGTTTCCGGCCTCTCGCCGCGCAAAGGCAGTGAAGACTGGCTGCGTACCTCGACCGACTGGTTCATGTATACGCCGTGGGGAGAAAAGGGCAGTGCGCTGTTCTCTTCGGTCGATCGCCTGGAAGTTGCCACCTACTTCTCCTACTACGATCCCGCCGCCCTTGCCGGGCAGGCCGGCGTGGTGACGACCAAGGCCGGCGAGCAGGCCAGCACCTTCTATTACTTCCCCGGTCAGCGTCGTGTGCGTCGCATGCCGGCCTATTCCTATGACGCGCCGCAAATCGGCCTGGACAACCAGTACACCATCGATGAGTCGAACGTGTTCTTCGGGCCGATGGATCGCTTCGACTGGAAGCTGGTCGGCAAGCAGGAGTTGCTAGTGCCTTACAACGCCTTCGGTCCCTACGACAACTCGGCGAAAATCGAGGATGTGGCCAAGCGTGATTACATCGCCCCCGAATCCCGCCGCTATGAACTGCATCGGGTCTGGGTGGTCGAGGCCACAGTGCGCCCGGGCATGCGCCACCAGGCACCGAAGCGGCTCTTCTATATCGATGAGGACAGCTGGAACGCCCTGATGGCTGTCGATTACGACAAGCAGGGGCAAATCTGGAAAGTCCGTGAAGGCTACACCATTCCCGTCTACGAGACCGGCACCTGCGACATGGAGGCCCAAGCGCAATACAACCTGATCGACGGTCGCTACCTGTACGACATGACCTCCATCGGCGTGGGCAAGAACGATCACCGCTGGCTCACCGAAAGCGCCGGTAACCCGCGACTCAAGCGTGATTTCTATACCTCCGACAATCTGCGCGCCACCAGCGAACGCTAACCGCGGCCTATCGAGAACTGACATGAAAAGAATAATTACCAAAGCCTCAGGTCTTGTCATTGCGTGTGCAACCCCTCTGGCCATGGGGTTCACCTTCGAAACTGAAAACATCCGGGGCTCGTTCGACTCCACCATCGCCATGGGTATGGGCCTGCGTACCGAGTCCCCAGGCTGCAACCTGATCACCAGTGGCGCCAGCGGACACCATCCGCCCAGCGGCTGTCTGTCGCCCAGCGCCGGCATCGGCGACCAGGGCAACATGAACTACGACAAGGGCGACCTGTTCACCAACTATCTCAAGGGCACCCACGAGCTGGTACTGAAGTTTCCCGAGGACTACACCTTCATGGCGCGGGGCAGCTGGATCCGCGACTTCGCCGCCACCGACACCAGCGGTGCGTTGGCGGCCACCAGCCCGCAAAGCGTGGGCAGCGACGGCCTCACCAGCAGCGCCCGCGATGATCTCAAGTTCAAGGCGCGCCTGCTGGATCTGTGGGTAAGCAAGAGTTTCGATGTCGGCGAGCAGCGCGTCCGGGCCAGGCTAGGCAACCAGGTGATCAACTGGGGCGAGAGCCTGTTTGCCGCCGGTGGCATCAACAACACCAACTCCTACGATGTCATGGCCCTGTCGCGGCCGGGCACCCAGCTCAAGGAAGCCTTGTTGCCAGCGCCGATGCTGAGCCTCGCCTCGGGCCTGGGGTCTGGCGTCAACATCGAGGCGTACTGGCAGTTCGGCTGGAACAAGAGCGAGATGCCGCCAGTGGGCAGCTACTGGTCCACCACCCATGCGCTTGGCGAGGGCAGGGGCGCTTACGGCTACGACGAAAAGGATGCCCGCGACAGCGGCCAATGGGGCGTTTCGCTGCGTTGGCAGCCCCAGGACAGCGATCTGAACCTCGGCCTTTACGTGATGCGCTATCACGACAAGCTGCCGTCCCTGAGCATGCAGGTACTGGACCCGGACACCTTCGCCCTGGCGCAAGAGTGGCGGTATCCGGAAAACCGCATGCTCTATGGCATCAGCGCCAACATGCCGATCGGCGATTGGGCGGTGGGCACCGAGCTGTCCTACCGTCCCAAGGATGCGGTGCCGCTCAACCCGGTGATCGATGCCTGCAGCAGCAACGGTGGCAAATGCTGGAAGGATGAGAAGAAGTTCCAGTGGCACCTGACCGGCATCTACAGCCTGACCCCGTCCAACTCCCCGACCTTGCTCGATTTCACCGGGGCCAGCACCGGCACGCTGTTGACCGAGCTGGTGGTGGTGAAATACCCGGGCCTGCATGACAACTACAACGGCGAACCGATTTCCGCCGGCTTGAATACCTGGCAGCTGGACCCGGCGACAGCGCCGACGGCCAAGGGCAACAAGACCTCTTCGGGGCTGAGCCTGGACTTCAGCCTGACCTACGACAACACCCTGATCCCGGGCTGGCAGGTCACGCCGGGGGTGTTCTATTCGCAGTCGCTCAAGGGTCGCACGCCCAACCTGTCGGCGACCTTCACCGAGGACGCCAGCAGCATGAACCTGTACCTCAACTTCGTGCGCAACCCGGCGAGCTGGCAGGTTTCCTTCAACTACGCGAAGTTTTTTGGGGGCAAGACGCCCTACGACCAGCTGTTGCGTGACCGCGACTACGTCGGTCTTGTGGTTTCTCGAACCCTGTGAGGCGTGCAGTGAACAGTTCCGTAAAGATGTCGGAGAAAAAGGTGCGTGGCGTGCTGCCGCGCATCGAGCAGTGGTTGTTTGCCCATCGTCTGCTGACGCTGGTGAGCCTGGGTGTCTTCACTCTGGCCATGGCCTGGTTTGCCGTGCAGTTGCGCATGGAGGCCGGCTTCGAAAAACAGCTGCCGATCGGTCACGAATACATCGAAACCTTCGAGGCCTATCGCAACGACCTGCTGGGGGCCAATCGCCTGACGGTGGTGGTCAAGGCACGCCAGGGCACGATCTGGAGCAAGGCGGGACTCAAGCGCCTGTACGACGTCACCCAGGCGCTGATCTTCCTGCCCAATGTCTCGCGCAGCAGCGTGCGTTCGTTGTGGACACCCAATGCCTTCGTCAACGAGATCACCGAGGAAGGTTTCCGTGCCGATCCGCTGGTGCCGGGCACGGTAACCCCGGAAAACCTCGATGAGGCGAGCATTGCGATGATCGCCGACTCAGCAGCCCAGGGCGGCTTCATCGGTACCCTGGTCGCCCGTGACCAGAGCAGCGCGATGATCACCGTCGACCTCAACGAGTTCGATGCCAACGGCGAGCGCCTGGACTATGTGGCCTACAACCGGGTGCTGGAACAGCAGATCCGCGAGAAATTCGAGGACGGCGACTTCGACATCCAGATCATCGGCTTCGCCAAGCAGATCGGTGATATCGCCGACGGGGCTTCGGCAGTACTGGAGTTCTGTCTGCTGGCCCTGCTGCTGACAGCGCTCGCGGTCTACTGGTACTGCCACTCGCTGCGTTTCACCCTGTTGGCCCTGGGCTGTTCGCTGGTGTCGCTGGTCTGGCAATTCGGCAGCCTGCGCCTGCTCGGTTACGGTCTCGACCCGCTGGCGGTGCTGGTGCCGTTCCTGGTGTTCGCCATCGGTGTGTCCCATGGCGTGCAGCAGATCAACTTCATCGTCCGCGAAATCGCCTGCGGCAAGTCCATCGAGGACGCGGCGCGTGCCAGCTTCAGCGGTTTGCTGATCCCCGGCACACTGGCCCTGGTGACGGCGTTCGTGTCCTTCGTGACCCTGTTGCTCATCCCGATCCCGATGGTGCGCGAGCTGGCCATCACCGCGTCGCTCGGGGTGGCCTACAAGATCATCACCAATCTGGTGATGCTGCCGGTGGTGGCCTCGATGTTGCGGGTCGACGGTGGTTATGCCGCCGCCGAGGAGCTTTCCCGCCAGCGTCGTGCCCGCTGGTTGCGAGGCTTTGCCCGACTGGCCGAATGGCACAACGTGCGCTGGGTATTGGGCATGGCCTTGCTGATCTTTCTCACGGCGGCCTGGCAGAGCCATGACCGGGTCGTCGGCTCCCTGCAGGCCGGGGCCCCGGAGTTACGCGAGGAAGCCCGCTTCAACCGCGACGCGGTGGCTATCGCCAGCAACTACGACATCGGCCTGGACTGGCTCAGCGTGGTCTTCGAAGTCGTTCCCGACACGTCCGGCGCAAGCCCGGCGGACGCCTGCGAAGACGTTGCCCTGGGCCAATATCAGGATCGTTTTGTCTGGGCCATGCAGGGCGTGCCCGGGGTGCTGTCAGTGACCTCGTTCTCCAACAGCATGCGCCAGTTCAACGAGGGCTATAACGAGGGCAACCCGAAAATGAACGCGGTGCCCATCGACCCGGCGAACTACTCATCGATGGCGGCTGAGGTGGCCCGTGTCCCCGGAATGATGCGCCCCGATTGCAGCATGACCGCCGTGCACCTGTTCCTGGCGGACCACAAGGCCACGACCATCCACAGGGTGATCGCCGCCGCCAAGGCGTTCCGTACCGAGTTCAAGCAACCCGGCGTGAGCGTGCGCCTGGCGTCCGGCAACGCCGGGGTGATTGCCGCGATCAACGAGGAAGTGGAACGCAGCGAACTGCCGATGATGCTGTACGTCTATGGCGCCATCGCTCTGCTGGTGTTTGTCGTCTACCGCGACTGGCGCGCGGTCCTGGTGTGCTGCCTGCCCCTGACCCTGGGCACCTTCATCGGCTACTGGTTCATGAAGGAACTGCAGATCGGCCTGACCATTGCGACCTTGCCGGTGATGGTATTGGCCGTCGGTATTGGCGTGGATTACGCCTTCTACATCTACAACCGCCTGCAACTGCACCAGGCCCTCGGCCAACCGATCACCAAGGCGGTCGAGCATGCGTTGCTGGAGGTCGGGGTGGCGACCATCTTCACCGCGATCACCCTGGCCGTGGGGGTGGCGACCTGGGCGTTTTCCGACCTCAAGTTCCAGGCCGACATGGGCAAGCTGCTGGCCTTCATGTTCCTGGTCAATATGGTCATGGCCATGACCGTGCTGCCAGCGTTCGCCGTCTGGCTCGAGCGGGTATTTCCGCGCCGGCGACCCGTGCGCATGATCGGCGCCCTGGCGCACTGAGGAGAGCACTATGCGAAACCTGATTTGCCTCATGGCGGCCCTGTTCGCCAGCGCGCTACCGCTGGCCACATTGCAAGCCGCACCGGTACAGCCAGTACCGGCGACCCGGACAGCCAACGCCACGGCGGCCACCATGCTGGGTGCCAGCTGGGCTCAGGGACGCCTGGTCGCCGTGGGCGACCATGGCACAGTGTTGCTGTCCGACGACAAGGGCCACAGCTTTCATCAGGCCGCGGCCGTGCCGCTGTCCACGCCCCTGACCGGTGTCTCGTTCGTCGATGCCAGGCAGGGCTGGGCGGTCGGCCACTGGGGCACGATCCTGGCCAGCACCGATGGCGGTGACAGCTGGCAGCTGCAGCGGCTGTCCAGCGCCGAGGATCGACCGTTGTTTGCCGTGCATTTCTTCAATCCCAGGCAGGGCGTCGCCGTGGGCCTGTGGTCGCAGATACTGACCACCGACGACGGTGGCCTCAACTGGAGCGAGCAGAAGCTGCAGGCACCGCCTGGAGCGAGCCGCGCCGACCTGAACCTGATGGGGCTTTTCGCCGACCACCAGGGGCAAAACCTGTACGCAACCGCCGAACGCGGCCAGGTGCTGCGTTCCGATGACCAAGGCAAGCACTGGCGTTACCTGGACAGCGGTTATGCCGGCACCCTGTGGACGGGGGCGGTGCTGACCGACGGTTCGCTGCTGGTCGGCGGCCAGCGGGGCACGTTGCTGCATGGCTCCGCGGATGGACTGACCTGGCAGCGCGTGCCCTTGAAGAGCAAGAGCTCGGTAACGGGCATCGCGGTAGCGGGGCAGCAGATCGTCGTGGTCGGCCTTGATGGGCTGATGGTGAGCAGCAGCGACGGGGGGCTGAACTTCCAGGAACAGCAGAGTGCCGAGGGTGTTTCGCTGACGGCTGCGCTGTTGAACGGTAACGGCTTGCCCATCCTGTTCTCGCGACGGGGTGTAGTGTCCATGCAAGGCCAGGAGGAGGGGGCGATACACCCGAGTGAGTGAGTCCGCGGTACCTGTTCCAGGTGGACCGGCGCGGCGCTTCAGGCGTCGAGCCAGGTCCCGATCGTCATCCTTTAAGGGGCCCGTGCAGCACTCCACTCCAGGCGAGGCCCCTTCTTTTTAAACCTTGCCGGGTAGGCTTTCCTGCCTGTATCGGCGAGGGCCCAGGCTCTTTTTCCGGTCTGCTTTCGCGGACATTTCGCGCTTGTAGATTGCCCATTCATGCACCTGCGATTAATTTGCATAACACATGTTGCGTTAAATAAATCACCTTGTTAGAGTCGATCTCAAATAACAAGACGCAGGAGGTTGCAGATGAAAGCTCGCATCACCGGATCGCGCTCGGGAGCACTTCCCGGCGGATCGTCCAAGGCTGTTCCAGGCCTTGGCTTCGATCGTCCCGGCGCGCGTCGCACGGCGGCTCGCAACACGTTCTCGCTGGAGGTGCTCTGATGATCTCGCTCAAGCCCACCCTGACCTTGCCCGCTGCCGGGCTGTCCGGTTTCGAAACCCCGCTGAGCGAGGAAGAAGCTGCGATCCAGGCTTCCGTGCACCGTTTTGCCAAGGAAGTCTTGCGACCGCTGGGTCGCGAGCTCGATCGCATGAGTCCCGAGGAAGTCGTCGCCCCAGGCTCGCCTTACTATTCGCTGTTCGGCGAATTCGCCAAGCTGGGGCTCGACCCGGCACTGCTGGCGGAGTTGCCGCCGGAGATGGCGGTGCGGATCGAATCGCTGATCGGCGAAGAGCTCGGCTGGGGCGATGCCGGCCTGGGTATTTCCCTTGGCTGCGCCGGCTTTCCGCTGCAGATGGCCGTGGCCGCGGGCAACGCTGAACTGGTAGAGCTGTGCCAGGGACGCATCGGCTGCTGGATGGCCACCCAGCCCGATCGTGGCAGCGACAACCAGCTCCTGGATATCAAGCGCGACTGGCCTGCAGGAACGCCGGCCAATATCGGCAACCTGACCGCCAAGGTGGTTGGCGACGAGATCATCATCAATGGCCAGAGCTCGGCCTGGGTCTCCAACGGCGCGGTGGCGCAGGTTGCCTTTGGCCTGATGTGCGCCGACTACGGCGACGGTTTCTTCGATAGCGACGGCCTTCCTCATGGCATTGCCGTCATCATCCCGCTGGATCTCAAAGGCGTGTCCAAGGGTAAGCCGCTGGACAAGATCGGTCAGCGCTCTCTACCCCAGGGCGAGATCTATTTCGACAGCGTACGGGTGCCCCGGCGCTTCGCTATCGCCGAGCGCGATGCTTACTACGGTGCCGTCAGCTCCTCCTGGTCCTATGCTGGTACGCACATGAGCCAGGTGTTCACCGGCGTCGCCCGGGCGGCCTTCGAATATGCGCTGCAGTACTGCCACGAGCGCCGGCAGGGCGGGCGGATGTTGATCGACCACCAGATGACCCGCCTGCGCCTCGGCGAAATGCTGCGCCGGGTCGAAATCGCCCGCGCAGTCGCCCGGCGTTCGCTGAGCTTCGCGCGCCTGTCACCGCAGACCCACCCTTACGCCACTGCCTCCGCCAAAGTCACGGTGACCGAAGAAGCGATGGCCGTGGTCGAGGAAGCCTTCCGCCTGTTCGGCGGTAACGGCACCACCCGTGAATACCCGATCGAGAAATTGCTGCGCGACACCCAGTCCGCGCTGATCGAGGACGGCGAGAACCGTGTCCTGACCATGCGCCTGGGGCTGCTGGCCCAACAGCTCTACGCCGAAGGCTGGGCGAACAACTGATCCTGAAGGATCACCCGGCAACACTCATCCAATAACAACAATGAGGAACACTCCAATGGCTAAATATCCTGTCGTTGTCTATGGCGCCAGTGGTTACACCGGCATGCTGATGATGGACTGGTTGATCGACCAGAAAATCCCTTTCACCGCGGTGGCACGCAGCGCCAAACGTGCCCAGGAAATGATGGCGCAGCGCGTTGTCGGCCTGGAGTCGGCGACCTATGAAATCCTCGAGTGCGCCCACGAAGTCGAAGCCTTGACGGCAGTCTTCAAGGGCGCGCGGGTGGTGTGCAACACCGTCGGTCCGTTCGTCAATTTCGGCCTGACCGCCGTCGAGGCGGCGCTGAAGGCCGGTTGTCACTACCTGGACCCGGCCGGTGAGCAGGAACACATCCGGGCCTTGCGCGATCAGTTCGGCGAGCTGTACCGCCAGGCAGGCCTGCTGCTGTCGCCGTCGCTGGCCTACATGTACACCTACGCCGAGATCGCCGCCGAGCTGGCCCTGGAAACACCGGGCGTCGACTCCCTGGAAACCGCGACCCTGACCCGTGGGCCCCGTACCGGCGCCGCCGGCGTCACCGTGGGTTCGACCGCGACCATTTTCGAAGGCGTTCGCCGCCCGGGCTCCTACCTGTGGGAGAAAGAGCTGGTTTCCTATGCGCCGAATGCCAGTTTCAACGTGGTCTGCCCCGATCTGCTGGAGTCGGTGTTCTGCCTGCCCTGGGGCGGCACTTCGCTGCCGGTGTTCTTCGAGCAGGATGGACGGGTACGCAGCTGCATGTCCTGCGTCGGCTTCTACGACAACCCGGTGATGAAGATGGTCCACGGGCTGGGGGAGAAGTGGGAAGCCGAGTACAAGCACCTACCCAAGGAGCACCAGGACGCGGTGATCCAGAGCCTGGTGGATTCGACCACGCCGAGCATGCCGCCGCGTGAGCGCAGCACCCTGCAACGCACCGTGGACTTCGCCATCGGTCGCGGTCAGCTGACGGCGGTGCGGGCCACCGTGCACGGCATCACCCCTTACATCGCCACCGGCGCCCTGCATGCCGCGGCAGTGGTCAAGCTGCTGGACAACGACACCGCCAAGGTCGGTTTTGCCTCGGCCTCGAAGGCCTTCGGGCATCGTTACCTGCTGGGCTTCCTCGAGCAGCGCGGTCTGGCTCGCGCAACCATTACCCAACTCTGAAGTGACAGACATGGCGATTATTGATTTTTTCGACCGTGGCTGGCGGATCAACCCGCACGGCGCGGCCTATATCCAGGACGACCAGGTCTTCACTTTCACCGAGGTTCGCGAGCGCTCATGCCGTATCGCCAACGCCCTGTTGGCCGAGGGGTTGCCCAAGGGCACCAAGGGCGCGATCTGGTCAGCCAACGATGTGCTGGGCTGGACCTGCACCCTGGGACTCTGGCGCGCCAACCTGTGCTGGATTCCCGTCGGCGCGCGCAACAGCGCCGAAGAGAACCGCTACGTGCTCGACGCGTTCGATTGCGAGGTGCTGTTCTTCCAGAAGGAATTCGCCGCGGTCATCGACTCGCTGCGCGCGAGCCTGCCGAAGATCAGGTTGTGGATCTGCCTCGACGGCGACCTGCCCGGCGCGACTTCTCTTGCGGCCTGGAGCGATGCCCAGCCGAGCAGCGTGCCCCGGGTCGACTATGACATGGACGACGTGGTGGCGATCTCGCCCACAGGGGGAACCACGGGGATGCCGAAGGGGGTGATGAACACCCATCGGAGCGTGCAGACGTTCTGTGCCCACTTCATGATCAACTTCCCTTATGAAGACGAGCATCGTCCCGTCAACCTGGCGGCGGCGCCGATGACCCATACCGCCGGCACCCTGTCTCTGCCGTGTTCCGCGCGGGGCGGTACCGTGGTGGTGATCACCAAGCCGGACCCGGCGCTGATGCTGGCGATGATTCCCAGGTACAAGGTCACCGAGACCTTCCTGCCCCCCACGGTCATCTATCGCCTGCTGGACGTGCCCAATCTGGCGCAGAAGGTCGATTTCAGCTCGCTGAAATACTTCCTCTACGGCGCGGCGCCGATGTCGGTGGAGAAGCTCAAGCAAGCGATCGAGACCTTCGGTCCGGTGATGGCGGGTGGCTATGGCCAGACCGAGGCACCGGCGGCGATCTCGAACCTGCCGCCGAACGAGCACCTGCAGGGCGGCCAATTGGCGTCGGACGAGCGGCTTTCCTCAGTGGGGCGTCCCAATCCGCTGGTCCGGGTCGAGATCATCGACGACGCGGGCAAGATCCTGGCCCAGGGCGAAACCGGCGAGATCTGCGTGCGCGGCGACCTGGTGATGAAGGGCTACTACAAGGCTGCGGAAAAGACCGCCGAAACCATCATCGATGGCTGGCTGCACACCGGCGATATCGGTCATCTCGACGCCGATGGCTACCTGCATATCACCGACCGCAAGAAGGACATGATCATCTCGGGTGGCTTCAACGTCTACCCGAGCGAGGTCGAGCAGGTGCTCTGGGCCCACCCGGCGGTGCAGGACTGCGCGGTGATCGGCGTGCCGGACGAAACCTGGGGCGAGAGCGTCAAGGCGGTGGTCGAGTTGAGTTCCGGCCAAAGCGTCAGCGCCGAAGAACTGATCAGCCTGTGCAAGGCCAGGCTGGGTTCGGTCAAGGCTCCCAAGAGCGTGGACTTCATCGATGCGCTGCCACGCAGTCCGGTCGGCAAGGTATTGAAGAAGGATCTGCGTGCCCACTATTGGCAACGCGTCGATCGTCAGATCTGAAGTCGAGGAGTTATCTGATGGAACCCATTTATATTGCCGGCATCGCCATGACCCAGTTCGGGCGGCACCCGGAGCGCAGTTTGCAGAACCTGGCCCTGGAGGCTCTGCAGGGCGCGCTGGCGGACGCCAACGCTCAGCGTTCCGACATCGGCGCCGTCTTCTTCGCCGGCATCACCAACGGCCAGTTGCAGGGCCAGCTGTCCATCCCGGGGCAGGTGATATGCAGCAAGATCGGCATCGAAGGGGTGCCGGTCTACAACCTCGAGAACGCCTGCGCCTCTGGCAGTACCGCGGTGCACCTGGCGGTGCAGAGCCTGCGCGCCGGCGCCACCGATGTGGCGTTGGCGCTGGGCGTCGAAAAGATGAACGTACCCGACAAGCTCAAGGCCCTGGCGCTGTTCGAGACGGGCTGGGACGTTTCCACCGCCGAGGAGAACTACCAGACCCTGGTGAAAATGGGGGAGGGCATCGTGCCCCCGGCCGGGTCGGAGTCCGATCGTCCGTACAGCCGATTCATGGCCATTTATGCGGCCATGTGCCGCTGGCACATGAAGACCTACGGCACCACCCAGCGGCAGATCGCGGCGGTGTGCGCCAAGAACCACCAGCACTCGATACACAACCCTTACTCGCAGTTTCGCAAGTCGTTCACCATCGAGGAAGTGCTGGCGGCGCCGCCGATCACCTATCCGATCACCTTGCCGATGTGCGCGCCGCTGTCCGACGGTGCGGCGGCCGCCATTCTCTGCACCGAAGCGGGCCTAAAGCGCATCGGTGCCGATCCCGCGCGCTGCGTGCGGATCGCCGCCAGCGTGATCCGCAGCTTTACCCTGCGCGACCTGAGCGAGCCCGAGAAGCATGTCAGCCTCCTTGCCGCCCGCCAGGCCTATGAGATCGCCGGCCTGGGGCCGCAGGACATGCACGTCGCCGAGGTGCATGACGCCTCGGCGATGGGCGAGATCATCCAGTCGGAAAACCTTGGACTGGCGCCCCTGGGCCAGGGCGGGTTATGTGCCGAGCGCGGTGACTTCACCGTGGGCGGGCGGATCCCGATCAATCCCTCTGGTGGGCTGGAATCCAAGGGCCATCCGCTGGGCGCCACGGGCATCGGCCAGTTGTATGAACTGACCACCCAATTGCGCGGCGAGGCCGGTGCGCGTCAGGTCGAGGGCGCGCGCCATGCGATCCAGGAAAACGGTGGCGGACTTCTGGGTGTCGAGGAAGCTGCCGTCGCCATTCACATCTTGAGCCGCTAGGAGAACAGTCCATGTCCACGACCCGTCGGGGCAATGAAATCAAGACCACCTCTGGCCCGGGGCGGTTTCGCAGTCTCGGCGGGTGGGTGGAGCGACCGGACGATCTGCAACCGGAAGTGGAAGGTAATGTCAGCGCCGACGTCATCGTGGTCGGCGCCGGCTTCGCCGGCCTGTCCACCGCGCTGGAACTGACCGCCCTTGGCGCCAGGGTGATCGTTCTCGAGCAGGCGTTCGCCGGCTTCGGTGCCAGTGGGCGCAACGCGGGTTATCTCGCGGGAGGCCAGGGGCTCGAGTACGACATGTTCCTCAAGCGCGTGGGGCACGCAGGGGCGAAAAAAATCGTCGGCTTCTACGATGCGGGGGTCGCCTACGTGGAGAGACGGCTCGCCGAACTCGGCATCGACTGCGACTACAACGCATCAGGAATCATCAGGGCCGCGGTGCATCCCTCCCAGGAAAAGAAACTTCGCGAGAGCCTGTGCATCGGCCTGGAACTCGGTTCACCGGGGCAGTTTCTGGATCAGGCCGAGATGCGTGCGCGAGGGATCCCGCCGGCCTTTCTTTTTGGTTGCTACATGCCGGGCGGGGGTACGTTGGATCCCGGCAAGTACGTGATGGGGCTGCGGCGCGCGGCACTCCAGGCTGGCGTGAAGATCTACGAGAACACAGCGTTGCTGTCCTACGTCGAGGGCCCGGTCATCCAGTGCAAAACCGCACGGGGCAGCGCGAGTGCGCCGCACCTGGTGTTCGCCACCAATGCCTATACGCCACAGCTTGGCCTGCTGCGCGACAAGGTCACGCCGCTGCGGGTCTCGGCGATCGAGACCGAACCGCTGTCCGCGGCGCAGCTGGCGTCTCTGGGGTGGCCGAATCGCGAAGGCCTGGTGACCGTGCACTGGACCATGGAAAGCCACCGCCTGACGACGCGCAATACCCTGGTACTGACCACCAAGCGACTCGGTTACGCGTATGGCTCCAAGACACCGAACGTACCGGACAACGCTGCCTATCAGGACCTGGCGGTGGCGTTGAACGACCGCTTCCCGACCCTGCGCGGCCTGGCGATCCAGTCGTGCTGGAGTGGCTACATCAGCCTTGCCTACGACGCGCTGCCGGTAGTCGGTGAAACGGGAGAGCAGGGCAACGTTCTCTACACCGCCGGGTGTTCCGGGCATGGCGTCGGCACCCAATCACTCATGGGCCATTTGCTGGCCGAGCGGATTGGCGGCATCGAGCATCCGTTGCTGGCGGCACTGCGCCACAAGACTCCCTCGACGCTGCCCGAGCCGTTGCAGTGGTGCGCCGTCAACCTGGCGCTGGGCCTGGTGAACAGGATGGACGAGCACGTCAATCGCAAAGTGCGCAGTGTTTCCAATCAGTAACTAACAGACTGGTCGATGTTCAAGATTCGACAGGTGGCTGGATATATAACAACAACTTGATGCACTTGGCTGCGCACCCTTGTTTTTAAACTTGATGACTTCGCCAGTTGCATTCTGGCGCACTGAAAGTTGCTGTGGGGGAACAAGCCGCTGTCACTCTTCTATTGCCGCAATGACACTCATCAATGAGTGATTACTTTAATAAAAACACGTGAGGCACTCTGTATGAACAACAAGCCCACTCCTGACACGCCGCCCGATTTGAGACGAAGGCAATTGCTCAAGTTTGCCGGCGCCTCGGCAGCGGTAGGAAGCCTCGGCCTGAAAGCAGGGCTGGCCAATGCCGCCGAAGGGCCTGGTAAAACAGACTCCGCCGCCAAACGGGGAGATGTTCTGGACGTCGTCATCATCGGTGCCGGGCTGGCCGGCCTGACCGCCGCCCGTGACCTGCAACAGGCAGGCTGCCAGTCCTTCGCAGTCCTCGAGGCCAGGGACCGGGTAGGGGGCCGAACCCTCAATCACGATCTGGGCTCGGGCTACGTCTCCGAAGCCGGCGGCCAGTGGATCGGGCCTGGGCAGACTGCCGTGGCGGACCTCGCCCGTGAACTGGAGGTGGGCACCTTCCCCAGCTACTACGAGGGCAGCACGGTCATTCTTGGCGGCGACGGGCGGGTCGAGATCGACCTGAAGGGCACCTTCGGCACCGATGAAACGCTCGCGGCGAAGCTCAGCGAACTGTCGCGCGACGTGCCTTGCGGCGCGCCCTGGAAGTCTGCGAAGGCGGCCGAGCTGGACCAGCTCTCGGCGGGCGACTGGCTGTCCCGGCAAGGCATCAAGCCCGAGGACCGGGCAGGGTGGAATGCCAGCTTCCTCCTGACCTGCGGCGTGGCGCCGGCGAAGATGGGGTTCCTGCATTTCCTGTCGATGATCAACTCGGCCAGCTGCGAGTACATGCAGCTCGACTCGATCAAGGACAGCGCCCAGGGCACCCGGTTTGTCGGTGGTTCGCAGATTCTCTGCATCAAGATGGCGCAGCCGTTGGGTGACAAGCTGCGCTTGTCGTGCCCGGTCCGGCAGATTTCCGACTGGGATCGCGAAGTCGTCCGGCTGCACACGGACCAGGGGGAGATCCGTGCTCGCCGGGTGATCATGGCCATCCACCCCGCGCTGTGCAATCAGTTGCAGTTCGATCCGCCGCTGCCCGAAGGGCGTGCGGCGCTGCAACGCGCCTGGCCTGCCCACTCCCCGGCGCGCAAGACGTCCATGGTTTATTCCCGTCCGTTCTGGCGGGAAAAAGGCTTGAACGGGCATGTCATCCAGGCGGGTGGCCCCGTGATCTGGGCCTACGACAATTCCCCGCCGGGGGGCGATATCGGTGTGATCAATGCCTTCGTCACCAACGCCATGCTGTCCTCCGACCTGAAGGAAGCGCAGCGCGTGCTGGCCCAGATTTACGCCAGAGCACTGGGCGACGAGGCGCTGAAGCCCGTGTCGTATCGCGAGCATGACTGGGGACAGGCCGACCCCTGGACCCTCACCTGCGTTTCCGCCATTGCGCCAGGTTTCTGGAGCACCCATGGCGAGGCTCTGCGGCCTCCCTGCGGCAACCTCTTCTGGTCGGGTACGGAGACCGCCGATATCTGGGCGGGCTATATGGACGGGGCCGTGCGCTCGGGCCATCAGAGTGCCTTGCAGGTGCTCAATGCCTTGCGTCGGGCGTAGGAGGCGAAGATGAAAAGAAAGATTGTGCTGGGGGTGGTTGCCGTCGTTGCCGTCCTGCTGGGCCTGTATGGTCGGGATTTGCTCGACCTCTATCGTTTGCAAAGCTACATCAGCGCCTCGAGCGAGGCCTACGAGGCCGACGGAGGCCCGTGGCCACAACTGACCGATGTCTGTACCGGTTGTCATGGAGTCAAAGGCAGCTCGCAACATCAGCGCTACCCCAGCCTGGCGGGGCAGCCGGCCCCGTACCTGGCGGCGCAGTTGCACAACTTCGCCAGTGGGCAGCGGATCAACCCGAACATGGCGCCGCTGGCGATGACCCTGAGCCGGGAGGAGATCGACCGATTGGCCAGCTACTACGCCAAACAGCCGTTGAACCGCGCCCCGTCCTTTCAGCCCGACCCGGGCCTGCGGGACAAGGGGCAAAAACTGGTCGCCGCAGGCGGCTGCGTGGCCTGCCACGGCGAGCGCCTGATGGGCCGCGAACAGTTTCCGCGCCTGGCCGGGCAAGGGTTCGACTACCTCCGGGTGCAGCTCGATGCCTTTGCCGACGGCCAGCGAAAGGACCTGACCGGTGCAATGGGGGCCATTGCCGCGACCCTGTCAGTCGACGAGCGCAAGGCCATTGCCAGCTATCTCACAAATTTGTCTGCGCAATAAAACAACGAATCAAACATCAATAAAAATATTGAGAGTATGTGTCATGGAACCCAGGAATATTGTTCTCTGCATCGCTTGCTTCATATTGCTTTCGGCTGGACTGGTTTATGGAATCAAGTTCCTGCGCAAGCGTAACTATCTGCTTGGCCTGGAATGGTTGGTCGTTGCGTTCTCGGCGACCAATGCTTTGCTGTACTTTTCATTGGGATCGGAAACGGCTTATTTGTTTTCGTATTTCTGTGATGCGTTTTCCAGGGGCGTCGGAATTCCAATCATCACCATCATTGGCTTCATGGCGGTCACCCATGGTTATAAACCGTCGGTCTTCAAGGATGTCATCCTGTTCGCGGGCGGCATGCTGGTGACCCTTGCTCTTGTCCTCTCTGCCAATGTCCTGGGCGGGTTCCTGGCGTACTTCTACGTCGTCATGTGGACTGTCTTCTCCCTCTACCTCGTTTACCTGGTCCTGCGTTTGGTGAGTGCCGGGGAACACATCCTGGCGCTGGGCCTGTTCCTCTGCATGCTGGCGGCGCAGACGATTGCCTGCATCTACGATTTCTACAAGATCCCGGGGGACGAGACCAACGTGCTGTTCAACTTCTATGTGCTGGCGCTGCTTAGCTGGGCCTGTCTGTTGGTCCTGATGTACTACGCCTATAGCGCCCTGGAGCGCACCAAGGAATCGATGCCGCTCCTGCAGCCACGCTGACGGGTCGTTTTTTCAAGAGCGGGCCTGCTCGCGCCCCACCTGCCGCGGTGTGACAGACCCACCGCGGCACGTGGGGCGCAAGCACGTCGGTGGGTAGATGGCCGCGTTTATCCGCATGCAGCAACCTGAGCCTGAGCAGGGCAGCGTCGGATATCCATGATGTTTTGTGCCCGCAGGAACGTCAGGGCAGGGCGGACGTCGAGAAGGGAAGGCAAGGAAGAAGGCAAGGAGAGGTGAGCATCCTTGCCCACGCTCACCCACAGCGGATTACTGATTGGTGCCTGATGTGGGTGCCAGGTTGCCCAGGTAGTGGGCCACTGCCTTGATGTCGTCTTCCGATAACGCACTGGCCAGGGCGTTCATGGCCTGGGTGGGGTCCTTGCGCTGGCCCTGTTTGAAGGCGGTGAGCTGATCCACCAGGTAAAGCTGCCCCTGGCCGGCGATCCGTGGCGCCAACGGGCCGCCCGAGAGGTTTTCACCATGGCAGGCGACGCAGCCAGTGGTGGCAACCTTGGCCTTTCCGCGTTGCTCGAGGGCCTGGTCGCTTGCCGGGGCCTCGGTCTGGCCGGCGGTCTGCCGGGAGAAATAATCCGCCAGGAACTTGATCTGCTCCTGCGTCAGATTCGCCGCAAGCGGGCTCATTTGCGCACTGTGCCGGCGCCCTTGCGCGAAGGCATGCAACTGCGCCTCGAGGTAGGCCGCGGATTGTCCGGCCAGGGAGGCATATTGGCTATTTGCCGGCTGGCCCCTCGCGCCATGGCACAGGGCGCAGGTGTCCTGAAGCTGCGGCCAGGCGCCGCCATTGGCCAGGTACTTGGCGTTGTGCTCGTCGAGGGTATTCATGAAGCGGTAGCCGGCCACCAGCTCCGGGCCGTAGAACGCACCAGCCCCAACCAATGCCGTGGCCGCCACCAGCGTCCCTATCACTATTACTCGTTTCATCAGGCGCTCCTCCGGTCTTGGACCAGGGCCTGGAGTGCTTCCAGCGCCGCCCGGTGGCCCGCACGGACCGCGCCGTCCATCGAGCCGGCCCAAAGATCCGCGGTTTCAGTGCCAGACCAGATCAAGCGCCCGGTCGCGGGGTTCAGGTGCTCGCCCCATCGCGTCCAGAAACCGGGCGGCATTGGCGAGATGCAGGTGAGGGTCCAGGGGTCGACCTTGCCCCAGTCCTGGTCGTGGAACTGGACGGGATGCAAGGCTTCGTCCCCCAGAGCCTGGGCATAGATGGCCGACAAGGTGTTCTGCGCGGTTTGCGGATCATGGGGCAGTTGCCCGGTCCTGACGAACCCGCTGAGCACGCCCAGGCTGCCATCCGGGGGCGAATTGTCATAGGCCAGGATCAGCGGCCCTTCGACCTGGATGATCTGGCCGTTCAGACCCTTGTCTCTCCAGAAGGGGCGTTCATAGACATGCACGGTCTTGCGCATGGGCGCGTGGGCCGGCCAGAGTCGCTGCAGTTGCGCACGCCCGGTGGGGAGGGGTGGGTCGAAGGTGATCTGGTTGCATAGGGCCGGGTTGACTGCCGCAATGACCTGCCGGGCGCGGATGATGCCCTGGTCCGTATGCAGTTCGACGACGTCGCGGTCCCAGCCAACGATCTTGCGCACCGGACAGGACAGCTTGAGCTTGTCCTCCAGGGCTTGCGCCATCTTGAGGCTGAGTATCTGGGAGCCACCGACAAAACGTGTCTCCTGGGCGCCACCCTTTATCCCCTCGAGTTTCTCGAGGCTGCAATCGGAAGCGTTGATGATCGACAGGTAGTGCAACAGCCCCATGCCGGCTGGGGGGGTGCCGAAGGTCAGGCTCACGGACATGTTGAACCCGATCTGGTCCTGGCTGCCGATGCCTTGCCTGGCCAGCCACTCGCCAACCGAAAGCTGGTCGAGGGCGGCGGCATTCGCTGCCTTCCAGGGCGCTTTACTGGGGACGCCCTTGGCCAGCTCGTTCAGCTTGCCGACCAGCTCGGGGTTGGAGTTCGGGCCGTCGGCGACGTCCTCTTCCACCTTGGTGTCATCCAGCAGATAGACGGTTTTGCCTTGGTAATAGGTGGGGAAGGTGCCGACCTCAAGCTGGCGTGCCAGGTCGGCGATGGCTGTTTGTCCTGGCCCGATCCACTGGCCGCCCGCTTCAGAGACCACGCCATTGCCGAGGTCATGGTTGTAGGTACGTCCGCCCACGCGATCGCGGGCCTCAAGCACGGCGAAAGACTCGCAGCCGGCGCTGAGCAGGTCCCGTGCCGAAGTCAGGCCCGCCAGGCCGCCACCGATGATCGCTACGTCCAATATGCCGTCGCGATTGTCTTGTAGCGCCTGCGCCGCGGCACGCGTGCTCAGCGCGAGCCCTCCAACCACTGCCGCGCTGCCAAGCGCTTGCAGCAGCAAGCGCCGTTGCGGTGATTGAAGGGATGATTCATTGTCGGTCGAATGCATTTTTGTCCCTGCCAGATCTGAGTTTTATTTTTAAAAACAGGTGTTATGCAAAATAACGCATAATCTGATCCGCGCAAAGGGGAAAATCGCTGCGAAGAGGGACAGGGCAAGGGGCGTCGGGCTATTGAAGCCTTGCCTGAAGAGGCGTGATGGAGCAGGGAGGAGGAGAGGGCCGCGACGACCTGGATGGCAGCGCTATTTCGTGGCGCAAAACATGCAAAAGGCCGCAAGCGTGGCGGCCTTGTGCTGGTTCTGAAGAAGCTCCGTTACCGATTCCGGCAACGCTACGGCCTTATTTCTTCCGGGGGCTTTTGCTGTTCGATGGCGCCGCCGGTGAGATCAGGGTGATGACCGCATCGAGCAGGGCCTGGCTTCTGGCCGGGGTGAACCTTTCGGGCTCGATCGGCAACATCATCATCCAGCCGTCGCTCATGGCGCTGATCTGATCGGCGAGTAGATCCGCTTCGATGTCGCTGCGGATCTTGCCTTGTTCCTGCCCTGTCTCCAGCATCGACGTGAGTACCTGGCGGAACAGTGCGTAGCGTTGCTTGATGATGCTCGCGAACGCTGGTTCGTGCCTGGCATGGGCCAGCAATTGGAACCAGGCGAGCCAGCCATTTGGTTCATCGACGCGCATCCAGCTCAGCCATTGTTCGATGAGTGACTTGATGTCGACCTGTTCCTGGTTGCCTTCCAGCAAGGTGTCGATCTGGTCGAACAGGCTCTGGGCGACAGCCGTGACCATCTCTTCCTTGTTGGCGAAGTAGTAGGTCACCGCACCCGTGGTGCATCCGGCGTGCTGCGCCACTTTGCGCATCGAAGCGCCGGCATAGCCTTCCTGGGCGATCACGGCGATCGCCGCTGTCAGCAACTCGGTTCTTTTCTCATCGCGGTTGCCGACGGGACGCCCGCGCCGTACGACAGGCTTGGCGTTGCTTGCGTCCGTTTGACGGCCGCTGCTCTTGGGTGGGGCGAGGTGAGAATCATGCATGGGAAATGGGCAACTTCGCTGGCTCGATTATCTGGAGCACCATCGGTTTGAAAGTGGTGCCTTCTGGCTGTGGAGCAGCATAGGGAATTTGTTCGCAGAAAGCACATGGGAAAGCAGCACAGCGGCCAGGGCTTGAGTCCGCCGACTATTCGTCATCCGCGCGGAAGATCGTCGGGGTGATATCGGTGAAGTTGGCGACATCGCCAATCACCCTGGCGGTCCCGGGCGAGGACAGCGCGGCATTGATATCGGCCTGCTCGCGAAAGCGCAGTATCACCATGGCCACCAGCGGCGTTGGCCCGGCTGCCGGGAACAGCACCTCTGCCGATTGCAGCCCGAATTCGCTCCAGGCAGCGCGTGCCAGCGGCAGGTGGGTTGCCAGATAGTAATCCCGGTCGAACCGCGCCCCTTTGGCAGCGGGATAACTCACGATCAGTGTCGCCATGTTGTAATCCTTGTTCCTGTAAATAAGCATTCTCGAAAGGGCGCGAAGATACTTCGCAGCCCCTTGGTATCTTGAGGCACCCGTGTGCCTCGACGTCCTCGGATCAATCCTGGCCGCAGCCGATGACCGCTACCGCGCGTATTTCCACGCGTAACGCGGGAAGGGCCAGTTGCGTCACGCCAACCGCGGTCCAGGCCGGATAACGATCGGGGAAGTACTGGTCCTTGACCTTGCCGAACGCATGGACCTCGCCCTGCAGATCGATATGGAAGGTCATCAGCTCGACCACATCGGCCAGGCTTGCGCCCGCTTCCTCGAGAATGCTGCTCAAGGCCTGGAACGCCAGGTGCGTTTGTGCCTCGATGCCTTCGGCCGGAGTCATGGTCGCGTCGACGCCAACCTGGCCGGACACCCAGATCATGTTCCCCACGCGGGTCGCCTGGGAAAAATGGAAGTTGTCGTATATGGCCTGGGTGTAGCCAGGGTTGATGGACTGTCGACGCAGGTCTTGGGTGGTCATGGACGATCTCCTTATTAGGCTTAGGCGAGTTGACGGAACGTAGTGTGGCGAAAGGAATCCCCGGCCTTCAGGTCTGCCAGCTCCTGAGTGAAGAGCACGCCTTGCTGCGGATAACCGGCAGCGCTGTGTTCCGGCAATGGGCGGAAGGTTGCGTCGTCGCCGAAGAAGCGGAAGACAAAGGTGTGACGATCGGGGAAGGTCTCATCGACCGGCGCGCCACCGTGCAGCGCGCCGGGATGGAGCACGACTATGTCTCCAGGCTCGGTCGCCCAGGAGAGGATTTCGTAAGCGTTGGGGTCGAGCTTGCGCTGGGCCTCGACATCGGGAAGCCGAGGCAAGGCATCGCCGCCATGCAGGGGCTGGGTCGGGTCGTTCGGATCGAGAAAGGTGGTGCCGTCGTAACGCGGCCCTTTGTGCGAACCGCGGACGATCTCCAGGGCGTTGCGCTTGGGCACCGACTCGAAACTGATCCAGGCATTGGCCCAATGCAGGCCAGCCCAAGGCAGGTAGGAAGTGTCCTGGTGCCAGAGCGTACGGGAGCCGTGGCCGCCCGCCTTGAGAAACACTTCCTCGGCGAAATACCAGACATGTTCAGAGCCCCAGAGCTGCGCAAACAGCTTGCCGAAGGGCAGGGCAGCGACCAATTCCTCGAGCCGGGACTTGGCCTTGGGGTTGGCATTGTCGACATGCGACTGCTGCTCGGTACCGTCGAACATCCTGAAAGCATGCGGGCCGTGATTCTCGACAGCCCAGTCGTAGGCTGCCCGACATTGGGCCAACTGTTCCTGGTTCAGGAAACCTTTGATCAGGACCGCTCCGTCCTCCAGGAACGCCTTGCGTACAGAGTCTTGCATGAGAGCTACCTCCTAGGAAATACCACTTGGCGTTCTGGATCCTAGCAAGCCGCTTTATTTTGCGCAACATGTGTTATTTTAATTTAAAAAGGCGTCGACAAGGCCAGATTTCCAGGCCTGGCTAATGCTTATCGAGTTCATCAGCCAGCTGACCTCTGGCGGTTCGGAGTACGAAACCTGCTGTGATGCTGAGCAGTAACGCAAGCGATGTCAGAGGGAAGGCGGGTTCGGCTGCAAGGTTCCGGAGACGACGCGAATTCGGAGCGGAGTAGCTGAGGGGAGTGGGCTGCATGCACTGGATGGAAGCGATAGCCCAGGCGGACAACCGTATTTTAATCAGGACTCTTACCCAGCTTTTATGGACAACTTAGATCTCATTAATGTCTTGCTCGTTGAAGACGATCGGAAGCTGGCGGCATTGATTGCACAGTTTTTGCTCCGGCATGGTTTTGAGGTGCAGGTGGTCCACCGGGGCGACCAGGCGCTGGCGGCATTTATCGAGTTCAAGCCGAACGTCGTGCTGCTTGATCAGATGCTTCCAGGCCAGAGTGGGCTGCAAGTGTGCCGTGAGATTCGCAATCTGTCCGATACTCCCATCGTCATCCTGACCGCAAAAGGGGATGACCGGGACCATGTTCTCGGCTTGGAGTCCGGTGCCGACGATTATGTGATCAAGCCTTTCAAACCCTCTGTGTTGCTGGCTCGGCTACGCGCTTTGCAACGCCGGCTGGCACAAAACTCAACGACACTCGATGTCCTGGAGTTCGGACGGTTATCGATCGACCGCGGTTGCCGGGTGGTAAGCCTGGCCGATGAAAAAATCAACCTGACCACCATGGAGTTCGAGTTGCTGTGGGTGCTGGCCAGTGCGGAGGGCAAGCTTCTTTCTCGCGACGACATCCTCAACCGTATTCGCGGGATCCCGTTCGATGGGTTCAACCGTAGTGTCGATGTCTACATCAGCAAGTTGCGCGGCAAACTCAATGACAACCCCCGGGACCCGGTATGCATCAAGACTATCTGGGGCAAGGGCTACGTTTTTAATCCACTTGCGTGGGAAGTCTAGATCGCGCTGGATTGAGATTGTTTCTACATCTATACACCAATTATGGCTCTTGGCTTGGCGAGAGAGACTCGGCCCAACACTGCTGGAAAGTGGAGAGTTGCTCGATGCGGGGGGGGGCTGAAGCAGCAGGGCTCGGCATGTTGTGTCGCAGAACCTCATCAATGATCACCTGCTTTCACGCATAACAGATCATGAGCATAATGAAGCACCCCAACGATGCAGCATGAGTTAGATCATGAGAGAAATTCAACGCTGGACAGTCAAGTGTCAAGACACTGCGGATGGAAGTGGTGACGTCATCGTCGACTTGCCATCGAAACTACTTGCAAGTTTGGGCTTAGGGCTTGGTGACGAGCTGACTATCGAGGTGATCGATAGCGCGATAGTCCTGAAGCCTAAGAGTAGTACATCCCCTGATGGCTTGGTGTAACAGAGCAGGTCTGTTTTCTGTTTGGTTATTCTAATGACAAGGAATTAGTTTGAGAAATTTTCTCACCCGGAACAAAATTTATTTTGAAACCTGTGTCTCTGTATTATTGGCAGCCATGGCAATCATTGTATCAATTAATGCAAATTATATTGCAAGTGCTCAGTTGTCCTTGGCAAATGACGCTCAACGAATTGCTACGATCCCTTATTTGCCGAATATAAAGGCGCGGATTAAATACTTATCTTCGGAGGGCGGGGCGCGAAAGGAAAGAATGGAAATTACTAACTCGGGGGATACGATGTACGAGCTACATGCTGACCCGATAGCTTTTTTAGAACTGCGAGAATGGCAGATCGTTCCAATGAACGCTACGTTTGACCAGACCGTTCATCTCAGAAAGGCCCTTGCTCCAGTGGAGAGTTATTTCCCCAGCGTGACCTGGGTTGATGGTGACGGTAAAGACTTACTACTGTCTCAAGATATAGCAAACACCAACCTAATGGATGATAGGCTGGATGCCTTTTCCAAAAAATATCACAGTGATAAAAAGATTGTTACGGGGAGGATCAAAAAGTATGTAGCTGTCTCCTACATAGACCGATTCAAAACGGAACATGTTGACTACTTTGAGTTCGTGTCGACAGGTGAAGGCGTGCTGATGGATAGTACTGAGGGCAATGAAATATTCAGCCGGCATGACGAGCTTCGACGGAGCAAAGATAAGCTCAGTTACACGAATTCTTCGCCAGATGATATTGATCGCCTTTGGATAAAGCTGAGAAAATAGATCAGTTGCTGGGCGCCTCTATCTCAAGGATCTCATGTCGCTATTCACTTACCAGCCAATAAGCCTTGGCCGCACCTTGGCGTGCGTAACCGATACAGAAGGCCATCAAATCACTAAGGCGCTCGTCAACCATGGTGCGACGTATTCCGGGCTGGACGCCGACAACTGTAAAAGTGAGCTTCGTTGCAGGTGTCGACTCTAAAAGCTGGAAGGTTTCCGCCTTGTCTCCTCTGACAAAATACGAGGGCGATGTGTGTCGCCGGTGCATGCGATCCTCCATGTGATGCACCAATGTCGAGACCTCGCAATAATAAGCGGACTTCACCAGTTGTCCGGCGACCTCATACACATCACCGACACGCCCTCCATTGGCCGGTCCTCCCGCACCTTTGCAGTGGTAAAGGGTTACATTCACGTCTAGGGCCTCATTGGCCGTGACACAGATGTAATCGGCAGCTTCACCCGATCGATGGTCGTAGTACAGGCACTGCAGATCAGGCAGCGTCAGGAGGTATTGCTCCAGATGCTCCTGTACCGTTGCATTGCCTTCCAGCTGCGCGCGGCGCTCCAAGGTTCGAGGCTCCTGATTGTTGGGCAGAAATTCGACCTCAATCGCGCAACCTGTCCAATCGATCGACTCGGCATCTCCTGGGGCGAGGGTAAGGGTTCGAAGCTGGGGGGCGGCGATCTTGTTCATCCCTTCAAAGGAAGACTTGTCGGCGGCATAAAAGATGGGAGGGTGCTCGCTTAGCCAATCGGCCAATGGCATCCACGCGTCATAACTGGACTCAACCATGATTGATGCTTGAGGATCCAGGCAATTGATGAGTTGGCCACCTTCGAGGCTGAACCTCATCCGGATCTGTCCCTCGGTGTGTACGATGGAAAAATCTAGCTGCCCAGCCTGAGTATTGCAGTCAAAGTCCTGGATATCCCATTCCACGAGCCTGGAAAGCAGGAGGCGTTGGTCCTGTGAACGTCGGAACTGGATTCGCGGATTGCTCTTGAGGCCTTGCCTAGGCCAATTTGCGGCAATCAGCGCGTCCGGCAGCTCACGAAGGGTTGTAGTAGTGCGGACTAAGTCCAGGTGAGAAGCGCTAAATTGAGCATCACCCGCGATGCGCCCGTTTAGCGTCTGAACCCAAGCGACAAAGTCCGGGACTGAAAGACGCTGGTTGCTCCAGATTCTTGAGCTGCTGCTTGCACCGATAGTTTCGCGAATTAGGCCGTTCATTCCGCTCCCGAAGTAGTGACCTTGGGCGTAAGCACGGCTATCACCTGCTGTCACAGCGCGCTCTGCTTGCGGGCCGGTCAGGGTTCTGTAGGTTTCGACCTGTGAATTGAACGTGGTGTTCTGCAGGCCGACAGCAAAGAACTTCATGCCTTCCAGTCCTGCACGCGCACGACTGGTTTCCTCGTAGCTCAGTCCGCGGCTAGCTGCCCGGCAAACGATCTCCATGATCGACAGGTACAGTTTTTCTGTTCTGAGCGTTGATCCGATATAGCAGTAGTTTGACTCAGGGAAATACATAAGCAGGAAGGCTTCGTGCCTTACGTCAGTCAACGTATTTGAAGTGGCCCAATTCGGAGGTGCTTCATCCGCCGTCAGTACGAGAGAGATCGTGCCATCTGGCGTTTCCCACTGTTTAACGATTCGAAGAAGACGACCCACCCTCTCGCCAAGAAGCCCGAAGTCCGGTTGACGGCTGCAGTGGAATACGCGGACGTGCGCATAGAGGTTGAAGGAAAGAGGGGAAACTGACTCGTAATCTGATTCGGTGATCCGACGTACCGGTAAGCTCTCGATGAGTTCTTGAGCCTCGACCGCCCCCTGGATCTGGGCGAGAGCGGCCTCATCAATCATTTGAGCTAGGTCGACACCCTCTTTGAGCAGAGTCGCCGTCGCTTCGCGAACCCTGAACGCCGGCGCTATCAATGTAGGGCGTCCGGTCGTGTCATCAATCCTCGCAAACCTGCCGATAAACTGGATGGTGGGCACCAAGGACTTGTGAGGTGCGTGCAGCGCAGCGACCTTGAGCTTTGGGAAGTCGTAACCTTCGCCGAACATGTCAATGCAAATGATTGCCTTGAGTTCGCCCGAGACAAGCTTCTCTTCGATCGCATCCTGCTGACGCTTGGTCAGTCTGCTGCTAATGGCTGCCACCGGTACACCCAACTGCTCATAGACTGGCACGAGCGCTTGTGCCGATGAAATTGTCGCGGCTCGAACAAAGAGCCGGTGGTCGAAGCCGTTGGCTAGATCTTCTTCCAGCTGTGCAACGGCAGTCTGCGCAATCACGCGATCGACATGGTCGTCATCAAGTTCGTTTTCGATCACGGCCTGCCGAAAAGTGATCGGGTCAAACGCACCTTCAGAGACCGCTCTCATCACGGGGTATCGGTAGACCAGTTTTCCTGGAATTACGCGGTTATCGCGCCTGAATGGAGTAGCCGTAAGGAAGATGAATTGAGCAGTGGCGTAGTGCTCCAAATAGGCCGCCCAGGAATCTGCGGGGGCGTGATGTGCCTCATCGAAGATCACCAAGTCGAACAGGTCAGACGCTGCTCCTTGGGCAACCATTGGTGACGAGCTGCCAGGGGTCGACACCACCACGTCGTAGTCTCGCAGCTGCTCCCAGCCCTCCGGCGTTAAGGGACGACCCGAATGAAGATGAACTGAGGGGAGGGGCCCATCTTCAGGAAGTGCACCGATGCGCCGGAGTGTCGAAAGGGCGGAAAAATGCGAATGCACCTGTTTGCGCAGCGCACTTGATGGCTCAACTATCAGAACTCGGTCTGCTCCGAGCAGAAGTGGTAGCGACATCATGAGCGATGTCTTTCCATAACCGGTAGGTAAACAGATGATTGCTGGATCAGCTTGAACCGAGAAGTGAGCCAGGGTCGCATGCATTGCGCCTAGCTGACCTGGTCTGAAGCCGTTGTTTGGGCTGTCCGACTGCTGAAAAAGTTTAAGGGTTCCAGCCTGTTCAACGAAAAATCCAGCCATGCTGTCCTTCCCTGGAAATTTAGCGCTAATCGTAATCTGCGGTGCACTTTAAACAAAAGTCGAAAGTGCAAATATTCATCGGTCGCCCAGATGCAGAACATTCTTCTGATTGAGCTCAAGAAAGGCGGCTTCAAACTCAATCGGCAGGAGGTCAATCAGGCTGACGGATACGTCCAGGACATTGCGGGTTCAGGCTTCGTCAACGGCTCGCCGTTCATTACGACCTGGGTCCTGGGGCGGTCGATCGCTGCCGGGATGAGCACCACTGAGCGCGATGGCTATTGTCTTCCTGCATGACCGCTAGGATGGAAAGAGCTTGACCTTTTAAAAAACGAAATATTGAGGTGTCCACGTTCCATGGAATGTGGACACCTCATCATAAGCTAGTCGCCCCATGTCAAGCGTTATCATGGACCGAACGTTGCGTCTCCAGCGCATGGTGAGAGGTTCAGTGCACCACAGTCGTTCGCAAATTTACTTGCGCAGCGGTGGCTTCGCATTGATCTGTAGCGCAAGTAAAATCAACTGAAGCGCTTATTTTCCAGGCTTTCGCACTTTAAGCTGAGCTTTCGCATTTTTAGTTGATCCCGACAACCAGAGCCCCCCAGTCCTGTATAGGATAGTACGCATAATGTATATTATGTTAAATCATGTATGTTCTGTTTGGTTGCTCCATCCTTCGGGCATCAGATCTGGATCAAAAAACAGATCGGCCTCATTTCCTCGTCAACCGACATCTCTATTTGCAACAACCGCCGGCAGCTACGCTGAAGGCGGTTGGCTGGACGCGTTCAAGTATTAAAACCAGGTTTCCATTTGTATCCCGTATTGCCACACTCCTCCGGCGTTGAAGTCCGTCTTGCCGAAGTTGTCTGTGGAACTGTATCTGTCCAGATCCGAAGACCAATTCATGAAGCTTGCGAACACTCGCAATTCGGGACGTGTGAGAAGGTCTCCAACGTCAGGCTTGAATGTCGGTGCGACTGTGAATTTCCAGAAGTTACCGTCGACCGCATTGCGCTGCAGGTAGCCCTTGGGGTCGAGATCCATGGTTTGCCAGCTCATTTCGTAGGCCATCTCGAAATTGCTGTTGATTGCATTGGCCAAACGCATGTTCAGGGTCATCCAGCGGTAATTGTCACCCTTGACGTATCTATCCTTGCTTTGTTCGGCCAACACGCTTGGGCCGATGCGCCAACCAGGCGCAATGGGAGTCTCGCCGTAAAGTGCCAGACGCAGAGCGCGGGAATCGTCAATCAGCTCACCATCCGAGCCGACATTCTTGACCTCTGCCCCCAGCCCTTGCCCGTAGAGCAGCGCCGTCTTGAAGAAGCCTTCCCTGCCGAAAAAGTTTTTCTGATGATTGGCGATCATGCTGTGCAAGCCGGAGTCCGCAGGCGTCAGCCTTGCTTCATTGCTGCGAGTGCCAATGTCATTTTTCTTTGAGCCAATGGCGTTGAACATCCACTGCCACTGACCACCGTCGAAGAACTGGTTCGAGGTCAGGATGTAGCTTTCCACATCGGCGTTGATACCGCCCTCACTGAAATCCCCGTAGTTACGCCCGATCAAAGAGTAATTCGAGCGCCAGTTCTTGTTCATCTGCACATCGTAGATACCACCTCCGGTGCCGGCCAGATAGACCACGTCGGAGTCCAGCCAATGGATATCGAAGTTATCCCTATCGAATCGTTTGCCGGCCCACAAGGTGGAGTTCTCGAACACTGAGTTGCCTTTGAAGGCGGCGAGATGATCGAGTTCGGCAAAGACCTGACGCACGTTCAGGTTGCTCTCGTCGGCCGTCCAGTCATTGGAGCTTTCCACACCATCGGCGATGGACACCGTGAATTTGGAACGGGTGCCATTCTGCGCATAGGTTTCTTTCGACAGGTCTATGCGCATGTAGGTGTCGTCTTCGTTACCGAGTCGCCCGACTGCACCACCGACTGAACCGGCTGGGGTTGCATAAGGGCCGCCACGACCACCCCCTAGCCCATCGTTGATCAGCAATCCGGAACGGGCATAACCCTTGAAGCTGAAGCCGTCCGTGAGGTGGCCGCTGCTGCCCTGCTTCTCCATGCTTTGCTGACGGGCTTCGAGTTTTGCCAATCGGGTGTCCAAAGCAGGCACCGAAATGGCTGCGGCAGTAGACGCAGCGGACTGCAAGGCGGGAGCAGCGAGTTTGATTTGCTGCAATTCCCTGGCAAGTGCCTGGGTCTGTTGTTCGGCTGCGGCTGCACGCTTTTCCGCTGCGCTGGCACGGGCTTCAAACGCGGCCATGCGTTCTTCCAGAGTCGCGGCCTGAGACGTCGCCGCCGATGTGCCGAGCACGCCTGCGAGTAGCCAGCTTGTTGCTTTCTGCATGTGGAATCCCTGTTTTGTTTTTATTGTTTGTCCCGCGACGGAGCCTTTTTTACGTGAGTTGCGAGTTGTCGCAATCGACGAAAAAATGGGTGCCTCATCGCAAATACGCTGCTACATTTGGCGATGTTAACGTTAACTTTTCTAAAAACAAAAATAAAGGTGCTCAATGAAACAGCTGAAATCTCTCCTGCCAACCGCGGTAATCACCCTCTGTGCCGGACTTGCATCCGTCTCCAACGCAGCCGATCTGACGATCTCGTGCGGTGCGGTGGGTGCGGAGTTACAACTGTGCAAGGAGGCCGTCGAGACATGGTCGAAGCAGACCGGCAACAACGTCGAGGTGGTTTCCACGCCTAACTCGGCGACCGAGCGGTTGTCGTTCTACCAGCAAATCCTCAGCTCGCAGTCCACTGACATCGACATCATTCAGATCGATATGGTGTGGCCGGGAATGCTGGCCAAACACCTGATGGATCTGCGTGAGATGCTTCCAGCCAACGCGACCCAAGGCTACTTCCAGGCACAGGTCGATAACGCCACGGTAAACGGACGGCTGGTGACGATGCCGTGGTTCACCGACTCGGGCCTGCTGTATTACCGCAAGGACTTGCTCGAGAAGTACAACAAGCAGGTTCCCCAGACCTGGGAGGAAATGACCGCTACCGCCAGGGATGTTCAACAGGCCGAGCGCACTGCTGGTAACCCCAATGCGTGGGGTTACATCTTTCAGGGGCGCGCCTACGAGGGGCTGACGTGTAATGCGCTGGAGTGGATCAGCAGCCAACCGGAAGGCGGACTGGTCAATCCACGAGGCGACATCGTGGTTAACAGTCAGGCCTCAAAAGCGGCTTTGACCCTGGCGAAAAGCTGGGTGGGAGACATTTCCCCGCGTGGCGTACTCAATTACACCGAGGAAGAAGGACGTGGGGTATTCCAGTCGGGCAATGCGCTGTTCATGCGTAACTGGCCTTACGTCTGGGCCCTGGTGCAAAGCCAGGACAGTGCCGTAAAAGACAAGGTCGGGGTCGCCCCCCTGCCCCGCGGCGGCGAGGCCGGCAGCCATGCATCCACCCTCGGAGGCTGGGGCCTGGCGGTATCGCGCTACAGCGCCCATCCCAAACTGGCCGCAGAGCTGGTGAGCTACCTGACCAGTGCCCAACAGCAAAAACATCGTGCCCTGATAGGCGCCTATAACCCGGTTATCGAGTCGCTGTATCAGGATCCCGAATTGCTCGCGGCCATGCCTTATTACGCTCAGCTGCACAGCATTCTCAACGATGGGGTCATGCGCCCCGCCTCTATCACCGCCGATCGCTATCCACGGGTCTCCAATGCGTTCTTCGATCGAGTGCATGGCGTGCTGGCGGGCGAGTTGTCTGTCGATCAGGCGCTGGCCGAACTGGAAAGCGAACTCACACGCATCAAACGTCGGAACTGGTAAGCCACAAGGAAGGAAATCACCATGTCTGTCTCTACTACCCATGCCTCCTGTGACGAGCGCCTGCTCACCAGGGAAACGCCCATACAGCGTCGCCGAGTACGCGCCGCCTGGCTGTTTCTGACACCGATGTTGCTGTGTCTGACCCTGGTGGCGGCCTGGCCGCTACTGCGTACATTCTGGTTCAGCCTGACCGACGCCAACCTGGCGGACACCAGTGGCGGTTCCTTCGTAGGCTTGAGCAATTACCTGTTCCACGACGGTTCCAGCTGGTCGGGCATCCTGGTCGATCCACAATGGTGGAACGCTGTGCGCAACACGTTGTATTTCACTGTGGTGTCGGTGGGACTGGAAATCGTCCTTGGGCTGTTGGTGGCGTTGCTGTTGAACATCAAGTTCACCGGCCGTTCCCTGGTGCGTGCGTTGATTCTGATTCCCTGGGCGATTCCGACCATTGTCTCGGCGAAGATATGGTCATGGATGCTGAACGACCAGTTCGGCATCATCAATCACCTGATGCTGAGCCTCGGCCTGATTGACGCTCCCCTGGCCTGGACGGCAGATGCGGATCTGTCGATGTGGGCAGTGATCATCGTCGACGTGTGGAAGACCGTCCCTTTTGTCACGCTGCTGATGCTGGCGGCCTTGCAGATGTTGCCGAGCGATTGCTACGAAGCCGCCAGGGTCGATGGCATTCATCCGCTGAACGTGTTCTGGCGCGTCACGCTTCCCCTGTTGATGCCTGCATTGTTGGTGGCGGCGATCTTTCGCATCCTCGACTCGCTGCGGGTATTCGACGTGATTTATGTGCTGACCTCGAACTCGTCGAGCACCATGAGCATGTCGGTGTATGCCCGCCAGCACCTGGTGGAATTCCAGGATGTTGGCTACGGCAGCGCGGCCTCGACGCTGCTGTTTCTGGTGGTTGCGGTAATCGCCATGCTTTATCTCTACCTCGGACGCCGTCAAATGGAGGTCCGGTCATGAGCCCGCGCCTACTGAAAAAATCGCTGTTGCGCCTCGGATTCTGGTGCCTGATCGGGGTTTTGCTGCTGTATGCGGTCTTCCCTTTCTACTACGCCATCGTGACTTCGCTAAAGCCGTCCAGTGCCTTGTTCGAGGTGAGCTACTGGATCGAAAACCCCGACTTCTCCAATTACGCGGCGGTACTTCACCAAGCCTCATTCCTGCGGGCAATTGGTAATTCGCTGGTGGTTGCGCTGTGCGTGGTGACGCTGGCGCTGTTCCTCAGCCTGACCGCTGCCTATGCCTTGGGCCGGGTGAAGTTCCGCGGGCGTGGCACGGTATTGATGATGGTTCTCGGCGTGTCGATGTTTCCCCAGGTCGCGGTGCTGTCGGGGCTGTTCGAAGTGATCCGCGCCTTGGGCCTGTACAACACGTCTTGGGCATTGATCCTGAGCTACACGATTTTCACCCTGCCCTTCACCGTCTGGGTGCTGACCACCTTCATGGGCCAACTGCCCCATGAACTGGAAGAAGCGGCAATCATGGATGGCGCTTCGCCCTGGGTCACGCTGACCCGCGTGCTGTTGCCGCTGCTCTGGCCCGCCCTGGTCACCACCGGTTTATTGGCCTTTATCGCAGCGTGGAACGAGTTCCTGTTTGCCCTGACCTTCACCCTCACCGACACCCAACGCACGGTGCCGGTCGCCATCGCCTTGATTTCCGGCGGCAGCCCCCATGAGCTGCCTTGGGGGCTGTTAATGGCCGCATCGGTGCTGGTCACCGTCCCACTGGTGATTCTGGTGCTGATCTTCCAGCGCCGAATCGTTTCCGGTCTCACTGCCGGCGCGTTAAAGGGTTGATGCCCAACCAATACAAGGAACAGCATCGTGATCAAATTGAAACTGGACAACGTGAACAAACAACTGGGCGGCGTGCGGATTCTTCGCGACATCAACCTGGAGATCGCTGCGGGTGAATTTGTGGTGTTCGTCGGCCCTTCGGGCTGCGGAAAGTCGACCCTGCTGCGACTGATCGCCGGACTGGATTCGATCTGCGCCGGCGACCTGCTGATCGACGGGCGACGGGTCAACGACCTGGAGCCGCGCGAACGTGGCGTCGGCATGGTGTTTCAGTCTTATGCGCTGTACCCGCACATGAGCGTCTACGACAACATCAGCTTTGGTCTCAAACTGGCCAAGACCGAAAAGACCAGCCTGCGCGAGCGCGTGTTGAAAACAGCGCAAATCCTGCAATTGGACAACCTGCTGCAACGCAAGCCAAAGGAACTGTCTGGCGGCCAGCGTCAGCGTGTGGCGATGGGCAGAGCCATGGCGCGGGAACCGGACATTTTGTTGTTCGATGAGCCGCTCTCCAACCTGGATGCCTCCTTGCGGGTGCAGATGCGCAACGAAATCGCCCGGCTGCATGACCGACTGGGCTCGACCATGATCTACGTCACCCATGATCAGGTGGAAGCGATGACCCTGGCCGACAAAATTGTCGTGCTCAATGGCGGTCGCGTAGAGCAGGTCGGTTCACCGCGCGAGCTCTATGAGCGCCCGGCCAGCCGCTTTGTCGCCGGTTTTCTCGGTTCGCCCAGAATGAATTTTCTACCGGCGCGCCTGCATGCCCCGGGCGAAACCAGCCTGGTCGATACGCCCGTTCTGGGTATGACCGCCCTGCCCTTCGACAGCTCGGATCTGGCGGCGGGCACGCTGCTGAGCCTGGGGATTCGCCCGGAGCACGTATCGCTCAAAGCGGCGGAAGAAACCGTCGGCATCGTGGTGACGGGGGTCGAGTACCTGGGCAGCGAAACGTATGTGCACCTCGAAACAGGTCAGGACGAGCCTCTGATTTGTCGTTGCGAGGTCAACGCCGGATGGCGGGCAGGCGATCGGGTCGAACTGCAACTGGACACCGACCACCTGCACCTGTTCGACGCCGACGGCACGGCCTTGAAGCGCCACCCACAAGCCATTGAAAACCTGCCGAATGACATTTCTCTGCGCTCAGTCCGAGCACGCGCCCTATGACTTTGTCTTTGAATACCATGAGCGACCTGATGTCTTCTTCCCTTGACCTTGCGCAACGTGCACTGAGTGACGGCGTGTCTCGCGTCATCCACGATTATCGCCCCGGCTATCATATTGCTCCGCCGGCAGGCTGGATGAACGACCCTAACGGGGTCGTGTACTTTCGTGGCGAATATCACGTGTTCTATCAGCATTACCCCTTCGACGCGAAATGGGGCCCGATGTATTGGGGCCACGCCAAGAGTGCCGATCTGGTTCATTGGCAGCACCTGCCCATTGCCCTGGCACCCGGCGATGACTTCGACCGTGACGGTTGTTTTTCCGGTAGCGCCGTGGTGTGTGGCGATACCCTGGCCCTGATCTACACCGGGCACACCTGGCTGGGGGAAGTGGGTGACGAGCGCTTCATCCGTCAAGTCCAGTGCCTGGCAACCAGTAGCGATGGCATCCATTTCGTCAAACAGGGCGCCGTCATCGACACCGCGCCGTACAACACCATCATGCACTTTCGCGACCCCAAGGTATGGCAGGAGGATGACTATTGGTACCTGATTGCCGGCGCACGTCTGGGCGATGTGCCGCTGCTGCCGTTGTACCGCTCCACGGATCTGCACGTCTGGGAGTTCCTTGACTATGTGTCCGGCGGTAGCGAGGGCGATGGCTATATGTGGGAGTGCCCGGATCTGTTTCGACTGAGTGGACGCGATGTACTGCTGTACTCGCCCCAAGGCATGCAAGCCGAAGGTTACGAGCGCCTCAACAAGTACCAGACGGGTTATCGAGTGGGCCGACTCGATAGCCAATGGCACTTCACGGGAGGGCCTTTTATCGAGCTGGATAACGGCCATGATTTCTATGCTGCGCAAACGCTACTGGCCGCTGATGGTCGGCGCCTTGTGTGGGCGTGGCTCGACATGTGGGAAAGCCCGATGCCGAGCCTGGACCATCACTGGTGCGGCATGCTCGGTTTACCGCGCGAACTTGAACTGTGCGCCGATCGCCTTTGCGTGTATCCGGCGCGGGAGCTCACCGCCCTACGCAAGGCGCCATTGCCGAATACGCCCTGGTGGGATGAGACGGGGTCCCGGTGGGTGCCGGACGTGAAAGGCGATATGCTCGAAATCCATGTGCATCTGGACTTGCTCGGCTGCACCGACGGCCACCTGGGAATTGCCTTGCGCTGCAGCGACGATGGCCATGAAGAAACCCTGCTCTACTACGATGCATCACTGCATCGCCTGCTGCTTGACCGCAGCCGCTCGGGTGCGCAAGTCACAGGCCAGCGCAGCGTATCGATAGACCCGACACAAGAGCGACTTGAACTGCGCGTGTTCCTCGATCGCTCCTCCATCGAGGTATTCGACGAAAACGGGCGCTTCAGCCTCAGCAGTCGCCTCTATCCGCGGCCCGACAGCCTGGGCGTGAAGCTTCTGGCTAGCGGGAGTGGCGGGCGTGTCTCGATTTCCAAAGCGTGGTCTCTCGGTTCTGGATGGCTATGAGGCAGCGTCATTCGGGTCGCGAGAAGTCCGGGCCATGTGTCATGATTCGGCGTCAACCTGACCGATTTCGCCTCACATGACTTCAGTGAAAGACGTTGCACAGCTGGCCGGCGTGTCCCTGATGACGGTTTCTCGAGCGCTCAACACTCCGGAAAAACTGAGCGCCGAAACCCTTCTGCGGGTGCGTCGTGCCATTGATGAACTGCAATTCGTACCGAGCCTGTCAGCGCGCAAGATGCGCGGCGACAACCTCCAGTCGCGAACCATCGGTGTGTTCGCGCTGGACACTGCGACCACACCATTCGCGGTCGAGCTGCTGCTGTCCATCGAACAGACCGCGCAGCAAGCCGGCTGGAATGTATTTATCCTCAACCTGCTAAACAACCCGCCCACCGACCAGAACATCGACCTGATGTTGTCGCACCGTCCCGACGGCTTGATCTTCAGCGCCATGGGATTGCGCCAGGTGTGCATTCCCGAGCGGTTGAAGAGCAAACCACTGGTACTCGCCAATTGCCTGACCGATGACAGTCGCCTGGTGAGTTATGTGCCAAACGACGAAAAGGGGCAGTATCGAGCCGTACATCACGCGTTAAGCCAAGGCTATCGGCGCCCGCTGTGTATCAATCTGCCAAAACAGAGTCTGGCCTGGGGCTTGCGACAAAAAGGCCTGCAACGTGCCTGTCAGGGATTCGGCCTGGCGCCTGGCGCACTCCTGCAATACGACCTTTCCGATCATGACGCCTACGGTGAAACCGCAGCCATTCTCGACCGACATATCATCGAAGGTCGCCCCCAATTCGACATTCTGATCTGTGGCAATGACCGTATTGCCTTTTGTGCCTATCAGCTGTTGTTGGGCCGTGGCCTGAAGATTCCCGCCGATGTCGCTGTGCTCGGCTATGACAACATGATCGGCATCGCCGAACTGTTCATCCCGCCGCTGACCACCGTGCAGCTGCCGTATTACGAGATCGGTCGCAATGCTGCCCAGCACCTGATCCAGGCCCTCGAGGTATCGGGAGCCCAGCCAGTTGATTGTCCGTTGGTGGTCAGGGCATCACTATAAGAATTAGTTAATTCGGTGAAGCAGTTAGCGTACCCTCCCCCTGACCTTTTTCAGTTCTTCATGAACATACATCTGTGAACATGAGGTTCCCTACAACCGCCAAAACCCCTAGCAATGATTGGAGGTTTCGGTCACTCATGAACAGTAAACATCGCCCACGTTGTTAAACCAGATGCTATGTCAGAAATGTTCATGAGGTTCATGGAGATGCGGCGCCGTTACCCATTCTCGTCACTGAAACGGCACCTTTCCCGCAGGTCGATTCGCGTACCCGGGACCAGAACCTGCGGTTGCTCAAGCAGTTCCTGTCCTGGTGTGTTACTCGTTACATCCCGCGCGCCCGTCAGAAGGTACGGAAGCGCGGCCCCGTCCTTTGGGGGATCTTCGCGCCTGATGGACGAACACTGAGCTAAAGGCGCAATTACAGGTGGAAATCACCCGCGGCCTCCGGCTGGTAAAGCACTTTCCTGATCTCAATCCGGCGGGTCCGATCAGAAATTCGCCAGTCGATGGCGTCCCCCTCCTGATAGCCCAGGATGGCAGCGCCGATGTCGGAACACACGGAATGCTTCCCGGCGCTGCTGTCCGCGTCGTCAGGGTAGACCAAGGCCACTTCGATCTCTTCGTCGTCCAACTGCAGCAAGGCCCTGGAGTTCATCGTGACGACATTGCGCGCCACCTGCTGCGGCTTGACGACAATGGCTCGCTCAAGCTCATGTTCGAGTTCAACAACGGCCGGGCCTTGCTCAAGCGCGATCAGACTCTCGAGCCTGGCCTTGTCGATTTCAGTGATGTAGATCCCCGTGGAGTCGCCAACGGCACCTTCGCGCAAAAACTGGAGATAGCGCCCCGCCGTCATGGAAAACGACTTCAATGCCGGCGTTTCGCTCTCAAGCAGAAAGCCGCTGCGCAGAAAGGCTTTCAGCGAGCGCGCGTTGTCCGGGTGGATCTTGGCGATGAGCTTCTCGGCCCGCATGTCGAGGAAGGCCAGTTTCATGCCTTCGCGGATCGTGCGGGCGCCAAGGTTTCGGCCCCATTTGTCGCTGTCTCCGATGACCAGGACTATTTCGCAATTCGAGCCGGTCTTGATGAGACGGACAAAGCCCACCGGGGCGTCATGCCGGTCATAGGCCATGAAGAATCGGCCACCCCGGTTGAATAGATGGGTCAGGATCGGTAATTGAGTCCGATCAATGACTTGCTCGATGGAGCGGGAAACGTCACGTGAATCGCTCAGATAGCAAGTGACGCGCTCATCCTCCAACCAATCCTTCAACGTCAGCGCATGTGCCCGAGTAATTTCAGGGCACAGCGAAATGAAAGGCTTGTTCATCTTCACCACACTTATTTGTAAAGGATGAAAGCCCTTCATGGCTATGGCCATGACGGTTCTTTCGGCAACCGGCCATCTTAAGGCATAACGCGAGTAATGCCGAACAGCCTGCGCACTTGTCCTTAATAAGCGGTTCAGCAGCGTCAGGAGGTACCACACCCTTCCCTGCTTCAAGGATCAAAAAAATGAAACCGGGGCCTCTAGCCGATTTTTGAAATATGAGAACAAAAACCGAAGCGCCAACCTACTTTCAGGCCCTCTCCTATATTGTCTTGCGGTTTGGTGGTCGCCGCGGTAATCGATAGGCATTCCAACAACAATTTGACGTGGAGCGGCGACGTTTGGAATTAAGACAACTGCGATATTTCGTAAAAATCCTCGAACACGGCAGCTTGGGACGCGCAGCTCTTGAACTGGATGTCGGCGTATCAGCCCTTAGCCAACAGATCGCGAAACTTGAAAGTGAGCTGTCAACCCGCCTCCTTAATCGCACCACTACTGGCGTCACACCTACCAGCTCCGGTATGGCGTTCCTGCACCATGCCCAGCTGTGTTTGCGGCAAGCCGAAAATGCGATCATGGCCGCTCACCGTGGGCGAATGAGTGGGTACGTTACCGTCGGAATGGCGCCCACGACTGCCACTGTTCTTGCCCTGCCATTGATCAACGCGATGCGAGAGCGCTACCCGGATATTCAGTTGCACCTGGTCGAGATGCTGTCCGGGCATTTGGCCACACAACTCAATGCTCGCCAGATCGACCTGGCCATTCTGTTTCAACTCGAAGGTGGCAAGCGCTGGAGCGTGACACCGCTGCTCGACGAAAAACTATTTGTCATCAGCTCACCGCAGCTGCCCCACGCACCACAAGGAACCAGCGTGCAACTGGCGGATCTGGGGCAACTTCCACTAGTAATGCCGAGCGCGCAACACGGTTTGCGTTCTACGCTGATGGTTGCGTTTGAACGTTCGGGATTGGCTCCCAACATCATCATGGAAGTGGATGGTCTTGCCGTATTGATGAACGCCGTACGCGCAGGTCATGCTGCCACCATCCAGCCCGGTGCGGCAGCGGTGCTCAAAGGTGAGTCGGGGCTTTCAGTGGTGGAAATTTCCGATGCTCACGTAGGTCGACGAAACCTGTTGGCGACACTGCCTGATGATGAGCTGTCTCCCGCTGCTCTGGCGGCGCGACTGGTCATCACCGATGTCGCTCGACAGTTGGTCGTTGATCAACAATGGCCGGGAGCGTCGTGGATTGAGGACGTCGCGTCATGATCCCGGCACACCCTCTTCCCGGTTTCCAATACTGGGGTGTCCGCGCCAAAGCCTTTAAGAAAACTAAACACCCCCACTCATTTCGCGCCTTTCGACAATAAGCTGACAGCTCTATCTTCTCCCCACTCGAGAGGAGCACTTCGTTCATGCCTCCTTGCGATTGAGGAATGATGATGATCGACGTATTAGTAATTGGCGGCGGCAATGCCGCCTTGTGTGCAGCGTTGATGGCGCGAGAGGCTGGCGCTAGCGTGATGCTGCTGGAGGGCGCACCGAAAATCTGGCGCGGTGGCAACTCGCAACACACCCGAAACCTGCGATGCATGCACGAAGCACCGCAAGATGTATTGGTCGATGCTTATCCCGAAGAAGAATACTGGCAGGATCTGCTGAAGGTCACCGGCGGGATTACCAACGAAAAGCTTGCTCGTATTGTCATCCGCACCTCGTCGAACTGCCGTGACTGGATGCGCTCCCATGGTGTGCATTTTCAGCCGTCGTTGTCTGGTGCCCTACATGTTGCGCGCACTAATGCTTTTTTTATGGGCGGCGGCAAAGCGTTGGTTAATTCGTACTTCCGTAGCGCCGAGCGGCTGGGCGTCAAGATCCGCTACAACGCTCAAGTTACTGATATTGAGATGAAGGGCGGAGAGTTCGTCGCGGCGTACATCGGTGAACGTGAGGTCGATGGTCAGCGTTTACCCGCCGAGCGTATTCAGGCCAAAGCCTGCGTTCTGGCGGCTGGCGGTTTCGAGTCGAACCGCGAATGGCTCCGCGAAGCTTGGGGCCAAAACGAGCGCGGAGAATGGCCCTCAGACAACTTTCTGATTCGCGGGACGCGCTTCAATACCGGCGTACTGCTTCGGCGCATGCAGAGCCTGGGCGCCGATTTTATCGGCGACCCAACCCAAGCGCACATGGTGGCCATCGACGCCCGAGCCCCCCTGTATGACGGTGGTATCTGCACCCGTATCGATTGCGTATCGCTGGGCGTGGTGGTTAATCGCGACGGCGAACGCTTCTATGACGAGGGCGAAGATTTCTGGCCCAAGCGCTATGCGATCTGGGGCCGCCTGGTGGCCGGTCAACCCGGTCAACAGGCCTACTCGATCATCGACCAACAAGCCCTCGGCCGTTTCATGCCTCCGGTGTTTGCGGGTACTAAAGCCAACTCCCTGCAAGACCTGGCCCGCCAGTTGAAGCTTCCCGTTACGCAATTCGTCAAAACCATCGAGCAATACAACGCGGCCTGCCGCATCGGCACGTTCGACCACACCGCGCTGGACGATTGCCACACCGAAGGTTTGACACCCGCCAAAACCCATTGGGCCCGCCCATTGGTAAAGCCTCCCTTCTGTGCCTACCCACTTAAACCTGGCGTGACCTTCACCTATCTAGGCCTCGCTACCGACGATACCGCCGCCGTTCACTTCAACGGCGAGGCTAGCCCCAACCTGTTTGTCGCAGGAGAAATGATGGCGGGAAACGTATTGGGCAAGGGCTATACCGCCGGCATCGGTATGGCCATTGGTACCGCATTCGGTCGCATCGCCGGTGTGCAAGCCGCGGCTGCGGCTGGCTTCCTGACTCCTTCCTCCACGGAGCCCCAACATGCAGCTGTTTGATCCCAAGGCACCGGGTAATTTGATTCCCGTACTCAACCTTGATGAAAGCGAAGTTCAGCGACAAATGACCGTTTGCAATGCCTGCCGTTACTGCGAGGGCTTCTGCGCTGTATTTCCGGCCATGACACGACGTCTGGAGTTTTCCCAGGCCGATATCCATTACCTGGCGAACCTTTGCCATAACTGCGGCGCATGCCTGCATGCCTGCCAGTACGCCGCACCTCATGAATTCGAAATCAATGTGCCCAAGGCCATGGCCAAAGTCCGCCTCGACACTTACGCCGAGTACGCCTGGCCACAGGTGATGGGCACGCTATACCGGCGCAACGGACTGACTCTGGCACTGTCAGCCGGTGCCGGGCTGGCACTGTTCCTGTGTCTCACGTTGATGGTGATGGGCAACCTGTTCACGGCGATGCCCGGGGGAAATTTCTACGGGATCTTCCCGCACAACACCCTGGCCGTAATGTTCGGTACAGTTTTCGGATTCGCGGTACTCGCGTTAACCCTTGGCGCGCGGCGCTTCTGGCGCAATGTTTCACCGGCCGACGCGCCCGCGCAGGAAAAAACCGCTGCTGCGCTGGAAGCCACGGCCAACGTCGCCCGGCTCAAATTTCTGGACGGTGGCCATGGCGAGGGCTGCAATAACGCTGATGATCGATTCACCTTGTGGCGGCGGCGCTTCCACCACTTCACCTTCTACGGATTCATGCTGTGCTTCGCAGCTACTGGGGTCGCCACGCTCTACCATTTCCTTCTGGACTGGTCGGCGCCCTACCCCGTCTTGAGCTTGCCGGTGATGCTGGGCATCAGCGGTGGGCTCGGGTTGCTGGTCGGCCCTGCGGGTCTGTTGTGGTTGAACCTGCGTCGCAACCCCGAACACGGCGACGAAAACCAGAAACCCATGGATCGCGGCTTTATCGCACTGCTGTTCCTGGTCAGCGCCAGCGGCCTGGCACTCCTGGCGTTCCGTGAAACCGCAGCCTTGGGCCTGTTGTTGGCAATCCATCTCGGCCTGGTCATGGCGTTTTTCCTGACAATGCCTTACAGCAAATTCGCCCATGGCATCTTCCGTAGCGCCGCACTGCTCAAGTACTCCATCGAAAAACGCCAACCCAACCCGATTAACGCCGGAAGCGATTGATCGTAGAACCACTCATTCCAATAACAATATTGAGCACCTGGGTAATTGCACTGACTTGACCACCCATTTGCATTCGACCTAATCAGCCATGTGCATCGGACTTGACCAGCACATTTCGTATCCATGGCCGGCAGAGAGCGACCCAGGTTGTGTGAAAACACCTGCAATTTACGCGAGGGTATGGCGCTGCTAGCTATGAGGCGTTCGCAGCTGGGCCTAAAAGCTGCTGCGTCCTTAAGTTCGCCCCAACCGCCCTCATTACCGCAACCTGCACACAACACCACCGAAGCCCCCCCCCCTCGCTGATTTCAATCCTCAACCCGCCGCCCCTTTGACCACTGTCATTGTCGAATCCGATGCATCCCGCCGATACTCAGCCCCGTCATTCAGCGACGCGCCAGCGCCTACACTCGACGGCAACCGGCCAGGACCCGCATTCTGGATCATTGCCGTCGATCATCATGGATACTTGAGAAGGACACTCAAATGGTACGTGCCGTCACTATTCTCACTGAGAATTTCTCCGACTGGGAACCCGCGCTCATCAACTCCACGGGGCGAGCCTACTATGGCTTCGACACTCGTTTTGCAGCCCCCGGTGGCCAGCAAGTGACTTCATCCGGAGGAATGACCATCATCCCGAACCTGGCCATCGAAGCCATCGAGCTGGACGATGTCGACTTGCTGATCGTGACGGGAGGCCCTGTGTGGAAAACAGACAAGGCACCGGCAATCGAGGCGCTGGTTCGTGCGGCTCACGCCAGGAAAATCGTCGTTGCCGGCATCTGTGACGGCACCCGCGTCCTGGCCCAGGCCGGAGTGCTGGATCACGTGCAGCATACGTCCAACTCCGCCGAGAACCTGAAGCAGGTGCATTATCGCGGAGCGGATTATTACCAGGATGTGCCCTATGCCGTTGCTGACCAGGGTGTGGTCACCGCCCCTGGTAGCGCGCCTGTCAGCTTCATGGCGCAAATTCTCAGCACCTTGGGTTTGCACGACAAGAAGCTCGATGCCTACCTGGCCATGCATGCGGCTGAACACATTCACGGCTGAGCCCCCTTCCCTCTATCTCTCCCCTCTCCCTGGTGCTGCGGCCTGTTACTCGGCCGTAGCACCGCCGGCTTTGACCCATTCCACGACTGCCGCGCTGATGGCCGGCTCACTCTGTTTTCCACGGCTGAACCGCAGCCTGGACACGACGCCGAACTGGCGCAGATCCTGGACGCCGAGGTCGCTCGCCAGCAACGCACCCTCTCGCTGGTCGCCTCTTGCTGCGCGGTCAAGCCCCACACTCTGGCGGCTTAGTCCTCCGCGCTGGTCAATGTCACCGCCGAAGGCGTTCCCGGACGCCGCTATCACGCCGGCTGCGAAAACGTGGACCTGGTCGAGTCCCTGGCGATCCACCGTGCCCGGGAGCTGTTCGGTGCGCAATATGCCGGTGTCCAGTCGCACTCGGCCTCCAGCGCCAACTACCAGGTGCTCGCCGCCCTGCTCGAACCTGGCGACACGCTACTGGGCATGGCCCTGGATAACGGTGGCCACCTGACCTATGGCAGCCCCGTGACGTTCTCGGGCACCTACTACAAGGCCATCGGCTATGGCACCACCAAGGAAGGCCTGATCGACTACGACGAAGTCCTCAGGCTGGCCCTCAAGCATCGGCCGTGACTGATCATCTGCGGTGCCACGGTATGCCAGAGCCCAGCGCGTGACGCCGTTTGTGCTGCTGTTGGCCATCTACCAACGCGCAATCAGTGCCGTCAGCGGCGTCGCCACGGTGGTGACCGGCGTCCCCTTCGCCAATCGCCCGGGCGCCGCGGCCCAGAAGTTGGTGGGGCCGTTGTCCAATACCATCCCGGTCAGTACCCGGCATGAGCCCGGCGAGCCATTGGCCGCGGTGATCAAACGCGTGCAGCGGACGGTGATCAATGCCGCGGCTCGCCAGGACATGGAACCGGCAGCCTTGTATCCCGAGGGCATGTCTACCCGCACCGCCGGCTTCGAACTGCCGTTTCCCCAGCTGTTCAACGCCTGGAACTCACGCAGCGCAGGCAGCCGCATCGCTCTGGGCGACAACCAGTGGATGAGCCTGCGGCTATTGCCCAACGATACCTGCCGCGTGGCTTTCGAAATCACCCTGGATGAGCACACCGAGCATATTTCGGGGCGGATCGACATGGACGCCGCAGCCTATGGCGACCATGCGGGACAGGTCATCGAACAGATGCTCAGCGATCTGCAAGGCATCCCCGGCGACTGATCCGCAAAGCGTGTAGACCGCCGACAAGAGCGTCGTTCACACCGTCCTGCGCTCTTGGCGGATGGCCTGGTTGCAACGAGCCGGGTATCGCTCCTGGCGATAACGCGTGGGGGTGTTCAATCCTCACTGACCGGCTTGAATTTCAACGAGACAACATGAAGGTTTCGTACTCCAGGTCATCCAGCGCCGTCGATAACCGCGCCAGCCCCAGCAGCACACAGAGCAGCAGCGAGAAGGTGAAGCCATAGCCGAAGAAACTCGGCCCCAGGTACAGGCTCAGCAGGGTCAAGGCGCCGTTGAGTGCCACGAACAAGAGGCACAGTTCCAGCACGATCATCCGTTTATCGAGGTAGAAAAACACGTTAAGGATCGCCATGAACACCACCTGGATGCTCACCCCGATCAAGTCGATATAGAACAGTGGCAGGTAGTAGCTGGACATCCCCAGCCACTCCAGTATGCGCGGGCCAAAGAGAAACAGCAGAACCACCGTCAGCCCCTGGACCTTGCAGATTTCCAGCAGGCCCTGACGGATCGAGAAGGTCATCTCGGCTTTCAACGAACCGATATGCTGCAGGGTCTCGCCGTCGCGCACCGCCCGGAACAGGCGCTCGTACCATTCGGCGAAGTCGGTTTCGATCCTGACCAGGAACACCGCCATGCCAGGAATGATCGCCAGGTAGGCGAGGAAGATCGGCAAGTCATAAAGAATCGAGGCGCGCATCGGCCCGATCACCTGGCTCGAGGTCTGCGGGTTGAACCAGAAGATGAACTTGTCGATCCAGATTCCCAGGTTGTAGCAAAGCCCGGTCAACAGCAGGCTGACAAACACCTGGCGCCGGTCCAGAAAATCGAAGGCCACCAGTTTCTCGGCCCGGTACTCGCGCAGGATGTCGTAGAGAAACAGGAACAATAGGCTGCTGTGCCCCAGCAGCAACGCCAGCAGCAGCCCTTCCATGCCCAGGTGCCTGAGGAAGAATGCGCTGCCGACCATCAGTCCATAGCCCACCAGCATCACCAGCAGGATGCGGTTATAGGCCTTCATCCCCGAGAGGAATATGATCACCAGCCACAGGTTGCAGAGCACCACGAAGTTGGCCAGGGTCAGCAGGCGGTAGATCAGCCCCTGGTCGAACAAGGTGATCAACAGGAGGATGCCCAGCACCCCGGAACCCAGGGTCACCAGCAGCAGCATGCCCACCAGGTTCGGCAGGATTTGCTCGTACTTGCGCTCGAACAGGCGGTCGGAGACAAAACGTGTGAAGAAGAGCTGTAAGCCGCCGGTGAGGATCAGCGACGTGGCCATCAGGTAGGTCACGGTGATCAGGAACTGGCGGATCACCACCTCCGGGACCACCAGCCCAAGGCTGATGACCCCCACCAGCATCACGCTGAGAATCGACAGGACCCAGGGCCCGGAGCTGATCAGGCCGGCATAGACATAGGCATGCAGCGTCGCCGTGTAGGAGTCGCGCGAGAGAATCTTGCGCAGTTCGAAACCGATACCGGCCATTTACACAGCCTCCTTTTGCAGGGTGCCCATGGCGTTGTGATAAAGCCTGCGATAGCGCTCGATCATCAAGGTTTCGCTGTAGTAGCGGTGAACCCGCGACAGGCCGGCAGCCTGGGCGGACTTCCAGCGCTCGGGGCTGCGCAGCAGGTCGATGATTGCCTGGGACGTGGCCTGGGGATCGGCGATCGCCACCACCTCCCCGGCCAGCCCGAGATCGCGGTCGGGCGCTTCGCCGCCCTCGATCAGCTCACGGCAGGAGCCCACGTCGCTGCTCACCACTGGAGTGCCGGCGGCCCAGGCTTCGAGAATCACCAGGGGCTGGGCCTCGCTGATGGAAGTCAGCACCATCAGGCCCAGTTGCGGCAGGATGTCCTGGATCTTTTGGAACCCGAGGAACAGCACCTTTTGCTCCAGCCCGAGGCTGGCCACCAGGCTGCGACACTCGGCGACGTACTCGGGATCTTCCTCTTGCGGCCCGACGATCCAGCCTTCGACCTGCGGCATCACACTGACCACTCCCCGCATCGCCCGCAGGAAGGTCTTCACGTCCTTGATCGGCACCACCCGGCCGATCAGTCCGACCACGGGGGCGATGCCTTCGGCCCGGGACTCAAGAGCCTGGGTCCAGAGCTGCAGGTCGATGCCATTGGGAATCACTTGGGTGCGCTCGGCCGGTGCGCCGTCCTTGATCTGTCGCTGGCGGTTGCCGTCGTACAAGGCAATGATCTGGTCGGCGCTGTCGTAGACCAGATGACCGATGCGCTCGAAAAAGCGCACCCAGAGCATACGGATGTAACCGGAACCGGTGTCCATGCTGTCGTTGAGCGCCTGGTTGCTGGTTTCGGCGATCCAGCTGGCCTGAGCCAGGTCGATCTTGCGCTCCTTGGTGTAGATCCCGTGCTCGCTGAGCAGTAACTGGCACCCCCACAGCTGCTTGAGGATGCAGCCCGCCAGCCCGGCATAGCCGGTTGAAATCGAGTGCAGGACCCGCGCCCGCGGCATGCGTCGGGCGGCATCTGCGAGCATCAGCAACGGCGACTGCATGGTGCGCAGGGTCCAGAAATAATTGACGAAGGAAGGATCGGCGCAATGCTGCTCGTACCCTTCGGTCAGCGCCTCCCAGCTGGGGCGACTGTAGAGCACGTCATCCAGGGTGATCCGCGCCTGGGCCAGAGAGTCGAGCACGCCAATGCCCAGCTCGGCGGCCGGTTTTTCCGGGTTGTGCAGGTAACGGTAAAAGTTGCTCAATTCTTCCTGGGACGCGGTGTGGGCGACTCGCCTGTGCTTCGGGTTGCGCCAGGCTTGCTCCAGATACACCTCTTCGATGTGCACGACGTTGGCTGGAATCTCATAGCGGCGCTGACCGTAGGCTTCACGCTGGCCACCAATGAACAGCACCGAAAAGGTCAGTTGCGGCAGCCCGAGGATCATCTGGTGAATCCAGCTGGACACACCGCCGCGCACATAAGGCCAGGTGCCCTCGAGCAGCAGGCAGACATCGGCGATGGGCGTTGGGTTGACGGTTCTCTTCATGTCCAGGTCCTTATCAGCCCGGCAAAGGGCGGACGTTGTTGCATCTGCGGCGGCAAGCTGCTCAACAGCGCGGGAATCTCCGCATAGTTTCCGGTTTCAAAGGCAATTTCGGCACGGAACGGCAAGACCTTGGCCGGGTCCATGCCCGCTTCCTGGGCCTGGTGCATATGCAGCCGCGCCTTGTCGATATCGCCACGTTCAAGGGCGATACGCCCGGCCAGCAACAGCAGCTCGCCGCCCTCTCCCGCCTCCAGCGCCAGCCTGGCATGCTCGCCGGCTTGCCCCAGCACGTGCAGCTGGACGCTGCCCTGGGCCAGGCCCAGGTAGGCCAGTTCCCAGTACCAGCGCGCCAGGGTGGCGTGCAGGGCACCGGCCTTCCTGGGCGCGGCACCGGGCAACTGTTCGAGGGAAGACTGGATCCGCTGGTTGATATCGGTTTCCTGCTTGTCGAGCATCGAATATGCCAGGAGACGGACATCGTCGCTCGGATCGCCCAGGGCCAGCTTCAGAATCGGCACCGCTTCCTTGCCCGGCATCCTGCGGGTGGCGAGCAACGCGGCCAGGCGCTGGTCGGGGTCCGGCGCGTGGCGCAACACATCCTGCAAGCCACTGTCACCGAAGGTCGGCGAATGCAAGTGGGACTGTGCGCGAAACGGCAGGCCGGGAATGCCGACGGCCTGCCACATCTGCGTATCGCGCTTGCGGGGCAGATACAGCGCCGGAAAGATCGCCGCAATCACCCCCACCGAGCCCAGCAACGGGACAAAGAACGCCAGGCTGAAAATGAACAGCGGACTCCATGGCAGCGGCGTGCGATAGCGCGCCGGCAGCAGCCGCCAGACCGCCGCCGTCAGCAGGCCGCAGGCGATCCCGTGGGTCATTGCATACAGCAGCGCGATCTGCGGGTCGGGCAACTGCGCCGTCAGGCTGGCCCAGCTCCCCGCCTCGAAAAACAACGCTGCGCTAAACAGCCACTTGCTGATCATTCAGGCCACACTCGTTGTACAGGAAGTTACGCAGCCCATCCCGTTGCCGGGCCGACTCCAGGTCGTAAGGCAGCACGGTGACCCCCAGGCTGGCCAGTTCCACGCTCATGCCGAAATGCTCGTGAATCAGCTTGCCCAGGCGCGCCAGATAGCCTTGGGCGCCCTCGGCACTGGTCAGTGGCAACAGCACCAGCAACAGCCCGTTCCCGCGGTTGTTGGCGAGGCCCAGGTGCAGGTCCAGTCCGCGCTGGCTGCGTTCGAAAAGCCGCGTCAGTTCATCGTTGGCCTGGGTCAATTCAAATCCATAGAGGCAACCGGACAGGCCGTGCTGCTCGACATCCACCAGCGAACGCTTGAGCTGGCGCGTGAAGTGCTGGGCATCGTCGCTTTCCAGTTGCAGCACCTGCAAGTCAGAGCGCAGCAGGTCGGCGATATGCCCGGCCAGCAGCGCCAGCAGGCTGAGGGTGCGCTCCTGGAAGGCGAAGAACGGCATCTGCCGTACCGCGAGGATCGCCAGCACCTGTCCCTGGGTGTCCACCAAGGGAATACAGGCCTGCAGGGACGACACCGAAGCCTGCCCGCCGCTATCGAGCAGCTCTTCACGCACACTCACCAGTTCCTCGCGCTCCAGGCACAGGCGCACCAGCAGGTCGTTGGGGTCCAGGGGCCCCATGGTCCCGGTGGCGGCCAGCAGGGTCAGGTTCGGCGACGCATGGCCAGCCTGCTCCACACGGTACAACGCGGCTACCCGCAACGAGCCGTACTGGCCAAGCAGGGTCAGCACAGGCTCGGCCAGCAGGCTCAGCGGATCATCGCCATTGGGCAGCACGCGCAGGCGATCGCGCAGGCCCAGCAACGAACTGCGCAGGCTCTGGTCGCTACCGGCCAGGCGCTGCTCCAGGCGATCATGGGACACCCGCAGAATCTGGTGCGCCCGGGTGAAATCGTCGAGCCGGTACTGGCGATACTCGTTGGCCATCTGCAAGCGCAACAGTCGCCGTTCCCACAGGTCTCGAACTTCGCCCACGAGCATGCCGCAGACCAGTACGCCGACAATGTAGGAGGGAGCGATCTGCTCGTAACCGGGCAGCCCCGACTGGCGCAGGATGAAGAACGCCGCCACCAGCAGGCTGGCGCTGATCAGGCCGCGGACAAACCCGTAGCGCACGCCCAGCAACAGTGGCGCCAGCACCGACCAGGGAAACTCACCCTGCACCTGCAGCGGGTCTTGTGGCGCAAGCCACATACCCACGCCGATGACCAGGGCCGTCACCAGGAAAGTTTCCAGCCATGACGCCGGACCGCTGGCGCGGGGCGCCAGCGCGTAGTCCATGTGTGGAGATCTCATGACAGTCACTCGATCCTGAGGCCACCGACAAGCTTGTCGAGCACCTTCTGCGCCGCGCCGGCCAGGCTTTCGCGGGACCAGCCGGCACGGGCGCCGCTATTGCTCCAGAGCACCTTGCCGGTGCCCGCTTCGACCACCCGCAGGCTGATGCCCACCGCCGGCTCGCCATCCAGGCCATTCTTGTACTGCCACTCTTCAATGCTGCCGGACACCACATAGTCGAGATTCTGCTCGCGAGCCCAATCCATGGCCCCAGCCAGGCGCTCGTTATCGTCAAGCAGGGCTTGTTCGCCCTGCACCGCAGCGCCGTTGTAGACCTGGGGTTGCAGGCCCCGGCTGCTCAGTACGCTAAGCAGAATCTGCTCACTGCGCTCGCCGGCCTGGGGCGTCTGGGAATAGTTGACCAGCGGCAACACGCCCCAGCGGGCGGATTTCGACAGCTCGGGGCTGTCCTGACCGGTAAAACTGCTGCAGCCGGCCATCAGCAAGGCGACCATCGCCAGACTCACGCAACGAATGGATTGCATAAGGTTCACTCCTCTTTGAATTCCATGATCAGCGTCCAAAACGTACGCTGTAGCTGACACCTGCCGTGCCCCCGGACTTGCCCGTTCCGCCTTGTGGGGCCGACTGGTAGCCGAAGGTCACTGCCAATTCGTCATCCCCTATCACCTCGGTGCCGACACCGGTACTGACGGCGTAGTTGATGGTGTTGTCGGTCCACTGCCAGCCTGAGCTGACGTCCACCAGCCAGGTGTACTGCCCGCGCGTGCGGTTCAGTGCCCCCGGGAAACCACGCCGCCACGAACTGCCGAAGAACAGCTGGCCGTAGCGCTTTTGCAGCAGGGTCTGGCTGGTGATCTGGTTCGGATCCTCGAGGCCGGCCCCCGCCAGGTCGATGCCCCCGCCCAGGGTATTGGCCAGGTTGGGCAGCGAACGGTGGTCCAGGCTGTTTTGCTGATAGTCGATGCCGCTGCGCAATGCCCAGTTCGGCCCTTCGAACTGCAAGGTGTGGTCGAACTCGATCTTCAACGCCTGGCCACTGCCCAGGTCATCGCCGCTGCGGGTCGAGAACCAGCGCTGGGCCAGGCTCCAGGACAACTGGTCACGGGCCGAATAGCGATGCCGCCCGCCGACCCAGACATCGTCCTGCTGGCCGAAGGCACGCATCAGCCCGCTGTCCTCGTTCCTGCGGTGCCAGTCGGCACCGACATCCAGTTCGTTGCCGCTGTCCACCCGCCAAGTGCGGCTGGCGCCCAGGCCGTTGCGGTCATCGTCCTTGCGCAGGCTGCTGTCGAGGATCAGTTTGTAGTCGCCGTCCTCCAACTGCCGCTGCAAGGTCAATCCGGTATTGGTCTCGTTGCCCAGGCGTGATTCATCGAGGGTGTCGCCGCTGTATCGGCCCTGCTCCACCACGAGCCTGGCGTACCAGTCGTCATTCAGGTAACGCGCGGTGCTCAGGCGCGGGCCGTTGAACGCCAGTCCGCCATAGTCCTGGCGTTCCCAGGCGATTTGTACGCCCTGGGGTGTGCGCTCGGTCATCTCGATGGCCTGGCGCCGCAATTGCTCACGGATCGCGGGAGGCTGGTCCTCGCCCAGCGCCGACAGGTCGACGGCCAGCGCTTCGCCGCCACGGCCCAGGCTGTTGAGGGCCTCGACCTGCTGCGCCGGGTCCAGGCCAGCGCTGGCCACCAGGCGTTCCAGGGCTTGGCGGTCGTTGCCGCGCAGGGCTTGCTGGATCTGTTCGTAGCGACTGACCTTAAGGCCACGGGCACGGGCCCAGGCCAGCCACTCATCCTTCTGCGCCGACTGGTTGACGTCATCCAGGCGCACCAGCATTTGCTCGAACCACAGCTGCAGCATCGGCCTGGAGCCGTCCAGCCACTGCATCGCCTTGTTCTGCGCCTTGCGCGACGAGTAGCTGCTGGCCACCAGGCGCAGCCAGGTCGCATAGCCCTGGGGCGTGGCGCGGATCTGCTCGGGCGTCACCTGACGATTGAGCTTGAGCCGCAGGCGCTGGGCCGAGTCGGCATAACCGGCGCCTTCCAGCGCATCGGCGTAGGCCGCCTGGACCATCCAGTCCCGAGGATTGGCTTGCAGGTACAGGCGGTACCAGGCCAGGGCCTCGGTATTGCGCCCCAGCAACTGGCTGGCGGCGGCAAACGGCAGCCAAAGCGTGCTGTCACCGCGCGCCAGGGAACGCCATTGCTGCAGCAGCGGCTTGATCTCGCCCGTGCGCCCCAGGTCGACATACAGCCACATCAGGCGTTCGCGGAAGGTGTTGTCCTCCGGGAAGCGGCTCAAGCCCAGGCGATACAGGCGCAGGGCCTCGTCGTGATGACCCTGCTGGACCTGCAGCGCCCCGCGGGCTGCCAGTACCTGGGAATAGTCGGCGGCTTCCGGGTACTGGTCAGCCTCCTTGAGCAGGTCGATCACCAATGGCCAGTCCTGAAGCTCCTGGGCCAATTGCAGGGCCGCGACCAGGCGCCGCGGATTGTGCCCCTGGCGCCAGCTGTCGACGGTCAACTGCAAGGCCTTGCGCGGATCGCGGGTGCGATAGAGGGCGATCAGCTCACTCTCGTCACCGGTATTGAGCGAGCCCTTGATGGCCAGCATCTTCTCCAGTGCGAGCTGCAGCTCATCGTCCGACTCCAGGTCCCAGGCGAGCGCGGCACGGGACTGCCAGTAGTCGAGGTCGTTGATTTTGTTGCCGTCGACCGCGGTGATCACCTTCCAGGCCGACTGGCTGTCAAACAGCTTGAGGTGGTTGTTGGCCCAGTCCACCCGCTCGGCGCTGGTCAACGGATAACGGCTGGCGAAGTTCTTCCAGACCGCCAGCCGCTGTGGGTACTGCTCGGTGTTTTCCAGGTTCTGCAACAGGCGGACCCAGGCCAGGCGGTGCTTCGGGTATTTGGCAACATAGCGGCGCAGCCATTTTTCCGCCTGCTCGGGCGTGCCCCGGGATTCTTCGGCGTACACCAGGGCATCGAGTTCGACATTGCTCAGGGCCCGGCTGTCCATGATCCCCGCCAGCAGCGGAATGCCCCGGTCGAAATCGTAGCTCTGCATCGCCAGGCGCCAGGTGTGCTCGAACTCGGCCGGGTTGTCCCGCAGCTTGCTCAGGCTGATCCAGTAGCCCAGCGCCGAGGCCGAGTCGCCCCGCCATTCGGCGAGATGGGCCATCTGTTCCAGCAGCAACGGATCCTCCGGATGTTGCTCCAGCAGTTGCGAGCCCGCCGCATGAGCGCCCTTGAGGTCACCGAAGGCCAGTCGCTGCCTGAACTCCTTGGCCAGGATTTCCGGGTTGTCGGGCTGCAACTTGCGCCATGCGATAAAAAATGACTCGGCCAGGTCCGGACGCTTGTGCGCTACCGCCACATCGACGCCCCGGTCAAGCAGCGCAGCATCGAATTGCGCATCCGGCTGCGCGGCCAGTTCCCGGGCCAACAGCTCGGCCGCCTGAGCGCCGCGATCCGCCGCCACCAGGGTGTTGAAGGCTTGCTGCAGGAACTGGCGACGCGCTTCAGGCGTCTGGCTGGCATCGAGCAACTGCACATAAAGGTCGGCGGCGCGTCCGGGTTGCTCGCTGGCCTGGTACCACTTCGCCGCCTCGGGCAGCCAATGCTCACGCTGCCCTGGATCGCGACGCGCCAGCTCGGCATAGGCGTCCGCGGCCAGCCCCGGGGCCTGGACGCTCAAGGCCAGCGTGGCCAGGCGCTCAAGCTGAGGGGATGGCAGCGTATTGTACTCAAAGGCCTTGAAACGTTCGGCCAGGGCCTGCAAGGCTGCGCTGTCGGTGCTGTTGGTCAGCGCCAGGGCATCCAGTTGCAGGCGGTAATAGGACTTCAGCGCTGGATCGGCCTGTGGCCATTCGGCCAGGTGCTTTTCCGCCCTCGGGTAATCGCCCAGCTGAATCAGCAGGTCGAGCAGCTGGGTGCGCAATTCGTTGTTTTCCGGGTGGGCCGCCAGCAGCACCCCGGCATAGCTGGCGGACACTTCGTCCGGGGGGCCGAGCGTGGGACGGAACGTATCTTCGTTGCGATAGGTCGCCCACAGCAGCACGCCGACGACCATCGCCACCAGCAGCAATGCCCAGGGGTTGAGCAGCCGTGCGCGTGGCGCCTTAGTTGCAGAAGAGTTGGGCATCACTCACCTGCTTCATGGGAAGTTGGAAATGCCACAGGCCCTGCTCGGACTTGCCGGCATAACGTTGGCCCCGGACCTCGACCCGACAGGCGCTGGCCGAACGCACCGAAAACTCCAGGTCGAATTGGCCGGCAAAAGAGAAGCTCACCTGTCGGTCACTCACATAACGCCAGTCACGCAAGGGAATATTCGCCAGCTCCAATGCCGGACGCGGGTCACGCTCGGGCCGCAGGGCCAGCAGCGCATGGTCGCCGCTCAAGGCCACATAACGGCCCTGGGGCAGATCGCGGACACCGGCCACGTTCCGCGAACGCCCCAGATCCGGCCAGCCCAGCTCCGGGTCCAGGCGCAGGGTGCGCAAGCCGTCCATGCCGCGGACCTGCCAGTCGCCATTGGCGGTGCGGGCCAGGCTGGCCTGGTACAGTCCATGGACCCGATCGAGGTAGTCGCTCATCCACAACGACAAGGGCTGCTGGCCGCGCATGAACCGGTAGATATCGGCCATGGCCTTGATCGACGCCTGCTTGGTGCCCGAATAGAAGTGGTAGTACAGGTGAATCCCGCGCAGGCGCCGTGGGCTGTCGGTCAGCTCGAACGTATCGATGACGTCGCGAAAGCCGTAATACGGGCCTTTCCAGAGGTTGGTGTACATGTTCTCGTTGATCACCGGGGCGTAGTACTGCAAGCCGCCTTCGGTGGGACGCAACAAGGGGTACAGGCCGGTCAGCGACGAATTGGCTTTGGTCAGGATGGTCTGCCCGCCGTTGACGTTTTTCAGCCCGGCGTCGTAGGCCATCTTGATGGTCTCGGCGCTGGGCAGTGCATCCCCCGGCCAGAAGAGCAGCTTCACCGGCTTCTGCGCAGTGGTCAGGCGGCTGTTGATGTAGTCCCGCGAACCGACGATCTCGCGCTTGAAGTCGAGGGTCTTGTAGCCCTGGATGTTCAGGCGCAATCCGTATTCGGCGTGGAAGTCCTCGTCCTGCCTGGCCTTTTCCGGCTGCAGGTAGAACGGGTGGCTGTAGGTGTGGCTGGCAACCTCGACTTTGGGATCGGCAAAGATCTCCTGGGCGAGGGGCTCCAGCTCCCTGGCGAGGAACGGCGACATGCCCTTGGGCCCGACCTCCCCTTCGATGATCGAAACCGAGGTCAGGTACGGGTTGGGACGAATGTAGTCATCCAGCACCTGGCGCCCGGAATAAGGGGTGCCGCGCACTTCGGCATGAGATGGGAAGCCATCCCCGTCGATATGCACTGTGGCGATCCGCCGGCCGTTCTCGGTGGTGGTGTCCGGGCGCGGTTGCGCCGGCAGGCGCAGGGCTTTCTGGATAAAGGCAAAGGGGTCGAGAATCCAGCGGCTGCGCTCGACATTGGTCTCTACCACATAAGGCGCCAGGGCCATGCCACCCCAGCTGCCGATGGCCACGGGGGCGTACTTGCCGCCCTGGTCATCCCCCAGCAACAGGGCCGGTTGCGGCCCATCGGGCAGCAGCGTCACACGGGTCAGCTCTCGGGTGCGCGCCACTACCGGCGCTTCGAAGCCACCGATCAGGGCCTTGTCCTGGCTCAGCACTCGCAGTGCGCCGCGAGCCCCCGGCGCCGCGAGGTTCAGCCCCAGGCGCTTGAGCAATGCGCGATCCTCGATCGGCAGGCCGGCCATGATGGCCAGCGGCACCTGTTCGTCCAGGCGTTGGCCAATCCAGCCATTAAAGGCACGGCTGTCCTGGGGTGGGCCGCTGGTCATCCACACCACCACCCCGGCGTACAGGCCGGCGAAGCTGTGGGACGGCAAACTGGCATCGGCCGGCAGATAGTCCACCCGATAGCCCAGGTATTCCAGTAGACCGCCAAGCATCCGGTGCCCGGCGTGATCATAGAGTTCGCCTTCGCGCGGGTCATAGAGCATGGCGATGCGCCGCGGCTGTACTTCCACGGTGCTCATGCCGATGGCGTTGAGGTCCGGGGTAGTGACCACCGGGATAAAGCCTTCCTGGCTCAATTGGCGAACCAGCTTGCGCGCTTCTTCACGACGGTCGGGCGGCAAGTAGTCGATGGCCACCAACGGCATGTTTTTCGCGCGAAGTGGCTTGAGCTCACCTTCAAGCCAGTTGCGGTCGGACTCGGAAACCGGGCGATAACGCTTGGCTGAGGCATCCCAGCCGGCATGGATCGATTCGACGGCGACGGCCGAGGCAACGCCATCGAGCTCGCCCAGCACTTCGAAGCCCCGGTTGAAGAACAGCTTGAGGTTCGGCTGGCGGCTGTGCAGTTCCCGCAGAAACGACGCCAGGGCTTTGCGTTGCGGTTCGCGATGAGCCTCGGGGAGCAATTGAAAGCTGTCGAGCGTATCGAGGAACAGACCGGCATAACCCTGCCCTTGCAACGCCTTGGCACGCTTGAACAGATGTTCGCGCCAGGCCGGCGTCGAAATATCCATGACCTGGCTATTCCAGGCCTTGTTACGCGTAGCGCTTGCGCTGCGGGTCAGCGACGCTTTGTCCAGGGCGACGCGGTCGCCATCGAACTCACCCACCGACAGGTAGGCGAACGGCTGGCTGCCAAGTTCGCGCAAGGTGGCAACATTGGCGGTGCTCATATGGCCCGGCTCGACCACAACCCATTCGAACTGCGCCAACTCTTGAAGCGGTGGCCGATCGGCGTACCAGAACCCGACACTGGCGGGCGCCGCCGGCGAGGCTTGCACCACCGAGTGGGTCGCACACAACGCCAGCGCGGTAAACAGCCGCCGTACCCCTTTGCAAACACGCCCCCTGCGAAACTCGATGTCCATAAATCACTCTTGAGTAGATCAATCCGCGCGATACCGGACCCGCGAGCCCTCTGCGACCGGGCCCGCAAGGCGTGGCATTAAAGACTGTGGTAAAGCCGTGCCAGGCCTTCAGCCACGGTGGTTGACGACCCCAGGTCAAAGCGTTCGCGCAAGCGGCGATTGTCGGCCTTGGAATGCCGGATATCGCCGGAGCGGGCAGCGGCATGACTCACGCTTAGCGGTTTGCCGCTGATCCGTTCCAGGGCCGTAATCAGGTCATTGAGCGTGGTAACCCCGCCGAGACCGACATTGGTGGCATCAGCCGCGGGCTGGGGGTGTTCCAGGCCCTGAAGCAGGATCTTCACCAGGTCTTCGACATAGACGAAATCGCGGGTTTGCTGGCCATCGCCGAACACCACGATCGGCCGTCCGCTTTTCGCTCGCTCGCTGAAAATGCTGATCACCCCGGAGTACGGCGACAATGGGTCCTGGCGGGGCCCGAAGATATTGAAGAAGCGCAGGATCACCGGCTCCAGTCCATGCTGGCGACGATAGAAATTCAGGTAGTGCTCGCTGGAAAGCTTGTCCGCGGCATAAGGCGTCAGGGGGGACGTGGGCGTGTCTTCATCAATCGCGGTGCCCTCCCCGTTATTGCCGTAAACCGCGGCACTGGAGGCAAAGACCACTCGACGGATGCCCGCGGCGATCATCGCCTCGCATACCCGCAGCGTGCCGATAAAATTACTCCGATGAGTAGCTGCCGGGTGTTCGACCGAGGCGTGGACCGAAGCGACAGCTGCCAGGTGCACCACCGCGCTGCACCCCTGCATGGCTTCAGTGAGGGTCGCGGCATCGGCGACATCGCCGACCACCAGTTTCAAGGCCGCACTGTCCATCGGCAGGTTGCTGACCTTGCCGGTAGAGAGATCGTCCAGGACCCGGACGGCATAGCCTCTCGCCAACAGCGCATCCACTAAGTGGGAACCAATGAAGCCAGCCCCCCCGGTTACCAGTACTCGTTTGGCAGACATAGATCATCCCTAAAAAATATCGCATCCCCCATCGTCTAAAGCCGGCACCCCACGGATATGAGCCATGGCTGTTGACCTTATGGCTGATATTTCCCTGGATACCTGCTCTCTAACAAAGGCTGTATCGCCTTTTTCTGGAGGGTTTCAGAAGTCAGGCGTCAAAAAAACATCAGTTAAATGACGCAAAACAGAAGCGAATACTGGGAGAGGAATGCCATCATGTCAATAATCCGTCTAAATTTTAAATCCATGCTTTGATCGCCAAAAAAAGTCAGTATATTGACGCCGGTACCCCTGGAGCTCTGGGCTGCCCTTGCCCCTGGCAATGGAAAACTCATCTTCAAGGCGACGCGGGCGCCTTGAACCTCTGCACGCGGGACCTGAGTCGGAATCACGCCTCATTGATCTCAAAACACGACACCCGTATTGAGCGGGGCACCCGACTGCTATAGAACCCCTTGGCGGTATTAATCAGCGCGGCGCCATCTTTGCCCCGCTGCGTATTTACCCGCTCCGTTTCCATTCAGGTATCGAGTATGAAATCAACAATAAACAAAGCCTTGATTACCCCTGCGCTCTTCTCGCTTCTGATGTTCCAGTGGACGCCTGTCTTTGCCGAACAGGCTGCCAGTTCCCCCTCCAATCTCTTGACCGCGGCGGTTGCCTGGAAGCAGACGGCGGCTGAGTTCGAGGCGCTTTATTACCAAGGCTTCAACATCGCCAGGATGCGTCTGGACCAAGCCCTGCAAGCCCGCAAGGACGGTGACCGACCGTTGGCCGTCATCAGCGATGTCGACGATACCGTGCTGGGTAGCAACAGCTACTGGGGCTACATGATCAATTCGGGGAAAGAGTTTTTCGATGACGGCGCCTGGGACCAGTGGGTCGCCGACAATGGCCCGGTCGCCACGCCCGGGGCAGTGGAGTTCTTGAAGTACGCCCAATCGAAAGGGGTCGAGGTGTTCTACGTCACCAGCCGCGACCAGGGCGAAAAAACCAAGGAATATGCCCTGGCCAACTTGCGCAAGAACAAGCTGCCGTTTGCCGATGAACAACACCTGACGGTCTATCGCGACAGCTCCAACAAAGAGCCACGGCAAACGGAAATCGCCAAGGACTACGAAGTGGTGGTCATGCTGGGCGACAACCTCAATGACTTCAAACGCAAGTACTACGTCGCGGACGTCAAGCAACGCAGCAGCCTGATGACGGAAGACAAAGAGCAGCTCGGCCGCAAGTTCGTCCTCTTCCCCAACCCTACCGACGGCCATTGGCTCAAGGCGATCTTCGGTGACTCGGAGCCCCCGGCCACCCCGGAAAACCGCGCCAGGTTCAAGGCGGCGGCCGAATCGACGGCCTGGCAGCCAAAGCAGTAATCCTGGGCCACCTGCCCTGCCCTCGCCGTTCGAAAAACGGCGCTTGCCATGCCTTGTGAACGCGGCCTATCCACTCAAATTTCCGCGAGCACACAATCGAGCACCGTAACTGCCAACGGCAAGCCTGGGCTCGATGCCCCTGGAGCTTGCGCCACGACATCAACGATTAAACTGGCTGGTCTACCAGTGATACGCAGATGAACGGTACTTACTTTGGCGATGATGGCCTCTGCCCAGCCTGAAACGATGCCTTGGCACACCGCTATATCTTCACCCCCTACGCATTGGCCGCACCCAGGCTCGAGGTGTGTGTGGGGCGACGAATGGAAGCGCTTTGGTATCAACGGTGTTTGACTGCACTCCGCCCTTGGCTAAGATCCAGGTGATCTCTATTCGCAGTGTTGTCAATCAGTATCGCGATAGGCACTCGCAAATGTGACAAGTGCTCGCCATGCCATGGAGGCAAGGTCATGTCAAAACTCAAGGTTGAGTTCCCCCCCTCGGTTGAGGCCGCCTCAGCACGACGTCCCCACCGTTCCTTCCGACATTACAAGGTTGCGTGTTACTGGCCGTAAGTGTGGCCGCGGCCGTTTTGTAACTGTTGCCGAAGCTTGGTTTTATCCCCAGAGCAGCAAGTGCAGTGTGCTTTGTAGCGTCTGCACACTGGTGGCGTTCATACGCCATTTTTTAGCGTTATAACCTTCACGCAGGAGACAAGGACATGTCAAAAGTACGCGCACCACAAAGCGTTGCTCCCGATGGCAAGATTCACGACAGACTGGACTATCTGTTCACCGAAGAAGGTATTCCCGTGCCTGGTGACGGTGCCGAACTGGTGTTGGTGGATCTGGGCGACCACACCATCAAGTACCACAAAATGGTCACACCACCGGTACAAGTGGCTACCAGGAGAGGCGATGGTCCTCGCGAGCTATTCGAGGGCGGCGAACATATGGCGATCGGAGACAGTGTAACGTTGTACTTTTCCGGTAGCGACACGGGTACCCCCGCCTGGCAGGTCCCATTGAATCTACCCAATGGCTTGGCCCTGACCTACGGTCAGATCGTCGCATTGGGAGGGGACTTCTATGGCATTCCCGATAAGCCGATCTCCGACGGTGCAACCGCTGCGGAACGGATAGCGCGCTTTAGCGCGGCGTTCAACTCCCTGGCGACGTTACCGGCCTCCAATAAGGAGGCGCATGAAATTCTACAAGTAATGCAGGTGGAAATTGATGCCGCCAACCAGGCGATCAACGATGGTTTGCCCGCGCACGAAGCCTATGACAAGTTGGGCGATACGCTCTCGCTGAAATGGAACGTGATCACCGGTGGGGGGCCTACCGGCATCCCTCTGGGTCGTTATCTCAAGCTGGCAGCCGTAAACTGGGACCACTTCGGCAGTTGGGCGGTTCTCGCTTATAAGGCTGGCCACACCGCTGCACTGCAACAGGCAATCAAAGCGGGAAAAAGCGGGCAACGCCAGGATCTTGAGCTGGCCTACGCAATGAACGCCTTCGCTGACCATTTCCTATCAGACCTGTTTTCCGGCGGACACATGCGCACGCCACGCAAGCAGCTGCACGACACTGTCACGTCCGGCTTTGTCAGCTCTTTTCTGTCGCGCTATATGCATGATGAGGACTGTAAGTTTGGCCTCAATGTGAACAACACTCAGGACGATAACTGGCATGCCTATGGCGACAAGCGCTACTTCGATACCGTCGATGTCGGTAACCGCAACCGCGTTGGATTTATCGTTCAAAGTTCAGTGGACGAGGTCTTTGAAAGTTTCCTCTATGGCACCGCGCCGACACCCGACGAGTACGCCGCAAACTCATTGTTACCCGACCTGCAAGCGGTGCAGAACCATCTGAGCACGGCCAACTATTCCCCCTTGTTCGTGGCTCAAGGTTCGACGGTACTTCGCCGCCAAAACATCAACGACCTCAACGACCGTCACTGGACGGCAGACTGGTGGGGCGCCACCACCCTGGCCTTGTTAAAAGCCAGTTACAACCCGAACAAACCAATCGGCTATCTGGAGCCGCCAACGGTATCGCCGGTGCTTCAGCCCAATGGCTGGCAAAGCCATACCCCCAGCCCCCCCAACTGGGTGGACGGCAACGCCGTGCGTTACGCCTTCAGTTATACCAGCGGCCTGAACGAATCCTACGCCGGGCCCTGGTCAGCCTTCGTTGAGTTGCAAGGCAGTTACTTTCCGACCTTAAACGTGCCAGAAGATCCATCGGGTAAAGCCAGCGGGCGAAATATCTTTCGGCAATTTCGCAATACCCCGCCGACGCTCGTGGGATCTGTTGCCCGTGGTGTCACCTCGTTCATCGATCGTCAGAACTGAGCAGGAGCCTGATTATGTCAATCACTATCAAAATCACTTTGGCCACTGGCGAATCGGCCCAAGGACTTGACCTTGAGTTGCTATCTGACGGCGCACCCGTCGCAAGGGCGACCATCGACGAACAAGGACGGGCCTTGTTCGATGCGCCGTCAGCGCTCGGCCAGCTGGCTGTACGCGTCGACCGCTCGGGGTTGAAAAAGGAGCAAAGAGCATGACCAGTGTTTCAGTCGTTCCTATTGTCGACACTTCCTACAGCATGACCTCCGAAGGTTACGTGGCGCAAACCGTCATCGATACCAAGGCCTTCCTGCGTTTGCTCAAGCCTGGAGATAAGCTTGCTGTCGTCGCTTATGACACCACGGCAAGAAATGTCTATACCAGCAATGGTAGCTTGGCCACCGTCGACTTGGCACTGACGGTCACCGCCAACGCAGCCGGTGAGGTCGATAAACTATCGTTCACCGGCGGCAGCACAGCCATAGGTCTGGGGTTACAACAGACACGCACTTTCCTTGACTCAGCCAGTCTTCCGAAGGTTTGTGTGCTCTTGACCGATGGTTTCCAGAATGAGGGGCCACCTCCCCTGGACGTGCTGCCCAGCTATCCGGTCATGGCCTGCGCCATGGGACCGCATTCTGACCAAGACCTGCTGAAACTAATCGCCCAGCGCACCGGCGGAGAGTTTTTCTATGCTCCGCGCGCTGCCGACATGATGAAGGTCTATAACAAGATCCGCTCGAACACAGCCTCGGCTGCGCTACTGGCGAACCAGCTCGTAGACATTCCCACAAACGACTACCGTTTAATCCCGGCGACGGTATCTCAACGTCCCGGTGGCGCGCAGATCTCGGCAGTCTGGTCCAACGCCGAGGTCACCTACACACGTGGCAGCCCTTCCGGCAATCAGCTGTCAGTGACTCTGGTCGACCCTTCAGGCTCCACCAGCCCGTTGAATCCGACCATCATCGGCAACGGTTTTGTCATCTACAACGTCGACAACCCGGCCCCGGGGGAGTGGCAGGTCCAGCTGGAATTCGCTGGCGCAGGTCAAACGATCAACTGCACGGGGGGCGCACTGCAGTACCCGTCGTCAACACGCAATGCAATCGCGGAGCTAAAACTCAACGTCGATATTGCCCGGACTCACAATGTCGGTCGGCCGCTGGAGCTAAAACTCAATCTGAACGAGGGCGGCGAGCCCCTGACGAATGTCCGAGCCCATGCCTCCGTGATTCGGCCGACCATCAGTCTGGCCAATGCCTTGATCAAGTATCACGATCAACTCGGTTCGGTGCGGGCGAACCCTGCTCACATCTCACGAGGCGTCCCTGAGTCGCAGGCGAAACTCGCGGCACTGCGTCAACAGCTATTACCAGAACGGGACATTCTGGCGCATCAACAGTCGGTAGTGCACTTTCAACAAGGCGCAAGACAACTGACATCGCAACTCGATACTCCGGTGTCAGGTTCGTACACCATACAAGTGGAGGTCACGGGCGAAAGCCCGGTGACAGGCCCCTTTTCGCGTAGCGAACTGGTTAGTGTGCTAGTGACTGACTAGAGCGCTTAGGGGCTTGTCGTGTTGTAAAAAAAACACCGTGTACGCTGGGCATTGACCTTGTATAGGGTTAATGCCTGGCCGCGGCCATTCCATCCAAAGCACTTTACCCGCTCTGAAGATCGACCAATCTCCCAGCGGGCGGGCATGAACAAAAGCGTACTGCCTGCCGATCGATAAGATGTCGGCCGACCCACGCAACCGTTCTGTTTCCGAATGCTGATGCTGGATTATTCGAAGGTCGTTGTACCCTCGGCAGCGAGAAGGCCGAGCCTCTCGATAGCTCGGCCTTCTCCACTCATTCGGCGCCTGGGCGCAACCATCCAAAATGATTGGCCCGGCCAGCATTTTGAGTGGAACTGACTAGACCTCAATCGCCCCCGCCCGCCCCGACTCCACCACAAATGACTTGAGGGTCGAGACACTGGCATGCGGATCCCGGGGATCGGAAATGATCCGCAGGTGGGTCAGCATCTTCCGTTCTTCCAGTTCCACCGCCACATATCCCCGCCAGCGGCTCTCGAAAAACCTTACATGGGGATTGAAGGGCAGGATGGCGTCGAACGACTGGCCGTCGGACGTGACCGAGGTGCCGACGAATTCAGTGGCGACGATCCGCGAGTCAGGGTCATGGGCGCGCACATGCAGGTCCGTGACCCAGAACGAATGAATGTCGCCGCCCCAGAACACCGGGTTACTGGCTCGCCGGCGTTCGATGGACGCCAGCACCCGTTCGCGAGTCGCCCTGTAGCCGTCCCAACCGTCGGTCCAGTGCCCCAGCGCCTGGCTCGCCGGGACGTGCTGGAGCAGCGGCGCCACCAGCAGGTCCTGGGCGATCACATTCCATTGCGCCCGGGACTGGGCCAGGCCCTGGTCCAGCCAGGCTTCCTGCTGCCAGCCCAGCATGGTGCGCCTGGGGTCGCGCAAATCCAGGCAACTGTCTTCGGCGATATGCCCCTGGTGGCTGCCATTGGGCGCAATGCACGGTTGCTCGGAGCGGTACTGCCGGCCGTCCAATACATGGAAGCGGGCCAGTCGCCCATAGTCCAGGTTCCGATAAATGCGCATGTCCGGCCCCCGCGGCAGGCTGGTGGCGCGCAATGGCATATGTTCGTAGAAGGCCTGATAGGCCGCCGCTCGCCGCTTGAGGAACGCGGTTACCGGAGTCCCCGGATCCTGGGACCATTGGTTGGCGTAGTCGTTTTGTACCTCGTGATCGTCCCAGGTTGCCACGCTGGGCGCGCTGGCGTGAAGCGCCTGCAAGTCGGGATCGGTCTTGTACTGGGCATAGCGGTTGCGATAGCCCGCCAGGTCCAGCGCCTCGTCACTGCTGTGGGGGCGAATGATCTTGCCGGAGTCGGGTGCATAGGATTTTTCGTAAATGTAATCGCCGAGGAAAAATACCAGGTCAGGTTGTTCCGCGGCCAGGTGACGGTAGGCGCTGAAGTAGCCGCGCTCCCAGTGAGAACAGGAGACAAAGCCCAGCCGTGCCGACGCCATCGCGTGCACAGGCGGAGCCGTGCGCGACTGCCCTGCCGGACTCTGCGCCCCGAGGCTTTCAAACTGGTACCAATAGGGCCGCCCAGCCTCCAGCCCCGCGACCTCGACGTGGACGGAATGGGCGAAACGCTCAGTGGCCATGACTTCGCCTTGTTTCACGATCCGCCTCATCGCCGCGTCACTGGCCACCCGCCAGCGTACCGGCACGGAACGGTTCAAGCCGCCACGCCCATCGGCCGCGTTGAACAGTGGCGCCAGGCGGGTCCAGATGACAAAGCCATCCGGCAGCGGATCGCCCGAGGCCACGCCCAGGGTGAACGGGTAGTCGATGCCGGCACTGCGGGCGAAAGGGCTGAGGATCGAAAAAGCCGTCGCCACCGCCAGGCCCGACAGCACCCGGCGACGGCCCGGATCCACCGGCTTGCGGATATCGTCGCTCATGACGCGGGCCGCCAATCGGCGCGCAACAGCCCGTACAGCAACATGTCCTCATGAATCCCGTTCTTGAGGAAGACACCTTGCATGCAGCCTTCGTAACCCAGGCCGACTTTTTCCATCACCCGTGCCGAGCCTTGGTTACGGGCGAAACACTGACTGCCAACGCGGTGCAGCATCAGTTCGGTAAAGCCGAACGCCATGATTGCGCCGGCCGCCTCGGCGGCGTAGCCCTGGTTGCGGCGGTGAGCGGCGACCCAATATCCCAAGTGACCGCTGCGATGAGCCGCGGACAACCTGAGGCTGATCACGCCGATCAATTCGTCGGTCTCTCGCAGATGAACACCCAGTGCGAGGGATTGCCCGGAACGGAAATTCGCCTCCTGGCCAGCAATAAAAGTCAGCGCCGTTTCCAGGGTGTAAGGCGATGGAATCGCTGCGGTGTTGTCAGCGATCCCGGGGCCGTTGGCCAGCTCGAACAGTGTCTCGGCCTGGTGTTTTTGCAGCGCTTTGAGCGCCAGTCGTGGGGTAAGTAACGAAGGAAGTACAGCGCTCATGTCGGGGGGCTCGCCGGATAAATGCGCAAAAATGCGCCCCCGGCATGTCAATTTCATGACCGTCAAAAAATGACTGGTGATTCTTCTGAAAACCGTGTCCTAGACACCTAAAAGCTTAAATTAAAGTTAACCAATCGGTCATTTTTCGTTGCTAGCGTGGCGCCCCTAATCAATGACGGGGTAACGGAATGAGAACCTGGGACGAACCGAAAAAACGCAAGGCGCACATCGAACTGATCCCGATGATCGACGTGATGATGTTCCTGTTGGTGTTTTTCGTACTGGTGAGCCTGAACGTGATTCCGGCACTGGGCATGAAGACCCAGTTGCCCAGCGCCAGCAGTTCGCAACAGCTCAAGCCGCAGAACAAGTTCATCCTCACCCTGGGCCTGGAAGGCCAGTTGCAGCTCGATGGCAAGGACCTGAGCGTCGAGGCCCTGGTGCCGGCGCTCAAGGCCGCGCAAAAGCCTGACAGCAAGTCGACCATCATCGTCAACAGCGACAAGGGCGTGGAAGTCTCCCGCCTGGTCGAGGTCATGGACACCCTGCGCCTGGGTGGCTTTACCTCGGTCTCCATCGCTACGCGCAAGTCCTGATCATGTACGCCCTGTTTCGTGCGCGTCAGCTGCTGGGCAGTGTCCCGGCCCTGATCGCCCTGGTGCTGATTGCACTGGGTATCCAGTCGCAAACCCTGAAAGTGCAGCCGGTGTATGACGAGTCGGCGGTTGAAATCGCCCTGGTCGAACCAGAGCCGGAGGCAGTCCCCGAGCCCGTGGTGGAACAGGAACCACCGCCGCCGGTCATCGAAGACGAAGAAGCCGAGCCGGCCCCTCCTCCGCCGCCCAAGCCACAACCAAAGCCACTGCCGAAACCTGAACCCAAGCCCAAACCGCTGCCCAAGCCAGCGCCCGTGGCCGCCAAGGCAACGCCGACACCCACGCCGCCGGCCACCGCCAAACCCGTGCAGCCCGCCGTCGCCCCGACACCGACACCGACGCCTGCGCCACCCGCCCCGCCGAAAGTCGACGGCCAGGCCCTGGAAGGCGGCTATCTCAAAGGTTTGCGCAACGAACTGGACACCTACAAGCAGTACCCCACCGGACGCCAGGCGTCCCTCGAACGCCCCAGTGGCGAGGTGGTGGTCTGGTTGCTGGTGGATCGCCAGGGCCGCGTCCTCGACTCCGGGATCCAGACCCAGGCGTCAAGCATGCTGCTGAACCGGGCCGCTACCAACAGCCTGCGCCGTATCAAGCAGGTCAAGCCGTTCCCCGAGCAAGCCTTCGGTGGGCGCAACGAGCAACGTTTCACCGCCACCTTCAACTACAGCGTGCAGTAAGCACCCAACAGCAGGACGACAGTGATGAAGTTCACCCGGATTCATCTGGCACTCGTTGCCGCGAGCATGGGCCATGGGATCGCCATGGCAGACACCAGCGACAGCGACGTCGGCACCATTGGCGTGCAAGGCAAGGCCACGGCGGGCGGTGGCTACATGGTCCAGGAGGAGAGCGTCAAGGCGCGCTCCACGGTGACCAAGGAGGCGCTGGATAAACAGACCGCCACCGGCAACGCCGTCGACAAACTCAAATACACCCCGGGCCTGAACATCTCCAGCGAAGATGCCACCGGGCTTTCGGGTTTCCGCTTCACCATGCGCGGGCTCAACTCCGACCAGGTGGGGATGTCGGTGGACGGCATGCCGATCAACGACTCCGGCAACTACGCGCTGTACTCCAACCTGCTGGGCGACCCGGAAAATATCGAGCAGATCTTCGTCACCCAGGGCGCGGCCGAAGCCGATGGCCCGCACATCGGCTCCAGCGGTGGCAACATCGGCATCGTGACCATCCGCCCGACCAAGGAAACCGGCGCTTTTGTCAAGCAGGTGGCCGGCAGCAACGGCACCTTCAAGACCTTCGCCCGGCTCAATACCGGCGAAGTCAACGGCCTGAGCAACTGGCTCTCGCTGTCCCACACCGAAGGCGAGAAATGGCGCGGCGACGGCGCGGTGCGGGCGGACAAGGTGGAATGGAACAGCTTCTTCGACATGGGCGGCGGCAACACGGCCAACCTGATCCTCAAGTACCACGAGCAGGACAACAACAGTTACAGCCAGTTGACCAAGACCCAGTTCCAGCAGAACGGTCGCAAGTACGACCCCTACCCTTCGACGCCGGCCCTGGGCAGCAACGGCAAGGTCAGCAGCTACTACGCTCTGGCGCAGAACCCGTTCCAGACCTTTACCGCGGTGCTCAACACGCAATTCAAACTGGCCGACAACCTGGCCCTGTCGGTCATCCCGTATTACTACTGGGGTAATGGCAGCGGCGTGGGCGCCTCCAGCTATGCGCTGAACAGCGGTTCGAACCGGGGCGGCGTGTTCGACCTCAGCAACCTGCAGACCGCCGCCCAGTACAACGCCGACGGCTCCTCCACCAGCGGCGTCTATTACCGCCCTTCGCGCACCCAGACCTGGCGCCCGGGCATCACCACCAAGCTGAACTGGGACCTGGGCGACCACAGCCTGCAATTCGGCTACTGGTATGAGCGCGCGCGCCAGAGCCAGACTCAGCCGTTCATTCCACTCAAGAGCAGCGGCAAGCCGGAGAGTACCTGGCCGGATTCGGATAACGTGGTGGACGCCAATGGCAACAAGGTCCAGGGCCGCGACCGCTTCACCATCACCCCGGCGCAGAAAGTCTGGGCCCAGGACACCTGGTATTTCGCCCCGGACTGGACCCTGGTGGCCGGGCTGGCCTACATGAACGTCAAGCGTGACGGCAACAACCACGGCAGCCTCACCGAACAGCCGGAGAAGCGTCACCAGACCTATAACAAGTTGCTGCCCAACGTCGGCCTGAAATACCAGCTCGACGAGCACGACCAGGTGTTCTACAGCCTGTCGCGCAACATGCGCATCCCGCAGAACTACGTGCTCTACGACCAGGGTGTCGGCTCCATCGACTCCAAGCCGGAAACCAGCTGGAACCATGAGCTGGGCTGGCGCTACAGCGGCGACGACATGACCCTGGCCGCCACCTTGTTCTACATGCAGTTCAAGGACCGCCAGGTCTCGTCCAGGGACATCAACGGCGACTTCGCCGACATCAACGCCGGCGCTGTCGACAACAGCGGCCTGGAACTGGAATGGAGTGGCCTGCTGCCCCACCACTTCAACTACTACACCTCCTACACCTACACCCGCGCCGAGCAGCAGGACGACCTGACCGTCTACAACGCCGGCAAGGCCATTGTCCTGCCCACCAGCGGCAAGCAGTTCGCCAACGTGCCGAAGAACATGCTGGCGGCCAACATCGGCTACGACGACGGGCGCTTCTACGGCACCTTCGGCGGCAAATACACCAGCAAGCTGTATGGCGACCTGACCAACGACGAAGCCATTTCCGGACGCACCGTGTTCAACCTCGGCGCCGGTATCTACCTGCCGGTGGACAAGAAAGTGGTCAAGGACGCGACCCTGCGCCTGAACGTCGACAACCTGTTCGACAAGAAGTACCTGGACGGCGTGTACACCACCAAGACCAACGCCGCGCCCTACGGCGGTTTCCGTGACGGCGACCCGGCCTACATCGTGGGCCTGGAACGGACCGTGACCGTCTCCCTGGAAGCGAATTTCTGATCGTCATCCGCCATTTATCGAAGAATGAGGTAAAGCATCATGGACATGAACCTGCTTCACGACATCACCTTCTATGTGATGTATGCCGCGGTGGCCATCGCGATCTTCATCGCCATCGAGCGCGGTCTCTACTTCGCCTATGTGCGGCGCCAGGCCAGGGCGTTGATGGAGGCCCTGGGCGGTCACGTGCACAGTGAGCGGGACCTGCCGCAAGGCGTGACCCGCCGCGACAGCCTGCCCTTGAGCATGGTCCTGCCGGTGCTGGCGCAAAAGGCTGCCCACGGTTCGCGCAAGGACCTGGACGACGTGATCGAGAGCCAGTACCTGTCGACCCGCGCGCCACTGGCTCGCAGCCTGTGGATCATCGAGACCATCACCACCGCCGCCCCCTTGCTAGGCTTGCTGGGGACCATCCTGGGGATCATCGACACCTTCAAGGCCCTGGCCAGCGCCGGGGTGTCCGATCCGGGCCAGATTTCCGGCGGTATCGGCACGGCGTTGTTCGCCACCGGCCTGGGGATCGCCATCGCCCTGTTCTGCGTGGTATTCCATAATTTTTTCCAGGACAGCCTGGAGCGCATCAACGATCAACTGAAGATGCTGCTGATCCGCGCGGCCACCGGTGCCCGTGTGCAGGATGAGGTGCCGCAGCGGGTACCGACCCCGTTGCACAGCCGTACTACCGCGTAACCACCAGGGCGGGCGCAGGCTGCGTCCGCCTTTTTCCGACATGAGACGCCTATGTCCGTATGCATGAAGTTTCCACGAGCGCTGCTCAGCGTTCGGATCGCAGGCCTGGCTGGCTTGCTCGTCAGTCCGCTGGTCCAGGCGGACTTTGCCATTGCGGGGTTCGAGTTGGTGCATACGGTGCCGGTGGACACTGCGCTTGGCACGGCGGATCTGCGGCAACCCGGCCCCGTGTGGATCGAGCTGTTCGATGGCGCGAAAAGCCGGATCGACATCGGCCAGTTTTATGCGGCGGACCATCCCGGGTCGGTGCTCGGCACGGTGATCGAACACCTTGAGGCGGCCGGCAAACGCGGCGTGAAGATTCGCTTCCTGCTGGAAGAAAAGGGCCTGAAGCTGTCAGACCCCGCCACCCTGGAGCGCCTGCGGGCGATTCCCAACCTGACCTTCCGGGTACTGCCCTATGCCCAGGTGAGCGGCGGGATCATCCATGCCAAGTACATGGTGGTGGATGGCAAACAGGCATTCATCGGCAGCCAGAACTTCGACTGGCGCTCGCTCGAGCATATCCACGAAACCGGGTTGCGCATCAGCGATGCAACCACCGTGGCCCAGGTGCAGGCGATCTTCGAACAGGATTGGCAGGCCCAGGCGGCCGTGGCGGCAAACCAGCCGGTGCCCCAGCCCGCCCACGGCCAGCCGCCGCTACGCCGCGGCAATTACCTGGTGGCCAGCCCGCAACGCTACAACCCGCCCGGCGTGGGCGACTCGCAACAGGAGTTGCCGCGCCTGCTGGCCGAAGCGAAGAACGAAGTGCGGGTGCAACTGCTGGACTATGCGCCGCTGTCCTACGGGCCTGACCGGACCCGGCCCTATTACCCGCTGATCGACAATGCCGTGCGGGCAGCCGCGGCGCGAGGTGTGTCGATCAAGTTGATGGTGTCCAACTGGAACACCGACAAGCTGGAACTGCCCTACCTGAAAAGCCTGGCGGTGCTGCCCAATGTCCAGGTCAGGATCGTCACTCTGCCCCAGGCGCCCCAGGGGTTCATTCCCTATGCCCGGGTGATTCACAGCAAGACCATGGAGATCGATGGGCAGGTGGCCTGGATCGGCACCAGCAACTGGCTCGGCGGTTACCTGGACAATTCGCGCAACCTGGAAGTGGTGATGCACGACAGCGCGATGGCCAGGCGCATCGGTGAGCTGCACGCGCAATTGTGGGATGGGCCTTATGCAAAGCCGCTGGAGGTGATGGCTGAGTATCCGGATCCGCATCCGGGCACGCCGTGAGGACAAAAAAAGGCCGAGCCTTTCAACGGCCCGGCCTCCTGTCCAGCGTTCAGCGTTTTGACGCAACCATCGCCTCCACCGTGGTCGCTCTGTCCGCACTGGCCGTAGCCTGCCCTGCCCCCCGCACTGCCTGCGCCCGTACCGCGGCCGCATCCTGCAGGATCACCTGCGCCGCTTTCTCCGCCGCGACATAGATCGAGGTGACGATGAAGAACCCGGGGATTTTCGGGAAGATCGAGGCGTCCACCACCCGCAGGTTGCCCACACCGCGCACGCGGAAGGCGCTGTCGAGCACGGCCATCGGGTCGTCGTCGGCGCCGATCGGGCAGGTGCAGGAGGCGTGGTGGCCCCAGGCCTGGTTCATGACGAAGGTCTTGAGCTGTTCGTCGGTCTGCACTTCATCGCCGGGCAGTTCCTCGCTGGCGATCAGCCCGGCGTCTTTCAACGGCTGGGCCAGGTTGCGCACGAACTTGATGCCCTCCACCACCGATTGCAGGTCTTCGCCCTGGGTGTCGCTGCCCTCCTCGAAGTAATGAAAGTTGATCAGCGGGGTGTCGGCCGGGTCTTTCGAACGCAGGGTGACGTAGCCGGCGTTGTTGTTGGTATGGGCCTTGAGTATGGCCCAGGTCAGGTAGTTCAGGTGCTCGACGATCAGCTTCGAGTAGCCGGGGAAATAGCCGCGAAACAGCGCCAGCAGGGAGAAGCAGAACAGGTCCGGCAGCGGCCGTTGCTTCAGGGATTTCTTGATGATCGCCAGGACCGCGCCGTTGGTGCTGTAGACCCCGACCTTGCCCTTGGCCCACTCCTCGTACTGCGGATCGCCCTTGGCGTAGCGCGCGTCCTTGAGCACTTCCCAGTGCTCGAAGTTCATCCGGTTGACCACCCCGACCTCGTAGCGGTCCTGCAGGTTGCGCCCGACGCCCGGCAACTCGACCCGCACCGGGATATCCTTGGCTTCCAGGGTTTCGCGCGGGCCTATCCCTGAGAGCATCAGCAGTTGCGGGGTGTTGAAGGCGCCGCCAGCGAGTATCACTTCGCGGCTGGCGTGCACCTGGCGCAGTTCACCGGCGGCATTGCGCGGCAAGGTGCAGGCCCGGTACAGCCGCGCGCCCTTGATGTACTCCACGCCATAGGCGCGCTGCTGGTCATCGAGCAGCACCCGGGTCACCAGCGCATCCAGCTCGATGTGCAGGTTGTCCGGGTGGCGCTTTTGCACATCCAGCAGGCGTTCGCGGGTCCCGTGGCGATGGTGGTGCCGGGTGGTCAGCGGCGGATAGCGCAGGCCGATGGCTTCCTCGCGCACCAGCCGCCAGTCGTTGGGGTCGCCCACGCCCTGCAATTGCCAGCCGATGCGCTTGAGGGTTTCGCCCAGGGTCTTGAACGCCTGCTCGGCGGACTTGACGATCGAGCGCACCAGCGACAGGTCGTCGATCACCGCTTCCGGCACGGCCTTTTCCACGTGCAGCCAGCCCTTGAAGCCATGCCGCGACGGGTTGATGCCGAACCAGGAGAGAAACCGCTGGAACGGCCGGTGATGGCAGTTCTCCAGGCGCTGGAAGTGCTCGCGCATGGCACTGGCCTTCCACGACGGGTCGCCGGTGATCTGCGCGATATGGTCCCAGTCCTGGTTGTGCGGGTAGACGGTGATCATCGCGTTGTGCGCGGTGCAGCCGCCCAGGCAACTGGCCCGCGGGTACAGCACCCCGTCGACGTTCTCGCCCTGGAAGGTCCGGGTGAACTTGGGGTCCTGCAACTGGCGGGCGTCGTTGCTGTAGTGGCGGACGAAGAAGTCCCAGCGCATCGCATCGTTCTCGGTGGAGCGCGGGTGGAACGCCGGCACTTCGTACTCCTCCGGCAGCCGCGGGGCGGTGGTGTCCGCCGCCGCCGGGTCGCTGCCAGACTCCAGCACCAGCACCTTGCGGCCCTGTTCGGCCAGGCGTGCGGCGACGGTGCCGCCCCCTGCCCCGGAGCCCACCACGATGTACTCGTAATCCATTTCGTTGTTCATCGCTGGCCACCTAGAAAGTTTTCAGCAGGGCGATCAAGGCCCGTTTGTCTGCATCACTCAGGGGCGCTTCTTCCTTGAGGAAGCTGGTGCCGAAGTAATGCCCCTTGTCCACCACGAAGTCCGGGCACTTGCTCACCTGCAGCAGCGGCTTGACCAGGCCGGCGAAGACCTTGCGGGCTTCCTCGTCGGTGGCACCGGCCGGCAGTTGCTTGAGGTCGTGCTTGATCTTCAGCAGCAGGTCCAGCACCTGGTCGCGTTTCTCCAGGTCGATATTGGACAGCAGGCTCACCGGCGTGCCTTGCGGGATCGGCCCGAGCTGGATGCCATCCTCGCCGAACAGCCACGGCAGCCAGCGGCCGAACAGGCCTTCGAGTTTTTGCAGGAAGGTCGGCAGATAGCCGCTGCTGACCCGCAGGTAGCTGGTCTCACTGGTGACGTCGACGGTGCCCATGTGAGTCTTGCCGGAGCGGGTCATGACCTGGAAGTCGCCGGTGCGGTGTTCCGGCCACAGCAACATCTCGATCGCGCTGTCGAAGGACGCCATGCGGTCTTCCACCCCACCCTTCCAGTGGAATTGCCCCAGGCGGTTGTTCAGCAGCAGCGGCGCGGTGGACCACACGCTGACCAGCGAGGCCGGCCGCGTATAACCGCGTCCGCCCGCCGGCATCGCGTATTCCCAGGGCTCGCCGGTGTACGGGTTCTGCACCAGCACCGAGCCTACCGCCGGCAATTGCTTGTACGACTCCGACGAGAAGTTGTCCCAGATATTGCCGCCCAGGGCGTTGGTCGCCAGCGGGCTGCAGGCGTTGGTTTCGGTCAGGGTGACCGGCACCCGCAGTTCGGTGGAGAGGAAGTTGTCGGTCAGGAACTTCTCATCCTTGACGATGGCGCGCATCGCCGTCTTGAACTCCGGCGTCTTGCTCCAGGTCCAGTAATTGTTCCAGCACTTGAGGTAACCGTCGTTCACGCAGCCATGGTCGGGAAAGAAGGTCCAGGCCTTTTCCGGCAGTTTGCTGGAGTGGCAACGGGCGCAGGTGTCGGCGAACACTTCCTTGCCGCGCTCCAGTACCGCCGCCGGTTCGCTCAGGTGTGCCGTGCCACCGGGGGCGTTCTTCAGGTAGTCCGGGGTCGCCGAGGCCAGGAAGAACAACGCCAGGTCCGGGGTCTGCGCCTCGTTGGCGTTCCAGTAGGAGGAGTTCTTGCGTGCCACGTCGATACGGAACGGGGTGATCGGCTTGCCGCCGATCAGCGGCCGGAAGTGGGTGGTCCATTCCTCGCTGTACAGGCCGATATTGATGAACACCCGGTTCAAGGCTCCGAGCGCGCCCACCGAGTCGGCGCCGTCCTTGAGCACCCGCGGGGTGAATACGGTGTCAGGCTTTTTGTAGAACTGCGCCAGCGGGCTGTCCGGCGGCACGCCGGGCACCTCGTTGAACTGGCGGTTGTCCAGCCCGCCGCCGGCGAGTTTTTCCTTGCCCAGGTTCGAGGCCAGTTCGATGCGCGCCTTGAGGTTGTAGACCGCGTTCATGGTGCGCGGGTTGTTGATGTAGTCGGTGGAGACGAACGAGGTGTCCAGCGCTCCCGGTTTCGAGGTGTGGAACAGCTGGTACGGGAAGCTGCTCGGGTCCTGGTTCCACATGAAGATCCGGTCGACCCAGAAGTACTGCGCGCCGGGGTTGGAGTTGAGGTTGGACCAGGCCGGATGTTCAGGGTCGGCCGGCGGGTTGGTCGGGTTCGGCCCGACATGGCAGAAGCCGCAGGACATGCCGACCCGGTAAGGTTTCACCAGCTTGCTGTCGTTGTAATAAGCCGGGTCTTCGTAATAGCGCTTGGCGTCCCACTTCTTCTGCGCGTGCTCGTCGAAGTCCGGGTTGGGGAACAGCCGCAGGCCGACGATCCCGGTGCCGTAGCCGTAATAGGAGCCCACCGGCAGGTTCTTGCCCCGGGCGCCGATCTTCACCCCGGGGTACTTGGTTTCGTTCTCGAAAGGGTCGGCGGCGCAGGACGGGTCGCGCTTGTCCAGCCACAGGCCGTAGCGGTCGTCGCGCGGCCCCTCGCCCTTGACGTAGCAGGGCTCGTTGACCACCCCCAGCACTTGCCAGCGTTTATCGCGGTTGTATTTCAGGCTCGGGTGGTTGGAGACGGTCTTGAGCAGGTCCAGGTTGCCGACGCTGTCGCGCGAGAGCTTGTCCCACAGCGCATCGTTGCCGGCGGTCCAGACGATCCAGTTGTTGCGCCCGCGGGCGAAGGCCTGGAGCGCCTGCTGTTCGGTAATGCCAGGGATGAAGGGCGACAGTCGCTCGACCAACAACTGCGGTTGCCTGGACACGCCGTAGTCCATGTCGGCGAAGTAGTCCTCGTCGGCGCCTCTGAGGCTGCCGGCATCGCGGCCGACGCACTTGGCCTCGTCGAGTCGCTCGCCGGGCTTGTCGCCGCAGGGGTTTTTCGTCTCGCTGCTACAGCCCTGTAACAGCACCAAAGGAAGGAAAATGCTCAACATCAGCTTCACGGGTGTCATGCGCTGCTCCTTGCATGTGCTGCAGACCGGTCCCTCTGTCCTTGGGGACACCTGTGTCGCGACCGGTTCTTTTTCTGATGGCCGAACAACCGACTGCCTGCGCACCGGGCCGGTTAACCTCGGTGCGCCAGCCGCTTTAAAACGCCCTACAGCCGCCATACTAGGTCATGGCGAGCGGGTCAATTCTTCCATTTGGCGATGAAAAACCGGGGGTAATTGCGATTGGCTATCGGGGATAACCGGGGGCCGTTATTCACCCTTCGGCGTCACCGGCGGTCAGGACTACACTCGCCTGTCATACCCGTTCCGAGGCGGGCCACTGCTACCTGCCAACGTCACCTTTTTTACCGCGAGCGTAACTGTCCATGACCGACGTGTTCGCCAAGGTGGCCCTGGGGCCGCTGTTACTCGCCCAGGGCCTTTACACCCGCTGGGTCACCCCCAGGTTGCCGGAGGCCGAAGGCCCGCGCCAAGGCAGGCACGCCGACGCCAGCGGGCCGGCCCTGCGCCTGTTGATCCTCGGCGATTCCGCAGCGGCGGGTGTCGGCGCCCTTACCCAGGACGAGGCGATCGCCGGCCGGCTGGTGGCAGGCCTCGCCGGCGACTTCCAGCTGTCATGGCAGCTGCGGGCACAGTCCGGACTGGACTCGCGGCAGTTGTTCCAGCTGTTGGAGAACGGCCCGACCGAGCCCTTCGATGTGACCCTGGTGTCCATCGGCGTCAACGACGTCACCAGCCGCATCGCGGCGGCCGAATGGCAGGCACGGATCTCGCGCCTGATCGCACTCTTGAGCGAGCGCTTCGAGGCCCGGCATATCCTCTTCCTGCCCGTGCCGCCCATGCACCTGTTTCCCGCCCTGCCCCAGCCGCTGCGCTGGTACCTGGGCCTCAGGGCCCGGCGTTTCAATAGCCTGCTGGTCGAACTGCTGGCCGGCCAGGATCGCTGCGTATTGCTGGCGACCCGCTTCCAGCCGGCCGCCAGCCTGATGGCCGGGGACGGCTTCCACCCTTCCCCGGCGCTCTACCAGATCCTCGCGGATGAAGCGGCGCAGGTGATTCGCCAGCGCTGCGGCCGCTGAGTCACACCTGGTTGAACCCGGCACGCCTGCGGCCTGCGGATGGTCGAAAAACCTGGAAATAATTTAAACCTTTGCCGCAGGTTCCCTATCAACCGTCAGGCGACACCTGTCGTGCCACGAATGGAGAAAGAACATGAACAACCTGCTGATGAAACAAGTGGGCCTGTTGTTCCTGCTGAGCGCAGGAAGCCTTTCAAGTGCAATGGCGATGAGCTCCAGCGACTTTGTCGAAGAGGCCGCGCAAGCCGGGATCAATGAAATCGAAAGCAGCAAGCTGGCCCTGGAAAAAAGCGCCTCCGCGGACGTCAAGGCCTTTGCCACGCAGATGATCAGTGATCACAGCAAAGCCAATCAGGAATTGCTGGTGCTGGCGAAAAAACTCGACATCCAGATCCCGGACGAAGCCTCGCTGACGGCCAAGGCCAAGCAAATGATCCTGGAGATGCGCGACGAGTCCTTCGACAAGGCCTATGCCGACAACCAGGTAGTGGCCCATGAGAAGGCCGTGGAGTTGTTCAAGAAAGAAGTGGCGTCTTCGGACAAGCCGGACCTGAAAGCCTTCGCCGAGGAGACCCTGCCCAAGCTGCAGGACCACCTGGACATGGCCAGGCACCTGCAGTCCAAGACCAAGTGAAGCACCGGCAAACCCCGCCTGAGCGCGGGGTTTGCCGGCTCACGCCTTCGGATCGGCGACCCTTTGCGCCACGGCTTCCTCGATGGCCCGCTCATAGGCGGTATTGGCCTGGTCCTTGAGTTCAAGCCAGCCGGCCTGGTCGATCACACCGCTGCGCAGCATGTTTTCCGCCGCGTCCAGCAGCGCCTGATGCCAGGCGTCGGGCGAGTCCGCACGGTAGCCGCGGTCCTCCAGCAGGATCTTCCAGGCCTCCAGTACCGAGGCCTTGCGTTCGCTGATCATGACCGTTCTCCTCTGTTGATGACCGATAGACTTTCGAGTCCCGACCGGGCGCCAATGTTCAGCTCAACGGTCCGGTGCGCGCCTGGCCCAACCACAAACGCAAGCCAGGCGCCGGGCCGGATCACTTCTTGTCGGCATCCGGCTGGGTCATCTGCACCGAGGATTTCGAGTTGTCCTTGTCTTTATCCTCGGTGTTTTCAAAACAGCCTTGCAGGACCAGCAGGCAGCACAGCAGCGATAACACTCGGGTCAGGTTCATGGCGTGGCTCCAGGGGGGCAAATCGGCGCCGCAGACAGGCAGCGCCCCATAAGCAAACTGACTCGGGGCTGGCGAGCGGCGTTCAGAAAAGTTTGCCGAAGACGGACAGAACGCACCCTCGAAGGCCCCCGTCCCTAGCGGCTAACCACTCGTCGTACGCCGCCGAACAAATTTCAACTTTTGAAAAATCCCGGTACTCCCAATTAGTGCTTGCTGCAATTGCGAGCGAAATTCAATCGACCAAGAGGTAGCGAATCATGGCCAACACCGGACATTCCAATCCCGGGAATTTTGCGAACGATCGTCAAAAAGCATCCGAAGCCGGCAGGAAAGGTGGCCAGGCATCGGGCGGCAACGTTGCCAACGACCGGCAGAAAGCGTCGGACGCCAACAAGAAAGGCGGCCAACCCAGCGGCGCCCGCGGAGGGCGTAGCTGATCGTTGAGCCCCACCGTGCAAGGGCTCCGGCCCTTGCCTCTCATGCCGGGCCACCACGGCCCGGCCTTTCGAGGAGAACCATGATGAAGATCTCTGAAGTCATGACCCGTGACGTACAGACCGCACGTCCCGAGCAGACGCTGCGGGAAGTCGCCAACATGATGGCCAGCATCGACAGCGGCGCCATCCTGGTGAACAACGAGGACCGGCTGGTCGGCATGATCACCGACCGCGATATCGTCATTCGTGCCGTGGCCAAGGGCCAAAGCTGCGATATGCCGATCAGCAGCGTGATGAGCAGCGACATCCGCTATTGCTTCGACGACCAGGAGGTCGGTGAAGTGGCCCGTAACATGGCCGATATCCAGCTGCGGCGCCTGCCGGTGGTCAATCGGCAGAAACGCCTGGTGGGCGTGGTGTCCCTGGGCAATATCGTCAAGGCCCACGATAGCCAGGCCAACAGCACGGTGCTGCAGGGCGTGGCCAAGGCCCATTGATAGCCTGGCCCCAGACGGCTGTGGCCGAGCGGCCACGGCCGGTGTTTACCCGGTGGGTCGCTGCGCGGATCGCCACGTAGCGGCCCTCGCCTGGCGCCCAGGCGATGCCGGCCTGCGCTCCCCGCAGTCACTATCCTTTGCTGTGCTCGGGCGACGTCGGCCCGCTACCCGGCTTGATTCCGCGCGGGCCGGCGATGCCCCAGGCGATCAGGCCCAGCACGGGAAAGATGACGATGCCAAGGAACCACATGACCTTGACCCCGGCGGACTTGCTGCTGCGAAAGACGCTGATGATTGCCCAGAGATCGAGGAGGATGATCATCGCGGCGACGAAGATCCAAAAATAGCTGACAAGATCTGTCATGACGGCTACTCCCTTCGGGTTGATACAACTTAGGTTTCATTCCCGCTCGACGGGTTCAACCTTTCTCGAGGCAACCGAGCATGACGCCGGGGCACTCCGCTGCCATTGCGGCCGGGTGCCATTCGTCTCTTCCCGGCGTCTTGCAACGAACGTCCCGGCGCCGGAAAGACCCAATGCATAGGCATTTTTGAAAGTGCGCGGGAGCGGCTATGAAACCGGTCGAACGCCGTGTCGGCCTCCTGGGTCGCGAGACTGTCGAGGGGCCCGGGTGGTTACCTGGCCTGGCGCTGGGCTCATGCCGCGGCCCTGGCGCGACAAGCTGACCGGCCCCTTCGAAAGTGCGCGTATGGACAATTCGAAGATATCGCACGCCTCCCCCGCTCAAGTGACCGTCAGCCTGGTGCTTGGCATGGCCCTGGTCGTTGCGTCCGGTATCGCGCCGCACAATCGCGTGGATTGGCTCCTGGAAAATGCCCTACCTGTCGCCTTGCTGTTGGCACTGCTGGCGGGTTGGCGATATGTGCGCCTGTCCCCGCTGGCGTATGGCTCGATTCTTTTATTGCTGGCCATACATGAGCTCGGTGCCCACTACACCTATGCCAAGGTGCCCTATGACGAGTGGCTGCGCCATGTCACCGGGCAGTCGCTGAATGGCGCCCTGGGCTGGGAACGCAACCAATATGACCGCCTGGTACATCTGAGCTACGGCCTGCTGTTCTATCTGCCGGTGCGCGAACTGCTGGAGCGCCGCACGCCGTTGCGTGGCTTCTGGCTGGCCACCCTCACGCTCAGCCTGATCCTGGCCACTTCCGCGTCGTACGAGCTGATCGAATGGATCGGAGGTCAGTACCTGGGAGAGGACAAGGCCAAGGCTTTCCTGGCGACCCAGCGCGATCCCTGGGACGCGCAAAAGGACATGGCGCTCGCCTTGGCCGGAGCCTGTGCCAGCGAGGTCATCCATGCCCTCGCGGCATTCAGGCGTTGAACCCTCGACCTTCGGTCCCCGGGCGGGAACATCGCCGCCGCGCCAGCGTCTGCTCTATATCGACCCTGGCCATTCAAATCCTCGACCCAAGAGGAGGCAGCGCCATGAAGTCACACGCCAAGGACCCGCAGGCGGCCCGCCAACCCGGCACCGCGCTCCAGGCCTTGCTGCGCCGATACGCCGAGCCCTTGCCCGCCCTCGAATCCGAGGCTTTCGGCGAGCTGTTCGACCGTTATGCCGATGCCAGGGTGGTGCTGATCGGTGAAGCCAGCCACGGCACCCGTGAGTTCTATCGAACCCGCGCGGCCATCAGCCAACGGCTGATCACCCACCACGGCTTCGGCATCGTCGCCATCGAGGCCGACTGGCCCGACGCCGGACACATCGACCGGCATGTGCGCGACCTGGGCCCGTCCACCGCCGGGCAGCAGGCGTTCAGCCGCTTTCCGAGCTGGATGTGGCGCAACGTCGAGGTGTGCGACTTCATCCGTTGGCTGCACCGCCACAATCGCCCCCTGCCCGCGCAGCAGCGGGTCGAGTTTCGTGGGCTGGATGTCTACAGCCTGCGCAATTCCATCAGCGAAGTACTGGCCTACCTCGATCGCACCGACGCCCGGCTGGCGCATGAAGCGCGTCGGCGTTATGGCTGCCTGACGCCCTGGCAGGACGACCCGGCGCTGTATGGCCATTTCGTCGAGCGCGGGCACGAAGCTTCCTGCGAGGAAGCGGTGGTCCAGCAGTTGAACACGTTGTTGAGCGAACGCCTTGCCAGCAACCCTGAAGCGCTCTTCAGCGCCACCCAGAATGCCCGGGTCATACGCTCTGCCGAACAGTACTACCGGGCCATGTACCGAAGCTCGGCCGCCTCCTGGAACCTGCGCGACAAGCACATGTTCGAGACCTTGCAGACCTTGCTCGCGCACCGCGGCGCGGGCGCCAAGGCGGTGGTCTGGGCGCATAACTCGCACATCGGCAACGCGGCGGCGACCGACATGGGCTGGCGCGGCGAGTTCAACATCGGCCAGCTGTGCCGCACGGCCTACGGCGATGCTGCCGTGCTGATCGGTATGAGCACCGACCGCGGCCAGGTGGTGGCCGCTGACAACTGGGACGGTGACATGGGGATCAAGGAGGTGCGGCCTTCCCTTGCGGACAGCTGGGAGCAGCAGTTTCTCCAGGCGGGCATTCCCGCCTCGCTGACCGACTGGCGCGCCCCCGAGCGCGAAGACCTGCGCCAGGCGCTGTCCGAGCCGCTGCTGGAGCGGGCGATCGGCGTCATCTACCGGCCCGCGACGGAGCGCCAGAGCCATTATTTCCAGGCGGTGCTGGGCGAGCAGTTCGATGCGCTGGTCTGGCATGAAACGACCGGTGCCGTTACCCCGCTACCGGTGGCGAGCGGTCTCAGTCATGAAGAAGACACCTTTCCTTTCGGGGTATAGGCCTCCCCCTTGACCATCAAGAACCCCAGCGAGGGCCCCAGCATGAACCCTGAATCGTACAATCCGAAAGCATCCACATCGACCTCCGGGACCACCCCCGAAGAACGCCCCGGGCAGCCGGACCCTGGCGACGAGGAAGAGCAGAGCCCTGGCCTCGATGACGCCGCCACGCCAGACCCTGCAAAAGGCAACGAGCAGGAGGCCGAGGATATCGCCAGGAAAATCGCCGAGATAGAAAGGAAGGTCGCCGACGGCAACTGAGCCCCTCGGCCTGGCAGCACTCAGCGCCCCTGCGGCTCTTCGAGCATGCGCTTGGGGTGCATGCCATTGACCATGCCCATGAACGGCGCGTGGATCGAGTAACCGAGCATGCGCTGGATGTGTTCGCTGCATTGCCGGGCGACGTGGCGCGGGGTCGACAGGATGAAGTTCTCCTGCTGGCGCGCCCAGGGTTCGCAGTACTGCGCCGTCAGCGCCAGGCGTGGCGCGCCGCTGCGATTGGCGCCGCCGCCGTGCCAGAGGGTGCCGAGGAAAAACACCATCGAGCCCTTGGGCATGACCACCGGCAGAACGGCGGCCTGCTCGGCCTGGGTGGGCAGGCGCCCGTCCCACAGATGGCTGCCGGGAATCACCACGGTGGCGCCGTTGTTGTCGGTGAAGTCGTCCAGGGCCATGATCGTCGCCGCGCCATAGGCCGGCCGCGGGCGGGCCATGGGATAGAAGGCGTCGTCGTAATGCAGGTGCTGGGCGCACTCACCCGGCAGGATATTGATCGCCTGCAGCTGCGACAGCAGGTAATTGGGCGCCAGGAGCCGGTCCAGCAGGCCCAGGATCAGCGGGTGCTCCACCAGCCCATCGCAGACCCGCGTTTTCGCAATCAGCGCATACAACCGCTGGGTGCGTGCGCCCTCGAACGAGTTGCGCCCGGTCTGGCAGAAACGTCCCAGCAGATCCTCGCGCATGCGACTAACCTGCTGCTCATCGAACAGCCGTTCGAGCACCACGAAGCCGTCGCGTTGCAGGCGAGCCATCAGCTCGTCGAGTTGCGCGGCGGGCACGGCGGGTTGGGTACCGGCGGTCGATCGATAAGTCCTGGCGCATCCGCTGCTCATGTAGTCGTGCCGCTCGGGCAAGGTTGTTGTAGTCATCGACTGGCTCCTGGGAGTGGGTCGCATCAATCTGCCGGACTCTGGAGTGCCCGCCAATGACGCTTTGCCTCAAATGACATGACCCGCCCTTACCCGCATTGGATCGTCGCCCCGACCATTCCCGCGCGTTTTGTGCGTGAGATGCTGGGGCAACTGCGTCTCGACGCCGACGCACGCGCCGCGCTGCTCGAGCGTTGCGACTTGCCCAGGGAAGCCCTTCGCGACGGCTATCGCGTGGCGCCGCTCAACTACCGCGCCTTGAGTCGCCTGGCCGTGGGCGTCGGCGATGACGAAGCCTTGGGTTTCTTCGCCCGTACCGTGCCGCTGGGTAGCTTCGAACAATTGCTGCGGTTGCTGGTGCACCTGCCGACCCTGGCCGAGGCCTTCGAAGAGGCCGCGCGCTTCTACAAGCTGTTCGACGATTCGCCGCCCTGGCGCCTGGAAAAACACGCCAGGATTGCCCGCCTGTTGCTGACACCGCGCCCCGGGGCGCAGACCGATTCGGTGCTCTGGCCGCATATGCTGCTGTTGGCGCTCTGGCACACCGGCAGCTGGCTCACCGGCGAAATCCTGCCGCTGCGGCGGATCGTCCTGCCCGGGCATCTCAGCGCCTTCACCGCGCAAACACGCTTTCTGTTCGGCCGCCAACCGGTTTCGCCACTCAGGCATGGCTGGAGCTGCCGGCGGTGAACCTGCAGGCGCCGATGATGCGCCGGCCGGCGGAGGCCGCGCGCTTCGCCCGCCACCTGTTGCCGGCGGTGATCGCCCCCGGCCCGCTGGCCAGTTTCGAAGCGCACCTGCGCGCCTTGCTGTGCACCGCCGAGCCCTTTGCCGGGCTGTCGGAACTCGAGGCGGCCAGAGCCCTGGGCATTTCGCGGCAGACCCTGGCCCGCCGCTTGGCGGCGCTCGGCGTGACCTTCCTCGGGGTGCGCGATGAATTGCGCCGGGACCTGGCCTGCACCCTGCTCGCCCGCGGCTCGGTGAGCGTCGCCAAATTGGCCGAACGCCTGGGCTACTCGGAACCCAGCGCCTTCCAGCGCGCCTTCAAACAGTGGACCGGGCTGCCACCGGGGGCCTATCGCGGCGGCCGGCGCGAGTGATGCAGGTCAAAGGGGGTTCCACGACTCACGCTCAGGCGGTGATGGGGCACACTGCGAGGACGATTACTTTTGACATCTACGGCGCTGGAGTGCCCGTTGAAACCGTGGCGAAGGTTCTTGAAGGGTTCTTCAAACCGTAGCGATTCGAGTGGGAGATTGTGTAGGCACACCATTTCGTCGCGCGTTGCCTGCTACTGCTCCGTCATTAGACGATTGAATCAATATCAAGCGTATGTGGTGCGCCAATGGCGTGTCCGTAGATTGAGGCCAACAGACCATCATCAGCGCTTGCAGTAGGGGCCATGGCCAGTTGTTCGGCGACTCTGTTTTCCGGGTGAGCATTCCAGCGAGGCAGGCTCTCGGTCAACAGGTCAGGCTGTGTTGAAACCGACCCATAAACAAACTTCTCGTCAATCGTCACTCGGCGCAGGGTCTCCAAACGTTCGAGGGTCATTTGCACTTTATCGACCTCGCGATTGAGCGCCTCGATGACTAGTTCATGGGCTCGGCCATAGGGACCAGGGTTACCGTTGAGCATGCGGCGCTTGAGGCGCAGTTGGTCAGTGATTTTTGTCAGGTCCCCTTTGACCCGTTCGACCTCTCCATCGGTCACTCGCGAACGCTTGAGCTCCAGGGCCTCCTGCCAGCGTCGAAATGTCGCCCAGCAACCAGGGATATAGCCGCCGACCATTGAATGATTACCCCCGTCAAGAATCTGCGAAATCAAGCCCGATCTTTCAGGCAATCCCTTGTTCTGTTGAATGGCCAGGGTGCAGGCCGCATGCTGGGTAATGGTGTCGCAACCTGGCTCCCAAAGGATGGCGGATTTCTCCTTGCCACCCAGGTCTACTGGAAAGAAGTGGTACAACGTCCCGTGATGCTCATAGGGTTCTCCGCTCAGGTTGGTAATACCTGCTACGAACACCGAGAGGCCCAAGGGGACGTTGACGAAGGTCAAGGCTGCCCCTGTGCCATAGACAGATGCCTTGGTGTTCATCCAGGTCCCCGGCACGCTGGGTACTGGGTCGTTATGGTTGACCATGCGGTAATGCACCAGGTCAGCAGCGCCTTTTACGAAGGTCGCGTCAGCAGCCCTTGGGGAGCCGTAGGTGTACAGCACGATGTCATAGCGGTCAGCCCGACGACGTAGCATCTCCGAGAGCAGCAAGGTAATTGCTCCACCCAAGCTGTGACCACAGATAACCAGCTTCTGTCCGGTGTAGAACTTTTCGAGATAATTTACTGCGAGGTCGTAGACCTTCAGTGCGGCCTCATAGAATCCTCGGTGAACATTACCCACACCTTCGACAAAGGGAACTTGGAGCGCATCGGCGTCTCGAAGGCCATCCGCTAATTTTTCATTGGTGCCACGTACTGCGATCAGGACCAGCTCATCGTTATGGGTGATAAACGCTTGGGTGTCGGTGTCCTTGTTCTGGCCTCGGTCATCAAGAAAATGAATTTTGGCCGGGTGTTCCTGATTCTCTTCTAAATCCGGGCTATTCGATGGATACAGGTCAGGATCAAACGGTGCAATCTCCAGGTGTTTGGAATACGGCACGTCTTCATACAGCGGGTAGTACGCCTTGGCTTGCCCAGGGTCCACCTTCCAGATTTCATCGAACTTGGCCAGAGCGTCGCCAAACCAGTTACCCATACTGGGTTTCTGCGGGAAACCTACGGTCTTCTTCGTGATCGGTGCCTTATCCGGTTCCTGGCCAAACGGGTTGTAGCTCAAGGTAGCCATGATGGCGAGTTGATACAGATTCAGCGCACAGAACTGCGAATCGGTGGAGAGCATCGGGCGCAAGGCCCTTAAAGGGCGAACCTCCAACACGTTGTGCTTGTTGGGCAGCAGACAGACACCACGCTCGCCATGCTCCCGCATCAGCTTGGCCCATCCCGGACGGAGTGGGTAGTGACACTCGACCTCAGGTGGTAAATGCGCGACATGTTCGACGAAATGACGAACTTCAACTTGGCAAAAGAAATCCGCACAGGCTTGCGCCGGATTGCTTTTGGTCCGTGAGCCGTCTTTATGAAAATAACGGGCTTGCTCGGCGCGAACTTGAAGTTCAGTTATTGGAAGTGGGTAATATGGTCTTTGCATCCGGCGTACATAGGTTAGTTCCTGTCCTTGATATTGCTCTTCGATGATTAACGCTATTGGGCCAGCAAAATGATTGTCTACTTTGCCTTTGCCCGTGCCATCGAGCTTTCCGGTGTATGTGTAGCCTTCCGTATCGATGACTTTATAGGACAGCCCTGCGTATGGAGCCCCCTCGCCAAACTCATCCACTAACTGAAAGCTGGTCCATTTACCTTGAACAGGGCAAGTGAACATGCGATTGTTTAGCGGGTGCTTCAATTCTTCATCCAAAGTAGTCATTAAGTGATTTCCTTATTCTGTGCAGCCAGGGTAAATGGTACAAGTACGGCCATCCGGCATTTTGAAAGTGCTGAAATCTTTATAGTTGCCGAAGCAATATGCGTCTTGATCTTCAAGGCCTTTGCCCAGGCAGCGTTTCCAGCCATTAGGTACCTTGACCCAGGTATCACCCCACCCCGGTCTTTCCTCATCAGCCAGCCTGATATTCATCTTCACGGTTTTACCCGGTAGTTGATCCAAGGTGTAAGCCCCAACGGGACGCCCTTTCGTCACCATTCCCTGAGCGTCAACCTTTTTGCAGTCGAGGAGCTTTCTAAGGATGCGAGTCTTTCCTGATGTACGGAACAACCATTGGCACTGGCCATTTATGGCGCTTTCTCCAGCAGCATCAAAAGTTCCTTTATATTGCTCTTCCAGTTCTTTTCTAATAGCGATTGCCGTTGTGTCGCCGCTGAAATCTCCACGGGTTTTTCCGTAAGTAGCATTTATTTCCAAGTCGATTTTATAGATGACCAGTCGGCAGCCTTTAACTGTGCGATAAATTGGAATTTCATGTTCCGGCTTGTATTCCGTGCGCCACTCTCTGTTAAAACCCAGGTATGGATTATCGTCGAGAGTCACCGTACAGGTTTCTCCCTCGGCAGGTGCATATTTAGCTATCGCGTAATAAGCGAAGTTGGGTGGCAGGTCAGCAGTAAAGATAAAGCTTTCCGATTTACCAATAGTGCACCCTGCTACCAGGGCCATACAGGAACCCCAAAACAGGCCTTTAAATGTTCGTGTCATTACGAGGCGTCTCCTTGCCAGAATTGTGCTGTCTGATAAACCCGCTGGAAATGAGCTGCCGGAGTTTCCTCAGGGTGCGCCTGCCAGCGCTCGGCAAGTGTACCGTCTGTTTCCTTTAAACTCTGGGCCAACAAGAACTCCAGTTGCTCCGATGATTGCCAGCCCCAAGCATCAGCCAAGGCCAACTGAGCGTTCAGCCATAGGCCGGGATCTTGTTGCTCGGCCATTTGGGCATAGGCGTCGAGATGTTCCGCCAACAGATAGCGACGGGCATTGACCTTGCGTAGGTAGGCCGATTGGTCGCCCTCAGCGGGCACGTTCCACCACGCGGGGCTTTCAGGGACTGGATGGTCACCCGGTGAGGGATTGCTGAGCGTTTTCCAGTGCTGACCTTGCCAGTAGCAAGCGCTG